>CAZMKD010000190.1:0-33330 GCA_964566575.1 uncultured Verrucomicrobiota bacterium
GTCTCACTTTTCCGTCTATGCTAACTCACGCGCCTCTGGGGGGAAGCCAAAACAAAACGTCGGTCAGGCTGAGACGCCCGTGCATTCTAACTCACGCGCCTCTGGGGGGAAGCCAAAACTTCAAGTGCGCGGTGGTGGAACAGTGGCGAATTCTAACTCACGCGCCTCTGGGGGGAAGCCAAAACTCGATTTCGGCAAAGGTCGGCATGATTCATATTCTAACTCACGCGCCTCTGGGGGGAAGCCAAAACACCTTCACATCCGAGGCGCTGGGTGACAAAATTCTAACTCACGCGCCTCTGGGGGGAAGCCAAAACAGATTCTTCTGGCTTATCCGCACCTGCCGTATTCTAACTCACGCGCCTCTGGGGGGAAGCCAAAACAGCTTGTTCCGTAGCTTCGTTGTCATTCTCATTCTAACTCACGCGCCTCTGGGGGGAAGCCAAAACTCGGTAAGCACGCGCTTAACAAACATATCCATTCTAACTCACGCGCCTCTGGGGGGAAGCCAAAACTGTGTAGCCCGTCGGCAATGTCGGGATCGCATTCTAACTCACGCGCCTCTGGGGGGAAGCCAAAACCACCAGCAGGTAAGGCTTTTCCCGCGCAGTATTCTAACTCACGCGCCTCTGGGGGGAAGCCAAAACGGCGTTCGCCACCACTTGCACGGCTCGCTGATTCTAACTCACGCGCCTCTGGGGGGAAGCCAAAACTCTGCTCATGGTCTTTCTGGTCGCCCTCGCATTCTAACTCACGCGCCTCTGGGGGGAAGCCAAAACTGCTATCCGGTCGAGTGCCGCCTGCTGTAAATTCTAACTCACGCGCCTCTGGGGGGAAGCCAAAACTAGAACCGGGAAGCGCCGGATTTGTCGCCAATTCTAACTCACGCGCCTCTGGGGGGAAGCCAAAACTCTTGGTGATGCAGTCCACCGGCTTGCCCTATTCTAACTCACGCGCCTCTGGGGGGAAGCCAAAACTACACCTTTGCTGCACTGAAACGCGAGCAAATTCTAACTCACGCGCCTCTGGGGGGAAGCCAAACCTTAAAAATGCTGTTGGTCACACCCGCGATTATTCTAACTCACGCGCCTCTGGGGGGAAGCCAAAACTCAGTTTACCCGCTCCAAACATTCCGTGATATTCTAACTCACGCGCCTCTGGGGGGAAGCCAAAACAAACGAATCAGCAGTCTCGCTGCCGCCATCGCTGGCGCGATGCCGTCAGCGAGACTGCTGTTGGTTTCCGCTAACGGCGCTGCTAGGACGGCGGAAACGACAACTTCCCCGGCCTCCCGGGGATTGTCGCTTCAACAATGGCACGAGTTCGCACTGTTTCTGAAAAACTGCTGCCAGAGTTTTTGTACCTTTGTCTGCTTCATCACTCACGGCGTTTACGTGAGACCACGGCGGGTTCAACCGTCCCGCACGTTCGGGGCGCGATCGTATCCTACCTTCACAGTGCCATCCCAGCGAGCGGGACGGACAGACAACAATTCGTCAGCGGTCAATGGCTCAATTTGTGACTCGCCCACGGTGACCACGGCCACGGTGTCGCCGACGGCGTTGAAAACTTCCAAGCTGTAGCCGTCCTCTTGGCCGGGTCGGCCGGGGTGGTGTTCGACAAGCGTCGCCACGTCGCCACGGCGCAGACCGTGTTCGGGCAGGTCAACACTTAAAGCCATTCGCGTGTAGAGTTCGTATTTCATAGCTTGTCGGGGAATAACGTAACAAACTTTGTCTGGTTTGTCGCGTTCTCTTTCATCCAAATCGTCACGACGCGCAACACCCGCCCATTCGGCCCGGTCAGCGTGCCGCGAATCCGATATTTCGGCCCGTATTCCGTCTCCTCGTGAAACTCGGCTTCCAGCGGCAGCAGTTGCTCGCGGATGTCCCGCATGAGCCGGTCCGCATCGTCCAGCGTGTAGCCGGCCAGCGCGAGAAATTGCGACTTGTCATCCTCTACTCGCAGACGCAGAAGATACTGGCTCAGCTTCCTCGGAGCGATGACGGTGTTCGCGGGTAGTTTCACGCTGGTCTTCCATACAACAACAGCGGCACCAAGATGGTTACCTTACAATACCGGGGCGTTACAACGCCATGCAAAAGCCGAGTGCGGCACTGGCCGCACGAGACGCGGCGATGCAGTGTTCGCCGCAATTCAGCACCGATGAGTGTTCCACCGCCGACGTAACGACATGCCGCTTGCCGGTCGCCGTCAACGCCGCATGGATCGCCGCATTATTGCTCTCCGTCGCGCACGACGTGAAGATCACCTCGCTCGCGTGCGCCCCGATCAACTCCGCCACCTGTTCCCGCGCCACCTCAACAACACCTTTAAGCTTTGACCCAAACTTGTACGACGAAGACGGATTCCCCCACTCCGAAGTGAAATAAGGCATCATCGCCTCCAACACCTCCGGCGCAATCGCCGTCGTCGCATTATGATCCAGATAGATCATGCGCCCATTTTACCGTTTGGCCGGTGGCATGCAAGTAACAGCGCGCCTTCAAACGAGGGGAAAGCAAAACTTGATCCAACGTTCCGAGTACGGCGCGCCGAAATTCTACATCACGCGCCTCTGGGGGAAGGCAAAACAATACCAGATCAGCGGCATCGCCGCTGTGGGTTTCCGCAACGACAGCTCCTAATGGCTGACAGCCGCTCGTAGCTTGACTCAACCCGGCTAACAACTTCGCGAGGTCTCTTTCCCGCCTGACATCGCAGTCTAGTCTGTGTGGAGCAGATGGCCACGTCGTCTCCCCGGGCGCGAAACGCTTCGGCGGTGGCCTTCTCAATTCCCCGGCCGGCACAGGTAACGACGACAGTCATGCGAACTCTTTCAGCAATTGAATCACGATCTCGTCTTCGACCTGTGTGAAGTCTTCGTAGAATTGTCCAACGCCCTGAAAATTCCAAGGCGTTTCGAGACAGACGACCTCATGCGCCGTCTCCAGTTTACCGAGAACATCCGGCGGACTGACCGGCACCGCGACGACGAGCTGGGCCGGTTGCGCCAGCGCTGTCGCCTGCACGGCCGCGATCATCGTTGCGCCAGTCGCGAGGCCGTCGTCGACGAGAATCGCCGTGCGGCCCGTCGGCGACAACCGCGGCTTCACAGCGCGGTAACGCCGTTGCTGCTGCGCCATTTCCGCGCGGCGCTCCTGGATTTCGTTCTGAAGATGCGGATCATCCGGATCCGTCAACTCGCGGTTGATATACACATGGCCGTCTTCGCTGACCGCGCCCAACGCCAATTCAGGATTGCCGGGGTCCCGCAGTTTCTTCACGAGCAACACGTCGAGGTCGCCGCCGAGCGCACGGGCAATCTCCGCCGCGACGATCACGCCGCCGCGCGGCAAGCCGAGCACCAACGGACATGCGGTCCGGTACCGCTCCAACACCCGCGCGAGTTGGCGACCGGCATCCTGGCGGTCCTTGAACATCTATTGCGCGCTCTTCCGGTAATCTAGGATACCCTCGGCGATGGCTTTCGCCAGCTTTTCCCGGTACTCGGCGGTGAGGATACGTCGTTCTTCCGTACGGTTGCTGAGGAAACCGCCTTCGATGAGGATGGCGGGACACGGCGCGTCGCGAATGACGACGAAGCGCGCGCGCCGCACGCCGCGGTCGCGCGCACCGGTCGCACGCAGCACCGAACGCTGGACGGAGTGTGCGAGCCAGACGTTTTTCTCGTCGTAGCGGTTGCCGGTACACGCCTGGTTGTCTCCGCGAAAGAACCGCCGAAAGGCGTCGGCGGTGGAAGGAGCGCCGGCAGGCGGAACGCAATACGTTTCGATGCCTTGAGCTGAACCGCCGGAGTTGAAGTGGATGCTCACGAATAAATCCGCGCGCTTGGATTTCGCAAGATCGACACGGTCGTCGAGACTCAGCGTGCGATCCGTCGTTCGGGTTAGGAGAACGGTCAGCCCGTTGGCTTCGAGAACGGATTCGACACGACGCGCCACGTCGAGCGTGAACTTCTTCTCGACGCTGCGCTGTCCCCGCGTGCCGGTATCAGTGCCGCCGTGACCGGGATCGAGGACGACGAGTCGGATCGGCGCGGGCGTCCGCGACCGGCCCTGGCGCAACACCGGGTCGATGGTCTTGAGCACGTCGAGCGAGGTGATCCAGAGTTGGCCGCGAGCCGCCAGCACTGGGGTGCTGAGCCAATGTTGCACGCTGTTGAGTGTAATTTCCCGATGATCGGCTTGGACGGAAATCTGGGTGCGGTTGAGTTGGTAGCAGTCGGCCAGTTCGCCGACGGTGATGTAGCTATTGCCGGCCAAGCGATGGGCGTGGAGTGACGGCGACTGGGCGATGACCGGGCTGGCCATCGCGAGCGCACTCAGGCAGACCAACAAAAATCGCACGACGAATCCTCCTTATTGCGCCGCAAAATGTCAGGAATGACGAGCGATTTCAAGTCCACTGATGTGTCGGGTTTTTCGTTGACGGTCTTGGGAGGCGCCCATAAAGTGAGACCGCTGCGAGTGAGTGGCGTTTGGTCCGCAAAAATTCTCGTAAGGAATCAGTTATGACGACTACGTCCAAGGGTCTGGAAGGTATTATCGCTTCGGCGACGCGCATCGGCGATGTGGTTGGCGACATCGGCGAGCTGGTCTACGCTGGCTACAACATCAACGAACTGGCCGGCAAAGTCTGCTTCGAGGAAGTGGTGTTCCTGCTGTGGGAAGACCGTTTGCCAAACCGAAAGGAATTGTTGGCGTTGCAGGCAGATTTGATTTCGGCGCGTCCGTTGCCCAACTCCGTCGTCGAGATGTTGCGGTCGCTGCCCAAGGACGCCAAGCCGATGAACGTGCTGCGCACGGCGGTCTCGATGCTCGGCGCGCTCGATCCTGAGGCCGATCTCAACACGCCCGAGTCCAACCAGCGCAAGGCCATTCAACTGACCGCGCAGTTCCCGGTCATCGTGGCGAAGTGGCACCGCATCCGGCAAGGTTTAGCCGTCGTGCCGCCGTCGCCCAAGCTCAACACGGGCGCGAATTTTCTCTATATGATTACCGGCCAAGAGCCGGGCGCCGAAGCCGTAGATGTGATGGACATGGCGCTGGTGCTGCACGCCGAGCATGGCTTCAACGCCTCGACCTTCGCCGCGCGCGTGACCATCGCCACATTGTCGGACATGTACTCGGCCATTTGCAGCGCGGTCGGCACGCTGAAAGGCCCGTTGCACGGCGGCGCAAACGAAGGCGTGATTCACATGCTCATGGAAATCGGCGAGGAAAGCCGCGTCGACCCCTATGTTCGCGCCAAGCTCGCCAACAAGGAGCGCATCATGGGCATCGGCCACCGTGTCTACAAGACGCTCGACCCGCGCGCGCCGCACTTGAAACGACTGGCCGAGAAACTGTCCGCCAAGGTTGATCCGAAATGGCTGCGTATGAGCGAACGCATCGCCGAGATCATGAAGAAGGAAAAGAATCTCAACGCCAATGTCGATTTTTATTCGGCCACCGTGTACTACAGCCTCGGCATCCCGACGGACTTGTTCACGCCCATCTTCGCCATCTCCCGCGTGGCCGGCTGGACCGCCCACGTGCTCGAGCAACTCGCCGACAACCGGCTCATCCGTCCACTCAGCGAGTACACCGGCCAGCGCAACTTGAAAGTCGGACCGATCGACCAGCGCTGAATGAACATCCTCGAGTATCAGGCGAAGGAAATTCTTCGCCGTTTCGGCGTTGCCGTGCAAGAAGGCATCGTCGCCACCACGCCGGAAGAAGCGGAAGCCGCCGCCCGGTCGCTGAAGACCGACAAGCTCGTCGTGAAAGCGCAGATTCACGCCGGCGGTCGCGGCAAAGCCGGTGGCGTCAAGTTCGTAAAGACGCCCGAGGAAGTCGCCACCGTCACGCGCAACCTGATCGGCAGGGTTCTCGTCACGCACCAAACCGGCCCGCAAGGCAAGCTCGTCCAGAAGGTCTACGTCACTGTCGCGCCGGAGATCAAACGCGAACTCTACCTCAGCATTCTCATCGACCGGGCGGTCTCGCGCCCATCGTTTCTCGCTAGCACGGAAGGCGGTGTGGACATCGAGGCTGTCGCGGCGAAGACACCCGAAAAGATTTTCCGCGAACCGATCGACCCGGCCATCGGCATGTCACCCTACCAAGGCCGCAAGATCGCCTATGCGCTCGGCCTCGGCGGCGACTTGCTCCAGCCCTCGGTCACATTCTTGCTCGGTATGTACCGGGCGTTCATCGAAACCGACGCCTCACTCATCGAGATCAACCCTCTCATTGTGACCAGCGACAGCCAGGTCCTGGCGCTCGATGCGAAGATGACCTTCGACGACAACGCGCTCTACCGGCACAAGGACATCCTCGCCATGCGCGACCTCAACGAGGAAGACCCGCGCGAAGTCGAAGCGTCGAAGTTCAACCTCAACTACATCGGCCTCGACGGCACCATCGCCTGCATGGTCAACGGCGCCGGACTTGCAATGTCCACGATGGACATCATAAAATACTATGGTGGCTTGCCCGCGAATTTCCTCGACGTCGGCGGCGGCGCCAGCACCGAGCAAGTCACCGAGGCGTTCAAGATTTTGTGTGCCGACAAGAATGTCAAAGGCATTCTCGTCAACATTTTCGGCGGCATCATGAAGTGTGACATCATCGCCACCGGCATTCTCACGGCCGTCAAGCAGGTCAAGATACCTGTCCCGCTCGTCGTCCGACTCGAAGGCACGAACGTCGAACTCGGCAAGAAGATCCTACAAGACAGTGGCTTGCCGATCATCACCGCCGATTCACTCGCCGATGCCGCCCAGAAAGTTGTCAAGGCTTCCCAATGAAACTTTATCTCTATTACGAAAACGTCCAGCACCCACTGCAGATCGAGCTCCCCGACAACGAAGTCGACGGCTTCATGCAGGAATACGAAGAAGCATTGCACGACACTTCGGTCGAGACGTTCCAGTGGAAGAACTCCAGCTTCCGCATCGGCGGCCTGATGGCGATTGTTTCCGGCAAGCACCTCACTCTCTCATGAGCATCCTTGTCGACAAGAACACGCGCCTCATCGTGCAAGGCATCACCGGCAGCGCCGGCAAATTTCACGCGGAGCAATGCCTGAAGTACGGCACGAGCCTCGTCGGCGGTGTCACCCCCGGCCGCGGCGGCGAGACCATCGCGCTCGACGGCCAGACCGTCCCGGTCTTCAACACCGTCACCGACGCCGTCCGCGAGACCGCCGCGAACGTCTCGTGCATCTTCGTCCCCGCACCATTTGCCGCTGATGCAATTCTCGAAGCCGCCGATGCCGGCATTGAACTCATCATCGCCATCACCGAAGGCATCCCAGTCGTGGACATGGTGAAAGTGAAACGCGCCCTGACCGGCACGAGCGTCAAGCTCATCGGCCCGAACTGCCCCGGCATCATCACGCCGGGCGCCTGCAAAATCGGCATCATGCCGGGCTACATTCACAAACCCGGCCCCGTCGGCGTCATCAGCCGTTCCGGCACGCTCACCTACGAAGCCGTCTGGCAACTCACCAGTCGCGGCGTCGGACAAAGTACCTGCATCGGCATCGGTGGCGACCCGGTCAAGGGACTCGATTTCATTGATCTGCTGGAAATGTTTGAGACCGACCCGCAGACCGAAGCGGTCATCATCATTGGCGAAATCGGCGGCAGTGCGGAGGAAGAAGCGGCGCGCTGGATCAAAAACAACTTCACCAAACCCGTCGCCGCGTTCATTGCCGGCGCGACCGCCCCGAAAGGACGGCGGATGGGCCATGCCGGCGCGATCATCAGCGGCGGCAGCGGCACGGCGGCCGACAAGATCGCGGCTCTCAAAGGCGCCGGTATCGCCGTCGCCCCCACTCCGTCCGACATGGGCGAGACCTTGATCGGTTTGATGAAGTGACGACGCCCTCACGTCCCGGCATCACCCACGCCGAGTTGATGGCGTTGCCGATTTTGCGTTACGGTGGTTCAATTCATCTCGTCGACAGTGAGACCGATTTGCGCTCCGCTCGGCACGCCATCCGGCACGAACGCGTCGTCGGATTCGACACGGAGACGCGCCCGACTTTCAAGAAAGGTCAATCGCATCCACCCAGTCTCGTGCAGTTGGCCGCCAGCAAGGGTGTCTACTTGTTTCAGTTGGCGTGTCTCGATTGTTCCGAGGTGATCGCCGACGTGCTCAGCAACGCTCGTCTCATCAAGGCCGGCATCTCGCTGGGACACGATCTGAAAGAACTCGGCCTGTCGTTCCCGATTCAACCGACCAACGTCCTGGAATTGGACGTGGTCGCCAAACGTCACGGCTACCCGCAGACTGGCGTGCGCAATCTGGCCGGCATCTTCCTCGGCGGCCGTATCACCAAAGGCGCGCAGACCTCTAACTGGGCGCAGCCGCATCTGACCAAAGCCCAACAAGTCTACGCCGCCACCGATGCGTGGGTGTGTCGTGAGTTGTTTCTGCGTTTCGAGAGACAGGGGCTCTTGTCGGAGAAATGACTACGAGCGTCGGGGGTGCCGCTCGTCAGGACACGGACGGCGCGGACAGCCGGGAGCGTTGCGCTGAGACACCACGATGTCAGCTTCGTGGCTATCCGTTTCCAACGGACGAACTTCTTCGGGGATAAACCGTTTGCCACGACCATCGACCCTTCGACTCTAAACGCGAAACCCGATGCGCCCTCCGCGGGCAACTCCTGACGTTCGTTGTCGCGCCCGATTCCTACCTGTCAATTGTACGAGTTCCGACTCCCGACAGATAGATGTCTATCAACCTTGTTTCCTCTCGCCGACGATGCGGCTGACGCAGACCAAGCCGGCGATGTTGCCTTGCTCGTCTCGATAGGGAACTTTGCTCGTCAAGACCGTGGTCTTCTCGCCGCGATGATTCGTGAACTGCTCTTCGCGGTTCAGTACGGGAATCTTGGCTACCAGTACCGCCTCGTCATCCGCCTTAATTCGCTCCGCAAGGTCGCGTGGATAGAAATCGAAAACGGTCTTGCCGACGATGTCCTCGACGGTCCGCATGCCGAGGAAGGCGCGATGTGTCACGTTGTCCACCACATAACAGCCTTGTGTGTCCTTGACGTAGACGAGGTCGGGCAGACTCTCGACTAGGTTGTGTAGCAGACGCTCGGCCCGCACTTGCTCCGTGACGTCGCGGCTGATGCCGACCAACCCGACCGCCTTGCCGCTGGTGTCGCGCATCGCTACCTTGGTCGCTGTCACCCAACGGAATTGTCCCTCGGCGCGCCGGATGCGTTCCGTCTTGCCGATCAAGCCCTCGCCTGATTCGAGGATCCGCCGCTCGTCGGCCAAGGCCGCCTGCGCGTGTTCCGCCGCGAAAAAGTCGGAGTCGCTCTTGCCAATGGCTTGATCGGTGGATTTAAGGCCGAGTACCTCCGCTTGCGCGCGGTTGACGCGAGTGAATCGGGACTGTGTGTCCTTGAAGTAGATCGTGTCGGGCATGTTGTCCATGAGCATCCTCAGCAACATCTGCTCGTGCGCCAGTTCCTTGGTGCGATCCTGTACGCGTTGTTCGAGTTCGTTGTTCACCGCACCCAGGACGATCGCATGGCCGCCGAACCACGCACCGGCCAACGCCAGCAGAGATACCACCGCTAGCCCAAGAAGATTATGCGTCAGTTGCTGGTTGGCTTCGGCCAGCGCCACTGCGGTGGGGATGCTGATGCTGACGTACGCATACGCCGTCCCTCGTTTCGCGCCGATCGGGCAATAGGCGTAAATCCGCTGGACCCCGTCAGGCCCGACCATCTCTGTTGTTCCCTGCCCGCTATTGCCCACGACAGATTTCATCAGTGAAGACTCCGGCGCGGGCTGCCCCTGACAATTGGCCAAGGGATAACAGGCCAGAACCATTTCCTGTCGATCCACCACCACCAGTGACGCGCCCTCGGGAAGTCTGCCTAAGCTGACGAGGCTAATCAGGCTGCTTAGATACTTCAGGTCCAGTCCCGCGAACACGACCGATTGGATGCGACCGCCTTCCTCAATCGGGTACGCAAAATGAAGGGACTGTTCGCCGGTCAGACGGTCAACCTGACAATCTCCCACGCTGAAGTCTCGTGTTTCAAGCACTCGCTGAAACCAGCCTTGGTCCACTACAGTAACGGCGTTGGTCAGCGGCGTGGCGCTGCAAATGACGTTGCCCTCGGGCGATGCCACGCCCAACGACGAATAGAACGGATACATCCCCTGCAGTTTCGCCATCACCGCCCCGCAAGCCGCGGGGTCGGCACCATGGACCTCACGAAACTGCCCCAGACCTCCCAGAAGCTGCTGCGCCGCTTTGATCACCCGCAGGGTGTCTGACGTGGTGAGATTGGCGATCCGCGACAGATTTTCGTGCGCCGCCACCGTCGCCCCCAACCGCTGCACTCGGGCTGTGTATAGAATCAATCCCAGCGCGGGAATCACCGCAAGCAGAACCAGAAGAACAAGACGAACCCTCAAGCTGCCGAAAGAAGTCGCTTTCATCTAACCATACCTCCAGTATTGTAGCTTGGTTGGCGTTCTCCCATCCATGCTACGTACGGCCCACAGTTAACACAATCCGCCAGCCAATTGCAATCTTCCAATGCGCCTCTCCCACGCCCACAATTCCTGGCACCGGAAACCGCACGACGATGCGATTTGCCGCGTGATCTCAATACAGTTCGATGGTATCCCGGCCTGTCGTTCCCGATTCAACCGGCCAACACACTGGAGTTGGACGTCGTCGCCAAACGTCACGGCTACCCGCTGACCGGCCTGCGCAATCTGACCGTCATCTTCCTCGGCAGCCGCATCTCCAAAGGCGCACAGATCTCCAACTGGGCACAGCATCACCTGACCAGAGCCCAGTAAGTCTGCGCCGCCACTCAAGCCCGGATCTGTCGCGAGTATTTCTGCACTTGGAGAGACAGGGGCTCTTGGCGGGGAAATGACCACGACTGGCAGGCGTTCCGCTTGTCTGGACAAGGAAGGCGCGGACAGCCGAGGCGTTACGCCGCGATGTCAGCTTCGCGGCAATCCGTTTCTACCGGTCGAACTTCTTCTGGGATAAACCGTTTGCCACGGCCATCGGGGTTTGCTAAGTTGCGCGCGTCAACTTTCCGCGGAGAGATGGCCGAGTGGTTGAAGGCGGCGGTTTGCTAAACCGCTATACGGGCTAAAGCCTGTATCGAGGGTTCGAATCCCTCTCTCTCCGCCACTTTCGTCGCATGATTACCGTGCACGTCGTGCAGGGCAATGACACAGGTAACGCTTGCCAGCCGGTCCCGCACGCACACCGGCGGCCTGTCGAGTCTCAACCGTATGAAATTTCTCACCGGCAAAAATGCCGGTTTCAAATTTCTGAGACTGGGCGGCTCCGCCTTCCTCATGACCGGAAACGACAAGATGTTCAGTGCTCACAGAGCGCCGTTACAGGAGAATGGCAACTTGCCGCGCCGCGCCGGCGCACCCTACTCGCATCATGACACACCGAAGGCACGCAACGTCTGGTACACGATCAGCGATCCGGCATACGCCAGAACGGTCATGTACACGAGTTGCACCACCGGCCACTTCCAACTGTTGGTCTCGCGGCGCGTGACGGCCTGCGTGGACAGGCATTGCATCGCGAGGACGTAGAAGACGAGCAAGCTCGCACACGTGGCCGTGGTAAACACCTTCCGGCCATCGGTGCGCTCGGCTTTGCGGAGGGAATCGTAGAGCGAATCGGGGTTTTGCTCAGCCACGTCTTCCCCTACCCCGTAAATCACCGCCAACGTGGAGACGATGACTTCGCGCGCGGCAAACGAGCTGATGATGCCGATGCCGATCTGCCAGTCGAATCCGAGCGGCTGGATGGCCGGCTCGATCCAGCGGCCGATGTGACCGGCGGCGGAGTTGGCCAGCGCATTGTGGTTGATTATCCGGTCGGCCTTTGCCTGCAACTCGGCGGCAGATTCGCCGGTCAGTTTCGCGGCTTGTTCCCGTAGCGCCACGGCCTCCGGCGGCGGCGCGCTCTTCGGGTACGTCGCGAGCGCCCACAACACAATCGAGATCATCAGGATGATCGTGCCGGCACTTTTGACGAACGCGCCCGCCCGGTCATACGTCATCAGTAACGCCGTGCGCAGGCTCGGCAGTTTGTAGCTCGGCAACTCCAACACCAACGGCTGCGTCTCGCCTTGCAAAATGGTGCGCTTGATCACAAACGCCGCCCCGATGGCCGCAACCAATCCCAACGTGTACGCACCGGTAAACACCAGCGACGCGCGCCACGCGTCGTGCGCGAACAACAGCGCCGCCAACATGCTGTACACCGGTATCCGCGCCGAACACGACACCAGCGGCAACACGAGGATCGTCATCAGCCGGTCGCGTTTGTCTTCGATGACGCGTGTGGCCATGATGGCTGGGATTGCGCACGCGTGCGCGGACAACAGCGGCACGAACGCCTTGCCGGGCAAACCGACGCGTCGCATGAGCCGATCCATCACAAACGCCGCGCGCGCGAGGTAGCCGGTATCTTCGAGCAACGACAGACAGAAAAACAGGATGGCGATTTGCGGCAGGAACACCAGCATCCCGCCCATGCCGCCAATCACGCCTTTGACAAGCAGACTGCGCAAATCGCTTTCCGGCATCCGTTGCGCGATCCACGAGCCGACGCCGCTGAACAAGCCATCGATCAAATCCATCGGGATGTGAGCGATGCGGAAGATGAGGAAGAAGACGCCGAGCATCACGCCAAAGAACGCCAGCACGCCGACGACCGGATGCGTGAGAAGATGGTCGAGCCGTTCGGTCCACTTGTTGGCGGGCTGGCCGGTATGCTGCACGCATCGGCCCGCGATGGCATCGGTCCATGCGTATCGCGTCTTGAACCGGCAATCACTGCACGCGCCGCAAGTGACAACGCCCTTTGCCGGTGACGGTGATGCTTTGACCTTCTCGATGGCGTGACGAAGTTGGTCGAGGCCGCGGCCGGTGCGGGCGACGATGGGGATCACGTCGCAGCCGAGTTCCTGTGACAGTTTGCCGGCATCGATTCGGATGGCGGCAGCCTCCGCGAGATCCATCATGTTGAGCGCGACCACGACCGGCACGTTCATCTCCAGAATCTGGCTGACGAGAAACAGGCTGCGGCTGAGGTTCATCGCGTCGGCCACGACAATCGCCGCGTCGGGCTTGCCGACTTTGGGCGATTTACCTGTGACCACGTCCACCGCGATGCGTTCCTCGTCGGACATCGCCTTGAGATCGTAAATGCCGGGCAGATCCACAACAGCGACCGGTTCGTCGCGCAACGTGAAGCGACCGATGCGACGTTCGACGGTGGTGCCGGGATAGTTGGCGGTCTGCGAACGCAGGCCGGTCAGGGCGTTGAAGAGCGTGGTCTTGCCGCTGTTCGGGTTGCCGGCGAGCGCGATTCGGTACTGCTTGGCGACGGGCGTCGCCTCAGCAGGCGCGCAGCATGTTTCCGCGGAACTCATGAATGTGTGACGACGACATGCCGGGCGAGCCGGCTCGATACGCCGATGCGCGCGCCAAGAATTCGTAGGATGAGCGGGTTGCCCTGCCGGACGACTTCGATTTCGCGACCGACGCACAAGCCCATCGCCATCAACCGCTGCATCGCGTCGTCGTTGGCGTCGATCCGCTCGACGACCGCGTGCGTGCCGGAGGGAAGATCGTTGAGATGTTGCTGGGTCGGGCGCGTCATGATCACGGACTCCGCGATGATGGTTGATTCAACCATGATTAGCTCCGGGGGCGCAAGGTGGCGACGTACTGGGCCAAGTGCCGGTATTGGTCGTCGGTGAGTTTGGCTTTGAGTTTCATTTTTTCCATCCACGAGTCCCACGCTTTGTCATCGTACTTTGCAGGGTCGTACATTTTATGGCAGCGGGCGCACTTGCCGGTGTAGACCTTCTTGCCGGCGGCGAACTCCTCGGGCGTCGCCGCCATCGCGGCGACGCCGAGGAACACCACACTGCTGACCACGAACCAAAGTTTCATCAGAATCCAATACCGAAAATCAGGCGCGCGTTGACGCGTTCGTGGCCTTCGAGTTCCAACCCGCTCACACCGTCGGGGTCCGGGCCACCGGAAGTGTTCTTGCCCCAAACTTGTGGCAGGACCGTCAGTGTTGCCCACCATTTCTCCGCGCTGTAGGTCACCACCGGGCCGAGGAAGAACGCCGTAAACTCCCACTCTTTGTATTCCGGGATGACATTGTGGTTGCGGAACTCGAAGCCCACCGACCAGCGCGGGTTGAGATGCCGGGTCAGGCCGAAATCCACCTCGAAAATGCCTTCGTATTTGCCTTCGTTGAGTTCCCATTCGGTTTCATTGCCAAGGTTCAGCGCCCATTTCCAATCGCCCCAGCGCTGGCCGATGATGATCTTCTCTTCGATTTCCGCTTCCTCGCCGGAATAGGACGGCTCGAAATACAGTGTCAGACCAACGGCGTGTTCGGCCGGATTCAACAGCATGTAGCGGTTCTCCAGCGAGACGCCGTTGAACTCGGTCTCCGATACCGTGTCGCCGGTGGCGGGATCCTTGTAGTTGGTCGCCTGCATGAGATTGACGTAGAATGCGACGGTGTAGTTGTCCGTCACGCCGTACTCGAGTTCTTCGCGAAGCTCCCAGCGGTTGTAGTTTTCCTGTCCAACATCCGCGCTGCGCTGCGTACGCAACGTCACCCACTGTTCGAACTCCGTCGCGCCCTTCAGCATCGTCTCGGGTTCGTAGGTGTAGGTGAAGTAACGCCCGGTCGCCATCGCTGTCATCGTGCTCAACATCGTTGCGGCCATCGCCGCCATCCACTGCGTTTTTGTCCGAATCATTGTCAGTCTCCGGTCAGACTGGCACAGGTCTCCCTTGGTTGACAGGCCGGGGCGCTTGCAGTTTTACATTGCAAGCGTCCCTGCCCAACTTTATGTTTCTTTTGCGAACGCGCCGTTCGGCGTGATTCCACTGAGAGCTGCGATGCGGCGTGCCAACCTGCTCGCAGCTCTCAGATTTTTTACTCCAGCAACATCGTGATCTCCTGAACGTGTTCCGTTTCGGTAGCAATCTGTTTGCGGATGAAATCCTCGAGCATCGGGTCGCCTTCAACGCGTGGGAGGAATTCCTTGTAGGCGTCGAGGGCTTGCTGCTCAAACTCGAGCGATTCCGCGAGCGCTTCCTGCAGTTTGATTGGGCCGCCGCCGAGCGAGAGCTTGATCTCGAGCTTGGGGGTGTGGCCGAGCGAGCGAATCTTGCCGGCGATCTCGGTGGCATGATCGAGCGTCTCCTGCATCGCTTTGCTAAAGAAGCTATCGGCGGACAGCCGGTCCGTGCCGCGGAGCCGGTAGCGCAGTTGAAAGTACCGGAGGAACGCTTCGGCTTCCTCGGCCATCAGGCCATTGAGTTCGTTGACGATTTCGGACTGGCGTTTGTCGGGAGCGGGTTTCATCGGGAGTGTGAGATTTCGGATTGCCGGGATTGTTCGAGAAATTGCACGAGACGTCCGGTGGTCTCCTGGCTGATCAAGTGCTCGACCTTGCAACTATCCACCTCGGCTTGGCGTTCGGATACGCCAAGAACATCAGTGAGAAAGGATTTGAACGCGACCTTCTTGCTCTGGACGGCTTGGACGATTTCGAGCCCCTTCGCCGAGAGCTTGACCATCCGATGCTCGTCGGTGGCGACGTAGCCGCGTTTCTTGAGCGCACGAAGGTTGATCGAAACGCTGCCGCGTGTGATGGCCAACTGCTTCGCGATGTCGGAGACGCGCGCCCAGCCGCCGTATTCGGCGCCGATTTCATGGATGGCGAGCAAGTGATGCGCGGCGCTGTGGGTCAGCTCGTTGGCTTCGAATTCCTTCCAAGTTTCCATGTGGAGTTCTAAATACAGTCCGGCTGTTTGATATGTCAAACAAAAAGGCGTAAGACTGCCAGACCTGTGCTTTTTGCTTTTCTTTGCCGGCCGCTCCGCCTACTGTCCCTTCTCCAAGGAGGAAGTCGTCCGCATGAACCATTTGGTGGACGCTTTTCTGGATTACATCACGGTCGAGCGCGGCTTGGCGGCGAATACTCGCCTCGCCTACCGGTTGGATTTGTCGCAATTCGCCGAGTACATGCGGCGATGCCGGGTCGACCAACTAAGTTCCATCACCCGGCAACACATCACCGAATATCTGTTGGAACAGCGCAAGCGTGGTTTGAGCACGCGCAGTGTTGCCCGGCAACTCGCGGCGTTGCGGATGTTCTACCGATATCTGGTTCGCGAAAAGTTGCTGGCCGCTGACGCGACGCAACTGATCGATTCGCCCAAGCTCTGGCGCACCCTGCCCCACACGCTCGACGCTGCCGGCATCGAAGCATTGCTTGCCGCGCCGAATGTCCGAACCAAACTGGGATTGCGCGACCGGGCGATGCTGGAACTGATGTACGCGTCGGGATTGCGGGTCAGTGAAGTCGCACGGCTGACGTTGCACGACCTGAACGCTGAAGCCGGCTTTCTGCGCACCGTTGGGAAGGGAAGCAAGGAACGAATCGTGCCAGTCGGCAAGCAAGCGCTCCACTGGCTGGAGTGTTACACGACCGAAGCGCGCCCGCGGATTGTCCGCGGCGGCAACGGCCGCTCCGAAGTGTTCCTCTCGACGCGTGGCCAGGCGTTGAGCACGAAGACGATCTGGTATCTGATCAAAAAGTACGCCCGCGAGGCCGGCATCGCCACACCGATTTCGCCGCACACGCTCCGGCACAGCTTCGCCACGCACTTGCTGAACAACGGGGCCGATTTGCGAGTGATCCAGGAAATGCTCGGTCACGCTGACATTTCGACGACGCAGGTTTACACGCACGTGGATCAACAGCGGCTCAAGGACACGCATTACCGGTTTCATCCCCGGTCGGGCCGGCGTTGAGCAGGAAAATTGTCTCGATTTTCCGGACGCCTTCCGCTAGTCTGCCCCTCGTTGCAGTTGGATTTCCGCCCCGAACGGTTTCGGGGCACAAATCCCACCGCAGGCGAGTTACGGATTGCTCATGCACATTCAGAACCTGCAGACAGCTATCAGCCACCGGTTCAAGAATCACGACTTACTTCAAGAAGCGCTGACCCATCCTTCGCTGGCACACGAGAAAGGCGGGAACGGCGCGCAGCATAATCAGCGGCTTGAGTTCCTCGGGGACGCAGTGTTGCAGTTGGTCCTGACCGACCTGATCTTTGCGCTCTACCCTGACTATCCGGAAGGCAAGCTCACCCAGGTACGCGCCCACCTCGCGAACCGCCATACGCTGCATCGCCGCGCGGTCGCGATCGATCTTGGCACGTATCTGCTGCTCGGCAAAGGCGAGGAATTCAGCGGCGGTCGCGATCGTCTCTCCAATCTCGCCGATGCATTCGAAGCCTTGCTCGGCGCGATCTACATGGATGGCGGGATTCGCTCAGCGCGCAAATTTGTTTCCCGGCAGTTCGCTGGTGAGTTCAAGACATTGAAGGAGGCGACTCCCCGTCAGAACCCGAAGGGCCGGTTGCAGGAACTGCTCCAGTCAGATTCCGCCGACAACCCACAATACCGGGTTATCCACGAGTCCGGCCCGGACCACAGCAAACATTTTGTAGCGATCGTCGAGTGGCAGGGGCGCGAGATCGGGCGCGGTCAAGGCTCAAGCAAGAAACTGGCGGAGGTGGTGGCGGCTGAAGCGGCGCTGCAACACGTTCTACGCGAGCCGAGGCGCCCTGCTTAGGGCTGCACGCTGGGAACGTTCGTAGCGGGCTTCAACTCGAGCCCGTGGCGGTTGAAAATCCCGATCAACTCCGGCCGGCCAGCACTGTAGGTCGCCAACTCTTGGGTAAGACCCGCCAATACCTTCACTCGGGTTTCGAGTTGTGAAATCTGCCCCAATCGCCTGTTCGTCATGCTGACAATATTGCGGTTCTGTTTCCAGACAAACAAATTGAATGCCAAGCTCAACACAAGCAGCATCGCCCCCAGCCCGCATACGAGGATGCGCAATTGCCACACTGCTTGAACCAGGTCGAGAGAGCCCGGTGACGGTTCGGATGAGGGCAGGGATTGATTGGAAGAGGTCGAATCGCTCATGGGGTCTGGGTTTGTGGTAACGCCACTGGGGTGCTTGCGCTAATCTGGACTTTCCGCCGCTGAAAGATCTCGGCAATTCCGGCTTCAGATGGCGCGCGCGCGGCGAACTCTCGCAAGACACCATCGAATGCTTGCTGCTGGAGGGTCAACACTACGGCCTGCTGCTGGGCTTCCACTTCCCGACGTGATGCATCCCGGTAAACTTCCCGGTGCCGCAGCAACAGGTAGACATTCCCCAACGTGCTCAACATCAGCAACAGAGCGCCGAGCTTTACAGCCATCTGAAAATTCCTATCGGTCAATTTCATTTAATTGTGGGGCGCACTCTACCGAATTCATCCGGCCAATGCAAGCATTCGCTGGACGGACCGCGTCCCACCCAGTTATAGTGTTTTACCTTGTTTAGAACCCCGCAGGAGACAACATGAAAGTTCTCATCGCCGACAAATTCTCCGAAGCCCATCTCGACCGCCTTGCCAAGCTAGGCTGCGAAGTCACCTACAACCCGACCGTTAAAGCCGACGAACTCCCCAAGATCATCGGACCGTACAAGGTCCTCATCGTTCGCAGCAAGCAGGTCACCGCCGACACGCTCACGGCCTCCGACCAACTCACCGTCGTCCTCCGCGCCGGCGCAGGCGTCAACACCATCGACGTCAAGACCGCCAGTGCCTGCGGCGTCTACGTCACCAACTGCCCCGGCAAGAACTCCATCGCCGTGGCCGAACTTGTCTTTGCGCTCCTGCTCGGCCTCGACCGGCGGATTGCCGACAACGTCGCCGCCCTTCGCGCCCACAAATGGAACAAGAAAGAATTCAGCAAAGCCGACGGCCTGTTCGGCAAGACTCTGGGGATTATCGGCGTCGGCCAGATCGGCCGCGAAGTCATCAAACGGGCACACGCGTTCGGCTTGCCTGTCCTCGCTTGGTCGCGTTCCCTCACGCCGGTAAGAGCCAAAGAACTCGGCATCGAACACGTCAAAGACCTCGACGACATCTTCCGCCGCGCCGATGTCATCAGCCTGCACCTCGCACTCAAGCCCGACACCAAGAAACTCGTCAACGCCGTCCGTATCGCGCTGATGAAACCCAACGCGATCCTCATCAACACATCTCGCGGCGAAGTCGTTGACCAAGCCGCGCTGAAAGCCGCGCTCGAAGCGAAGAAGATTCGTGCCGGCCTCGACGTCTTCGATCCCGAGCCCGCCGACGCGACCGGCGATTTCACCGATCCGATCCTCGACTTACCGGGCCTCTACGGCACGCACCACATCGGCGCGTCCACCGAACAAGCACAGGAAGCGATCGCGGAGGAGGCCATCCGGATCATCGAGACATTCGCCAAGACCGGCGTCGTCCTCAATTGCGTCAACCTCGCCACGCGCACCCCGGCCAAGTGGCAGCTTGTCGTGCGTCACTACGACCGGGTCGGCGTGCTCGCGTTCGTGATGGACCAAATCCGCCGCTCCAACATCAACATCGAAGAAGTTCAGAACATCGTCTTCGACGGCGCGGCCGCCGCCAGTTGCCGGCTGCAACTCAACACCCAGCCCGACAACAAGCTGCTCGACGCGCTTCGTGCCGGTAGCTCCGACATCATCGGCCTGGAAGTTCTGAGGATCGGCGACTAGAGTCCTGCAACTCGGCTCGGATACCGGTCAGGATTTCGTAGTACCGCCACGCAGCGACCGCGTCCGACTCCTGCCGGTGGTCGGGCTTCAAGGTGAGCGTGCCGGTGGCAAGCAGGATGCGTTTGACCTCAGGGTTCTGATTCACCTTCGCGCGCGTGGCTTCGACGATGAGCCGGTAATGTTCACCCCGCTCGGAGCGGGGCAGGCCCGGTTCCTTCGGCCGGTATTGGAAACGTCTGCATTCGAAGCTCACCCAGTCGATGCCGAGCTTTTTCATGCTTGCGTTGGCGAGATCGCCGGCATGTTTCGCGTCGAAGCCGGTCAGCTGCGTGACTTGCTCGCGCGTGTACGTCCATTCCGCCTTGGCGCGCGGATCGTCGGTGTCTTCGGGGTATTTCATCGCCTGCCAGAAACCTTCGAGGCTGGCGTACTTCTTACCGTGATATTCGAACGGCGTCGCCGCGAAGTTCGACAGCAGACCGAGTTCGTTGCGCTTGGAGAGAATGACTTCGCCCGGTCCGGCATCCTGCGGCAGGATTTCCCACGAGGCCGCCTGCTCGCGCGGCACCGGCCTCCACCACTCGGCCAGGTAGTTTTTTTCCGCGCTCGCGGCGACAAGCCGGGCACTCAGTCCAACGATCTGAAACCAGCGGTCCACTATTTTACAACGACATCGGTCAGCACAGCTGCGCCGAGAGTGCCGTCGGGCTTCTTGCCGCCGCAACCGATATCTTTGATCTGGCCGTCGGGGAACGGATCCTGGTCGCCCGGCAATCGATCATGTGGACAATCGTCGTCGACCGCGTGGTTGTCAGGTTCACCGTCAATCATTTCGTGATGAACGTGAGCGAGGTACCGGAAATCCTCGTGGCCGAGGCCCTTGAGCTGATCGCTGACGCAATTGGACGCGTACGTCACAAGGAAGACGACGTTGAGTTTTTGTTTCGGCTTCAACGTGACCGTGACGGTCTTCTGCGGAGGGCCAACGTGGAACACGGGCGTGTTGACGCAAGCGTTGCTCACAGAAATGACGCTCAGAGTGACGAGGTTGCTGAGGATACCGGGCGTGATCGTTTCGGTATGGTCGCTGCGGTTCTGCACGACGACGCGGACGAATTTGGTCTGACTCGTCTTCGTCGCGGTGAGCGTCAAGGTCTTGGGCGCTTTGATCGCGGTCACGGCGAGGTCGTGGACGACGACATTGACGCACGCGGTCGAGGTGTTGTTGGCCGACACGGGATCGTTAACGGTGCCGCTGACCTGTCCGCTGTTGCAGATTTGTCCCCGGACCGTGCCGGTCACGACCAAGCTCACGGTCGCGCCACCGCCACTGTTGAGCGTGCCGAAGTCGCAGACTACAGTGCCGTTGGAAGACACGCAGCCGCCCACGTCGGTGCTTACCGAGCCAAATGTGAGGCTCACCGGCAACGCGTCGGTCAACTGCGCGCTGATGGCCGGGTCCGGGCCGTTGTTGGTGACGACGAGTGTGTAGGTGATAGGCTGGGCCAGTCCGGATGTTTGTCCGGTGGTGGTCTTCGTGACGCCGAGGTCGGCGGCGGGCGGTCGCTGGTTCACGGTCACGGTGAAGGTGCAGTTGGTGGTGTTGCCTGAGCCATCCGTGGCCGTGCATGTGACGTTGGAGGTGCCGAGCGCGAAGGTCGAGCCGGAAGGCGGCGAGCAATTGGTGACCAAACCTGAGCAATTGTCGCTGGCGACAAGTGCGGGGTAGTTGACCGCGGCATCGGTCACGCCAAACAGCACCTGAACGACGATGTTGGACGGGCAGTGGAGAACCGGCGGCGTTTGATCGACGACGGTAATCGTGCTTTGGCAGAAGTTCGTCCCGCCGCGGTTATCGGTGACCGTCAGGGTCACAAGTGTGTCGCCGAGACCAAACGGGCCGGAGTCGTCGAGAACGTAGCTGACAATCGAACCGTCGATGTCGAATGATTCGTCGTTCACCTGGGCGGCGGTGACAGCCGCCTGACATATCGCATTGGCGGCGTTGGTGACGTCATGGCAGAGCGCGACCGGCGCAATGTTCGGGGCCAACCAAACTTTCGTGGCCGTGCACGTGGACGAGAGGCTGCCGAGAGTGGCGATGGCTTGGATCGTGTCCGTGCCTTCATCCAAGTTGGAGTAACTGAAGCTGGCGTGACCGGCACCGTCGGTGGTGTCGCTGCCGGTACTGCCGAGGCCGGGGCCATCGGTCACGTCGAAGTCTACGGTCACCCCGACGGCCGCGGTCCCGTTGCTCAGGACAGTGGCGGTGACCATGTGCGTCGCTTCAACGTCGTTGGTGGCGAGCGCGGGCGATAGAGTGCAGTTCAACCCCGGCGCGGCGAGGGTCGCGAGAGTGAAGAAGGTTTGCTTGAAGTAGCCGGTCGCGCCGACAGCGCCGGCAATGCTGTTGGTGTCGCGGTTGCTGACTTTGACGAACAAAAGTCGGCCGCCATAGGTGGTGCCCGGTTGCAATGTGCCGCCGGGGATCGCCACCGAGGTGGCGGTGCCGTCGAGCGCACCCGGATCAAACAAGTCCGGTGTGCCGAAAATGCCCATGTCCGTGTTGTCGTCAACCTCGAACGTAATGAAGTCGGTGCTCGTGCCACCGCTGAACGCGCTCCACGTCACGATGAAATTGGTGGCGCTATTGATGGATTGCGCGGCGGCAAAGTTCAGGATTTGTGGAGTGCTGGGATACGCGTCGGCGGGAAGATTCAATGCCGGCAGGAGCGTGCCTTGGTTCTGCGTGTCGATGCTCATCGTGTAGGTGCCGCTGCTGTGATAGACGGTGTCCAGCGCGTTCTTGGTGGTGAATTCATCGTTGAACTCCAATTGGTTGGAGCTTGGATCGTCCCGCATCAACGACTGGCTGCTGCCGGTCGGCGGTTGTACGGAGGCGGCGACGATCGAGTTAGACTCAAAGCCGCGGGCGTCGGCGTGAAACAGGAAGCCGGTCGCGGCCATGGAGGGCGCGCCAGCGGTGAGTTGTTCAAACAACTGCCCCTTGGCGCCGGCAATAAAGCCCTGCACGTCCTGATTGGTAGAAGCTGCCCCGCTGGTGAGCCGCACGTCGTCGAGCGCGAAGCGGTTGCCGAGCGAGTTGAGCGTGCCCAGGCCGCTGAGACCTTCGAAGACGTCCACGCGGACACGCGAGAAGACGTTGGTGATGAATTTCGGGATGGGCGCGTTCGTCAGCACCGTCGTGTTGATCGCAAACGAGAAGGTGCCGGCGGGGTAGTCGAGTGTGAGCGTGTTGTTCATAACCGTGCCGGCCAGCGTGCCCCAACTGCCGATCTGGACGTTGTTGAACGTCGGCGGGGCCGGGTCGTTGGTGAACATGAAGACCTGCCCGCCGTCGTTGATGAACACCAGCGGGTTGTTGCTGAGGTTGGTTTCGGTGCCGTTGATGAAATCGATATTGGTCGTCGTCAGGTTGATGCCGATGCCGCCGATGTGCGTGGCGTTCTTGGTCGCCTCAACCCACAGCTTGTACGACAACACGACGGCCTGATTGGTCAATTCGCCATTGGCCGGATCTCCCCGGTAGTTGTGCGAATACGGTGGTGAGCCGAGCCGGAAAAACGCGCGCGTGCTGCTGAGGAGGTTGGACGCAACGACGGTTGTTGAGGCTTCACTGCTGCCTTCGTTGGTCTTGATCTCGGCACCGACCCCGAGACTGGGAATGTAATTGGTCTGTGTCAGCGTCGTGCCGTTCGGGAACTGCTGGAAGTCGTCGAAGAAAACGACCGCGGCGTGGACTGTGAAGGCGAGACTGACAAGCGAAGCAACCAACAAGAAACGTTTCATGAATTTTCCTCCTACGAGAAGTCGAAATTTCCCCAACTACTGCGCTAGTGATACTCTACTCCCGCCACCGCGATGTCAAGCGCCCGGCATCAATTGTTCATACAAGCTGCGGACGCGATGCGTGGCGTGCCGGTAAGCGTCGAGGAATTCGGACGCGTTCCGAAAGCCGAGCCGTTTGGCGAGCAAGGTTTGCTCGCCTTCCTCAGCCGGCAACCGCGAGACGGCCGTGTTCTCGACGCGGCGTAACACGGATTCGATGCGGCGCAGAAACAAGTAATGACTCCGCAACTCCATGCATTGTTCTTCATCGAGCTGCCCCAGGGATGCCAGTCGGTTCAACGCCGCCAGGGTGTGCACCGTCCGTAACTGCGGGTGCGCGTGACCATGCCGGAGTTGCAGGGCTTGAATTAGAAACTCGACGTCAATCAGTCCGCCCGGCCCGGTCTTGAATTCAAGTTCTACGTGTCGCTGATCGCCACGCTCGGTTTCGATGCGCTCGCGCATCCGCCGGATCTTCGTCGCCTCCGCAGCCGTCAACGCACGGCCGTACACGATGTCTTGCAGAGCGGAGATGAACTTCTCGCCGGAGTCGGCATCACCAGCCACAAACCGCGCTTTCGTGAGCGCTTGCCGCTCCCAGAGCGACGCGCGGTGAATGTAGTAGTCACGGTGCGCCTTTGCCGTGCTGGCCAGCGGTCCGCTTTCACCATCGGGTCGCAGCCGCGCATCCACCTCGAAGAGTTTGCCGGCACTTGTCTGGCGCGACATGAAGTCAATCACCCGTGACGCCAGTTTACTTGCCTCCGTTTGGTCGGCGTCGCCCTTGCCGCCGATGAACAGAACGTCGAGATCCGCGCCGTAGCCGAGCTCCTTTCCGCCAAATTTACCCAGACCGATAATCACAAAGGGCAACCGCTTCAACCGCAGCTCCGCCCGCGCCTGCTCCAGCGAAAACCGCAGGCAAGCTTCGGCCAGGCAGGTCATTTCGAGATGCAGTTGCTCGGTATCCACCAACTCCATCACATCCTCGATCCCGATGCGCAGCAGCTCGGAACGCTTCCAAACTCGGGCGGTCTCCATCGGCTCGGTGTCGGCGCGCCGCGCGGCCAGCAACGCGTCCCACATGCGATCCAGGTTTTTCGGCTCACTCAGCGATACCCCGCTGCAAACTTCGTCGAACAACTCCGGCTCTTGGGCGAGTGTGTCGGCGAAAAACCGGCTGGCATCGCCGACGTGCAACAGCATCTCACCCAGCTTCGGGTTGCGCACGAGCATCTCGTAGAGCAACCCGCGCGAACCGTAGGCCGCGACGAACTTTCCGAAGCGCGCCAGCGCAACGTCGGGGTCGGCGAGTTTGCCGGACCATTCGAGGATCAACGGAAACAACCGGCTAAACAATTCTTGCGTCCGCTGCGACACGTGCACGAAGCCGGAGCCGTGGAGGAGATTCTCGAAGATTTTCGCAGCTGCGAGTGGGTCGGCAAAACCGGTCAGCTTGCCGACCTCAATGGTTTCGACGTTGACTTGCGGCGCAGACTCCGCTGCGGCGGCGAGCACCGACTCGTAAATCTTGCGGACGCCGGACGTGTGTGTTCGCTGCGCGGCCTGAAATTTGTCCACCGTCTTGAAGCCGAGGCTGCGCGCCAGCCGGTACAACGCGTGTTCCTCGTCCGGGATCGTGTGCGTCTGCAACTCCATCTCCATCTGCAGCCGGTGCTCGACGTTCCGGAGAAACCGATAGGCATCCGCCAATGTCACGGCTTCCGTTTCGGCGAGCATCTTGGCTTTCACGAGTGCCGGTAACGCCCGCAGCGTGCTGCGCTCGCGCAACGCCGGCAACCGTCCGCCCCGCAGAACTTGAAACGATTGGACGATGAACTCAATCTCCCGGATGCCGCCGATGCCGAGTTTGACGTGCCGGGTGAGCTGGTCGTCGCGGACGATTTCCTGCTCGATGCGTTGCTTCAGCACGGCCATCTGCTGGATGATGGTTGTGCCGGCATGACGCGCGTAGACAAACGGCTGCACCATCTCGACGAACTCCGACCCCAGGCCGGCATCGCCAGCGACTGGGCGTGCCTTCACCAACGCCATCCGCTCCCACGTCTCTCCCCACTCGGCGTAGTAGTTCTCACAGCTTTCAAGGGACCGCGCCAGCGGCCCGCTCGATCCTTCCGGCCGCAACCGCACGTCGATGCGGAAGATATTGCCTTCATCGCTTTTCGCGCCGACGGCGCGAACTATCTCCTCGGCGAGCTTGGTATAAAATTGGCGATGGCTAATCGTGGGTGTGAAATTGCCGTCCTCGCCGTAGACAAAAATCACGTCCACGTCGCTGGAGTAATTCAGTTCCTGGCCGCCCAATTTTCCCATCCCGATTACCGTGAACCGGGAACCGCGAACCCGGAACTCCGCCACCAACTTCTCCAATGCAATCTCGTACACAGCTTGCAGGCACACGTCCGCGAGATTCGACAGTTCGCGCGTCGTCTCCTCCACCGTCGCGCGCCCGACTAGGTCGCGTGTGCCGATGCGCAGCGTCTCGCGTCGGCGAAAGTGGCGCACGACGTCGTACTTCTGCGCCGGCAATCGAATCGGCATCAACAGCCGGGCGAGTTCCGCGGCCAGCCACTTTTTCTCCCGCGGCGCTTTGAGAGTTTCCGGGGCGATCAGAAAGTGGAAATAGGTCGCGTTGCGGGCAAGCGTGTCGGACAACGCCTGGGAATGGGTGAACACCCGCACGAGCAAGTCGAGCCGATCCGAGGCTTCCTGCAAGTAATAATAGAACATGCTCGGATTCGGCAACGCCGCGACTAGCCGCTCGAAGTTCAGGATGGCCCGGTCGGGATCGGCCGACACCGCGCACGCGCGACCGAGCTGCGGGAACACTTTGGCGAGAGCGCGTCGTTGCAGGTCATCCACGTACAATCGGCGAATCGCCGCCAGCGCAGCGGCGGGATCACGAAATCCGTGGTCACGGAGAAGCTGCTGCGCTTTCGGCTTGGAGAGCGGACGTGCGGCGATCAGCGAGGACAGCGGCGAGCGCGGTTTCACCGCTGCTGCTTTTGCATCAAGTCTTTCGCCGATTCAAGGATTTTACGTTCCTGGCGGGTCAGGCTCTGCATTCCTTCCCGCGAGATTTTGTCCAGAATGGGGTCGACCTGTTCGCGGATAAAGTCTTCCCGTGACAACCGGCGCTCGGCGCGAGTGCCACGACGCGGCCGCAGCGTTTCCTTAAGACTCTGCCACCAATGCAACCACCGCGGCGGCGTGCCGTAGCCGAGCGATTTGATGTACAAATAGCCGAGCAACGCCCCTCCCAAGTGCGCGAGGTGCGCCACGCGGGTCACTTGATGGGTCAGCACCGGCGCGAGATCAATGGCCACGCAGATCAGTGCCAGCCACTTCGCCCGTAGCGTGACCGGAAGGATGAAGAACACCAGCAGGGTGACGTCCCGGTTGGGAAACAACGTGGCGAACGCGATCACACACGCCAACACCGCCGCGGATGCACCCAGCACCGGCACCGTGCTGTCGAAATTAAACGCCAGCCAGAGCGCTGCCCCGCATAGTCCTCCGAGGAAATACAGCCGCGTAAAATACTTCGGGCCGATGAAGTATTCGACCTCGCGACCAAAGAACCAGAGCATCAG
The DNA here is from genome assembly GCA_964566575.1 of uncultured Verrucomicrobiota bacterium. Taxonomy (GTDB): domain Bacteria; phylum Verrucomicrobiota; class Verrucomicrobiia; order Palsa-1439; family Palsa-1439; genus CAZMKD01. The sequence goes on from CAZMKD010000190.1 coordinate 27,168, forward strand.
CAGATTGACCAGGATGTGCCAGAAGTCGGCGTGCAGAAACATGTACGTGACCGGCTGCCAGACGAACCCGCGCATCAATTGCGGCGCGCTCATCGCGAAGATGTCTTCCATCACCGGCCAGCGGAACAACCCGCAGATCAATTGCCCGACGAAGACTGCGGCCGTCACGTAGATGAGGAAATGCGTGACGGAGCCAAATTGGCCGAGCCACCCGCGCAGCGAGCCGGTGATCCGTTCCCGCGCGTCCCATCTCAGTGATTGTTTCCACGAATCGAGCATCGCCGGGAAAGTAGAACAATTTACCGAACCCCGCAAATGGATTCGCTCGACCGGCCTGCGCGCAGTGCGTCCGCGTCTGCTAGACCTGCGCTATCTTGCGACGGACCGGCTCGCTCGCGTCGCGGGAGATCGCGACGGATGGGTAAAGTGCCATCACCTGGACGATGTTCTTCGAATGACAGTCGGAGCCGTGCGAGACGGTGCCACGTTTCCGATCAAGATCGATGGCCCATCGTGGTTCTAGCGTTTGGCCCGGGCCGCTTCTCGGTGGATGCGCTGGTTGGCCGCAAGTTCGCCACTGACAAGAAGTGATCGGACCGGCTAGAATCCGCGCCCATGAATCGGACGGCGCTCGTTCTCCTTGCATTTGCGGTCGTTTTTTCAACGCTGGCCATCTTCAGCTATACGCAGAAGTCCGCCACGTGGGATGAACCGCAACACCTGACCACCGGCTATGTTCGCTGGCGATACGGCGATCACCGGATTGATCCGGAGCATCCACCGTTTCTCCGGATGTGGGCGGCGCTGCCGCTGCTCGCCATGCCCGGCATCACAGTCGACCCCCGCCCCATCGACCAACACACGTCGCCCGCGTGGGTCGGCTACGAACAATTCGGCTTCTGCCACGACTTCATGTACCGCGACAATGATGCCGACCGGATGCTGTACGCCGGGAGGTTCATGATTGTAGGGCTGGGGTTGCTGCTGGGCGTGCTGTTGTTTGCCTGGACGCGCGAGTGGCTCGGGTTCTGGCCGGCCGTGGCGACTCTCGCGGTCTACTGCCTCGAACCAAACTTGCTCGCTCACGCCACACTGGTGACGACGGATTGTGGCATCACCTGCTTTCTGTTTGGAACGTTCTACTTTTTGTGGAGGACTTGCCGCCGGGCGAGCTTCGGGAATGTTGCCGGCCTCGTCGTGTTCTTTACGCTGGCGATCATCAGCAAGTTTTCGGCGGTCATGCTCGGACCGATTGCGATCGTTCTGCTGGCGTTAACCGTGTGGCCGCGACGAACGATGAACTGGCGCACTGCCGCGGGAATCGTGGCGGTGCTGTTTATCGCGTCGTGGCTGGCGGTGTGGGCCGTGTACGGCTTCCAATACGCGCCGAGCCAGAATCCGGCCTGGCTGTTTCAGTTTGACCGGGACAAGACGGTGATCGCGCGCATTCCGACCCTGGCGCGGTGGGTCGGGTGGTGCGACGCTCACCGGCTCTTGCCGAACGCCTTTTCGGAGGGCTTCCTGCTCGGCCAATCGAAGGCGCAGTTCCGTGGCGCGTATTTTGCCGGTCAATTCAGCAGCACGGGCTGGTGGTACTACTTTCCCCTAGCATTCCTGATCAAGACACCGGTCGCACTAATCTTACTGCTGGTTGCCGGTCTGGCCGTGAGCGTTTGGAGGTGGAGGCAATTTCTGCAGACCGCTGCATTCATTGTGGTGCCGGCAGCACTGTACTTGGCCACCGCCATGACGCAGAAGCTTAACATCGGGCTTCGCCACATCTTGCCGGTCTACCCGCTGGCGCTAATGCTTGCCGGCGTTGCTGTGGCGGAGTTGGTGAAGGGTCGTCGCCGTCTGGTAGTGCTGGGCGTGCTGGCGGTGTTTTGGGTATTTGAGTTTGCGCGTGCGTATCCGAGCAACCTAGCGTTTTTCAATAGCTTCGTCGGTGGACCGCGCAACGGCTACCGGTATCTCGTGGACTCGAATCTGGATTGGGGGCAGGACCTCAAGCCGCTGAAACATTGGATGGATCGAAACGGCGTGGAGCAAATCAATCTCGCCTATTTTGGGACGGCCGATCCCGCGTATTATCGCATGCAGTGTGTTCACTTACCGGGCGCGCCGTTTTTCGCTAACGCGCAAGTGGGCCCGCCACAGCTCCCGGGTTATGTGGCGGTCAGCGCGACCCTGGCCAGTGGTGTATATTTCAGCGGGTCGAGCCGGACACTGTATCTTCCCCTGCTGGAACGCGAGCCTGTGGCACAGATTGGGTATTCGATTTTTGTCTACCGGGTGGATCAGCCTTGGTGGCAATGATTATTCGGTGGGCTCGTCCGTGGCGGTAAATCCTTCGCCACCCTCCTGATTCATCCGCTTCAATACTTCGCTCATGTCTTCGACGGCGCCGAAGACTTTGCTGGCGACGTAGATTGGACTCTTCTGTTGCACGGCGAGGGCGATGCAATCGCTGGGACGGGCGTCGATCTCCAGAATCTTTCGGCCGAGTTCGTTTTCGGTGTGCAGAATCAGACGCGCAAAATACGTACTGTTCTTGAGGTCATTGATGATCACGCGCTCGACCTTCACCCCCAAGCCGGTAAAAATGTGGCCGATGAGGTCGTGTGTTAGCGGGCGCTCCTTGGGTGTGCTGCGCAGGAACATCGTGATCGCCGCGCCGACGCTGTGGTCAACGTAAATGACGAACGCCTTATCGTCGTTGCCCACAAACACCGCGCACCCATTGGTGGTGGGAAGCACGCCTTTGACTTGGACTTGGACGACGTCGTTCTTCACGGCGTGCAATAATAGCCCGGTTGGTCAAAACAGGCAAATCGCTGCTGTGATGACCGTGGTGTAGAGTCCCTGCGGATGACCAACGGCGGTCTGCGTGCAGTTGCTGGTGCGGACAATCTTGCCGGACAGACGGAACACCTGTTCCTTCTCATCCCAACTGGCATCCTCGTTGAAGTCCACACCGAGCGTCGTCCCCAGCATCGCCGCGGCCATATCCTCGGAGAAATTACCGGCCGTGGTGTCGTTCATGCCGTAGGCGTGCAGTTCGCTGAGATACCCGTAGGCATCTTCGTCAGCGGGTTGCGCCACCCCAATGGAGGACGCAATCAGGCGGTGGGGCTCATTCGTGGAGATGCGCGCAATGACGGCAAACGTGATCTGCCCGGGCGACAACATCGGCTCGCCTTGCTTGCGTGAAATGAGTTTGCAGCGCGGCGGCAGAATGCTCGACACGGTCACCAGATTGCACTTCTCGATGCCTGCGTCGCGTAACGCCAGCTCGAAGCTCCGCAACTCGTGTTTGTGTGTGCCAACACCTTTGGTGAGAAAAATCTTGGATGGAACAAAGTGCATGTGATGATTACCCCTCGCCTTTCGCACGTAGAGAAACAAATTTCTTGCAGCAATGCAAGAGTTTCGTCATCGTTTGCGCGTCCATGACCACGATCGCGCTCATTCAAATGCGCTGCAGCGACGACACCGGCAAGAACCTGACGGTCGCGCTCGCGCGCATCGAGCGCGCCGTCAAACGCGGCGCTCAAATCGTCTGCCTGCCGGAACTCTTCCGCTCGCTCTACTTCTGTCAAACCGAGAACCACGACAACTTCAAACTGGCCGAACCGATCCCGGGCCCGACCACGGAAGCGCTCAGCAACATCGCTCGCCGACTGGGCATTGTGCTGATCGGTTCGCTCTTCGAGCGCCGCCATGCCGGCGTGTATCACAACACTGCGGTCGTCTTCGATACCGACGGCAAGCTCGTCGGCAAATACCGAAAGATGCACATCCCGGACGATCCGCTCTACTACGAGAAGTTCTATTTCACGCCCGGCGATCTCGGCTTCCAAACGTTTAAGACCAAACACGCCGACGTCGGCACGCTGGTCTGTTGGGATCAGTGGTATCCGGAAGCCGCACGCCTTACAGCCCTCAAGGGCGCGCAGATTCTATTTTACCCGACCGCCATCGGCTGGCACAAACGCGAGAAAGCCAAGTTCGGCAAGAAGCAATACGACGCGTGGGTCACTATCCAACGCAGCCACGCCATCGCCAACGGCTGTTTCGTCGCGGCGACCAATCGTGTCGGGGCCGAGGGCACAGTCCAGTTTTGGGGCGGCTCATTTATCTGCGATCCGTTCGGCGAAATCATTGCGCACGCCGGCCACACCCAGGAAGAAGTTCTGATCGCCAAATGTGACCTGCGCCAAGTGGAGCAGACCCGGCAGCACTGGCCATTTCTCCGCGACCGGCGCATCGACGCCTACGGCGGCATCACCAAGCGCTTTCACGACTAATGCCCGGCAAAACCCCCAGCGCGCTCGGCTACCGCATGCCAGCCGAGTGGCATCCTCATGCGGCAACATGGCTGAGCTGGCCGCGGCCGGATGGCATCAGTTTCCCTGACCGGTACGACGAGATCTTGCCGACACTCGGCAAAATGGTGCGCGCTCTCGCACCGCACGAACGCGTCGACATTAACTGCCGGGACGCCAACGTCGAGGCGATCGCCCGCAAAACAATCGGCAAAACGCGAAACGTTCGGTTTCACCAGATTCCTAGCTACGAACCGTGGTGCCGGGATCACGGACCGATATTTGTGAAGCGCGGCAAGAAGCTCGCTGTGGTGGATTGGGGTTACAATGCCTGGGGCGGTAAGTATCCGCCTTACGATGATGACGACGCCGTGCCGCAGCGAATTGCCGAGAAGTTGGGGGTGCCGGTCTTCACGCCCGGCATCATTATGGAAGGCGGCTCACTCGACGTGAACGGCGAAGGCCTGTTGCTAACCACCGAGGCGTGCCTGCTCAATCTAAACCGCAACCCGCATCTGAATCGCCAACAAATCGAGCAATCCCTGAAAGACTATCTCGGCGTCACGACCGTGCTCTGGCTCGGCGATGGCATCCTCGGCGACGACACGGACGGTCATGTTGACGATCTTGCGCGCTTCGTGGCCAAAGACACAGTCGTAACTGTTATCGAAGATGATCCGCAGGATGAAAACTACCGGCCATTGCAAGAGAACCTAGAGCGTCTGCGGAAGACGAAATTGAAGATCGTCATCCTGCCGATGCCGGGCGTCGTCGAGTACGACGGCCAGCGGTTGCCGGCCAGCTATGCGAATTTCTACATCGCCAACAACGTCGTGTTGCTGCCGGCCTACCGGCACAAGCGGAACGATGAACAAGCAAGGGAGACGTTGCAGCGGTGTTTCCCAGACCGGCGCGTCGTACCCATCGACAGCACGAATCTGATTTGGGGACTAGGATCGTTCCATTGCCTGACACAACAACAGCCCGCCGCTTAGAAACTTCTTCTCACTCGGCCATCTGACAAATTCGTTGCCACCGTTTGGAATCGACCGGCATCACGCTAAGTCGCCCCATACGCACGAGTTCCCAATCAGCAAACTCTTTGTGCGCCTTCACCTCCGCCAGGGTCACGGGACGTTTCAGTTTCTCACGCGGCTTCAAGTCAACCGCGGCTAGTTTCGCGTCCTTCTGCTTCGGATCGGGATACGGATCGCTTGCAACGTCGGCGATACCGACGATCTGTTTCTCGTCGCCCGTATGATAGATGAACGCGAGATCGCCCTTCTTCATCGTGCGCAGATGCTTCAACGCCAGCGGATTGGTCACGCCATCCCAGACCGCCTTCCCGTCGCGCTCCAAGTCAGCATATGAATATGTGCCCGGTTCGGTTTTCAATAGCCAGTAGTTCGGCATGACCGCTCCTCAATAAGTCGTTCGTGTCTGCGCTGCAAGTGCCAGCATTTCCAAGAAAGCAATCACGGATTCGTTCGTTGGTATAATCGCGGCGTGTATTTGACTCGGCCCGGCACTTTGGCTATTCTATGCGCTGGTCGCAGCCCAATTTCAACGCCCAAGAGGGCGAGCACATTATGCCAAAACTTCACATCCTCTCACCAAGCTCGGTCGCCAGAACGATTGATCTGACGGAAAACCTGATCACAATTGGCCGCACCGATGAAAATGCAGTTTGCATCCGGGATCACTACTGTCCGATTAAAGACTGGTTGATGTTGAGTTGATGCCCGTCAAATAAGGGCCAGAGCACGGTGATGCGTTTTTTCGATTTCAATTCCAAAGACCTCCTGTGGGGCGTATCCGGCTCCCACCACCCAGGAGGA
>CAZMKD010000191.1:0-2382 GCA_964566575.1 uncultured Verrucomicrobiota bacterium
CAAGCGCGGGGTGACGGTTCAGTTAATGGAGCCGAGCTTCGTCAGCTATGTCTTTGGCTCCTCGAAGAAGCTTCAAGAGCTTTTCAAGTCCATTTTACTTCTCCTCACGCAGGATGCGTCCGACAACAGCGTCCTCTTGGCCAGAGTTTCCGAGAGCGAAGACATTGTGGCGTTTGACTTTTCGGACATGGGCTTCGGGATCCCCAACGAACTGCTCCAAGAGTATGTTTTTGGCGACCACCCGCTAGCCTCCGAGGAATTCCAAAGAATACAAAATGCAACCAAGTGGGTCCAAGCCTGGGGCGGACTCTTGGAGGCATCGAGCGACGTCGGGATTGGAATGCACTTCACTATCCACCTGGTCAAGTTTATTTAGGCGGTATTATGGCAAAAAAAACCGTGATGATCGTGGAAAATGACGAAGTTTACAGAGAGTTGCTGGTGCTCGGGCTGGAGTCGGAAGGATTCGACACCGTGACCGCGGAGAACGGCGCCGTTGCGGTGGAGCTTATTGGTAAGAAGGCGCCCGATCTCTTGCTGGTGGACATGTTGATGCCAGTCATGGATGGCCTGCGATTCCTTCATTGGCTGAAGGATGAGGCCAAATTGTCCATACCCGCGCTGGTCCTCACCTGCCTGGACGGCAGATCCTCCGGGGTGGATGCATTGGTCGCTGGAGCTAGTGATGTTTTGATCAAGCCAGTAACTTTGGAGACGCTCGTGGATAAGATTTCGAGCCTGACTTAAGGAAAAAGCAATTTTGACAGAATTAACAAAATTAACAGAATTTCTGTTTTAATTCTGTGAATTCTGTGAATTCTGTGAATTCTGTCTCAAATGTATTTGTTTTTGATTTATCTATGTTTGCCGCAATTCCCATATTCCCCGAAGGCAGCCTCGCCTCATCCGTGGTGACCACGGTTTGGGTTGGAGTGTTTGTCCTAGTCCTCTTTAACTTGAGGCTGGGCTGGACGCTCTCCGGGCTGGTGGTGCCCGGCTATCTCGTGCCGCTCATCATGATCAAGCCCTTGGCAGCCGCGGTGATTTGCGTCGAGGGAATGCTTACCTACTTCTTGGTCTGGTTCTTTTCTCAGTACTTGTCCCGCCTCGGCAAGTGGTCCAATTTCTTCGGCCGCGACCGGTTTTTTGCCCTTGTTTTGTGCAGCATCTTGGTCAGGGCAGCGTTGGACGGCTACTTGTTTCCTCAAATCTCGAGGATGGTGACGGCTCCTTGGCTTATCGAGCTGGACCTTGGGAACAACTTGCACAGCTTTGGGCTGATCATCGTTTCCCTCATCGCAAATCAATTTTGGAAGCCGGGCTTTCGACGCGGCCTCCTGCCTTTGATAGTGACGATAGGATTGACCTATCTCATCGTGCGCTATCCGCTCATGCAGCTCACCAACTTCAGTATTGGAAAGCTGGAGTTCATGTACGAGGACATCTCGGTATCCGTTTTGGCCAGTCCCAAGAGCTATATTGTCTTAATCACCACGGCATTCATCGCCTCTAGGCTGAATCTTTATTATTCGTGGGACTTCAACGGAATTTTGATTCCATCTCTCCTTGCCCTCCAGTGGTACGAACCCTTGAAGGTGCTCACTTCCTTTGTGGAGGCGTTCGTTATTTATTTCACCGCTTCCTGGGTGCTGCGGCTGCCCTTCTTGCGCGAAACCACGGTGGAAGGAGGGCGAAAAGTCCTCTTGTTCTTTAACTTGTCTTTTGCCTACAAGATGCTTCTGGGGCACTTGATTATCCATATCGACCCCACGATTCAAGTCGTTGATTGCTTCGGCTTTGGATATCTCTTGCCTAGCTTGATCGCTCTCAAAATGCATGACAAGGGAATTCCGGAACGGCTCACTCGAACGACGCTGCAAGCATCGCTGATGGGCACTGTGGTTGCGAGCGTGCTCGGGTTCGCGTTGACCCTTGTGCCGGAGCTGATGGTCTTCACATTGTCCAACCCTCAGGCCCAGGCGCAGCCTGCGGAAACGGGACCCAAGAGGGGCCTCGTCGAGCAGCTGCGGGAGGAAAAAATCTTCCTCTACGAGCAGCGGCTTTCGACGAGCTTCACCATTCCAATGCAAAGCGAGATCGGCTCGTTCAGCGAGGGCCTCAGGTCCCTGCGCGCTTTTTTTATGGAAAATGATCCTTTGCTGCTTGGCCAGGCTCGCAGCTCGCTGGCCAGCGCAAACTTCAGCTTGCTCGAGCTGGAGGGAGGCCTTTGGTGCTTGAAGGAGCTGCCCCCTCGCCGCGGATGGGGCGTTTACGTGCTGGCCAAGGTGCCGGGCGGCATGGTAGTCGAAGTGCCTGCGCCTTTGGAGGAGTGGGCCACCCTGGAGTCCGGGGCTTACCTCTTCCAGCTTTTTGGGGGGAGCG
>CAZMKD010000192.1:0-5636 GCA_964566575.1 uncultured Verrucomicrobiota bacterium
GTGCGAGCCGATGAAGCCGGCGCCGCCGGTAATGAGCGCGAAGCCTTTGCTCATTTGCCTTTCAGTTTCTCGTACAGATAGCCGGTCAGAATGTGATCGAGAATCATGTGCACGTCCTCGACCGGACCGTAACCGTTCGATGGGACGACGAAGCAAACATCTGCGAGTTGTGCGAGCTTGCCGCCGGTAAAACCTCCGAGCCCAAGCACGGTCAGCCCCAGTTGCTTCGCAACCTCGATGGCGGCAACAATGTTCGGGGAATTGCCGGAGGCGGAGATCGCAATGAGCACGTCGCCGCGGTTCGCGAGATTTTTCAGCGGCTCGCTGAAGACGGCATTGAAGCTTGTGTCGTTGGCCCACGCGGTCATCAGCGAAACGTTGTCGGTCAGTGCGATCACCTTGAACCGCTTCCACGGCGCGTCGCCTTGGTGGCCAAGCGTGCCTTTGTTGAGGTCGTTCATCATGTGCGACGCAGTCGCGGCGCTGCCGCCGTTGCCAATGACGAAGATTTGTTTGCCGGCCGCATGCGCGGCTTCGAGGATGCCGACAATCTTGTCGAGTTGTTCGAGTGGCAACTTGTCGAGCACACGCCTCAAGTCTTGCAGATACGTCTTCGCAAATTCGCTGGGCTGTTTCATTTCAATATCTCTGCATGTTTAGAGCCACTCGGCTGCCGCCGCGTTCGAGGCGGAACGGCATCTCTTTGAGGTCCGACAATGCCTTGCGCACCGCCGGCCGCTTGTCGCTGGGGACGCACAGGAGAAAAAATCCGCCGCCCCCGATTCCGGCAATCTTCCCGCCGAGACAACCGGCTTTCACGGCGCGCTCGTACATCGCGTCGAGTTCGCTATTGCTGGTCGCGCCGCTCGTGAGGCGGCGCTTCGCTTCCCAACCGCGATGCAGCATCGGCCCGAGCGCCGCGATGTTGCCGGCTTCGAAGAGTGACCGGACTTCGCCTGCTTGCTGGGTCATCTCGCGCAGCGTATCGAGTTGCGTGACGAGATTGGCCTTTTGTTTGGACAGAATCGTGTCGGCCTTACGCGTTTTGCCGGTGAAGAACAACATCAGCATGTTGTCGAGGTCTTCGAGGTCGCCACGCGAAATATCCACGGCGCTCGTCTTGACGTCGCGGCCAGGGCCGAACTGGAAATATCGGAGGCCGCCGTACGCCGCGATATATTGATCTTGCACGCCCATCGGTTTGCCGAGGCGGTTGACCTCGATGTCGCAGGCATCCTGCGCGAGTTGCTCGGCGGTGGGCGTTTTACCGACGTAGGCGTACAACGCGTGCAGCACCCCGACGGTCACTGCGCTCGATGAGCCAAGCCCGGAGCCTTCCGATGGGATATCCGAGAGAAACGAAATCTCGACGGCCTTTGTGACGCCGAGCTTCTTCATCGCTTCGCGCACGAGGTCGTGCTCGATCTGGTCGACTGAGTCCACGATTTCCTTCTTTGACCAGTTGACGTAAATCTTGTCGTCAAAGCGTTCCTTGACGATGCAGTACACGAACTTGTCGATCGCCGAACTGCACACCGCGCCACCATGTTCGACGAACGTTTCGTAGTAATCGGTCCCGCCACCGGCAAAGGAAATGCGTAACGGGGTCTGCGTGATGATCATCGCAGAACCAGTCCCGTCTCAAAATCGCGTTGGGCCTTCGCGAGCCGCTCGGGCGTGCCAACGTCTTGGATGTAGGCTTTCGGTTTCATCGCATACACGGGCTTGCCGGCCGCGAGCAATGCCGGGAACACGTCCTTGCCGAAATCGCAGAACTGTCCCGCCGGTATTGCGTCCAGCACGGCCGGCTCGAACAGACAAATACCAGCGCTGATGAGATTTGTCGAAACCTCTTTCGGATCGGGCTTCTCGACAAACCGTTGCACGCGCCCGGTCGCGTTGGTCTCCACCACCCCACCCGTCCACGGTTCGGGTGACTCGAATAACGCGACCGTCGCCAGCGCTTGCCGGGCGCGATGAAACTTCACCAGCGGCGCGAGTTCGAAGCGCATCAGGTTGTCGCCGTAGATCACCAGGAACGTCTCGTCACGCAACAGCGCCTCCATCTTTTTCACCCCGCCGGCGGTGCCGAGGATTTGCGGCTCGTGCGAATACGTGACCGACACACCAAACTTCGCGCCATCGCCGAAGCAGCCGGTGACCTTGTCGGGAAGATAATGCAGGTTGACGATGAACTCCCGGATACCCTGCGCGGCCAGCATTTCAAAATGATGCTGCAACAGCGGTTTGCCGCCGACCGGCACCATCACCTTCGGAACGTCCAGCGCCAGCGAACGCAGCCGCGTTCCCAAGCCGGCCGCGAGAATGAATGCTTTCAAGAGATGGGCAGAATGCAAAACAACCCGCCCAAAAGCAATCCCAAGCGTTTCGCCGCCGTGCCAGTGGTTTGGCTTGCCGGCAGAATCGCGCGGCGCTAAAGTGCGCTCCACAAACGGAGTAACCGAGATGAAGACGACCGCAATTACGTACCGGATTAGACGCCATTTTGGCGTCTTTTTTTACGCCATGATGGCGTCTACTTCATGATAGGCTGAAGATGAAGAGTTCGTCATCATATCAACTCGGGCGACTTTGGTTCATCGCCTGCGAGACGCTCGTCATTGGATGCAGTGCTGTTCCGTTTGCGTTCCGAGGCCAAGCTAGGTGCGTTTTTGCAGTTAGGCCTGCGTTCTTCACCGGTCTGATCGCGCTTTCGCTCACGAGCCTGGCGATGATCTGGATTGACCGACGCTTAGCGCGTATTGGTGCAATTACGAGTGTTGGCGCATTCGTACTAGCCTTATTGACTCCTGTTGTCGTTGAGTGATGGACTTGCCTATCCATTCAGTGCAGCGAACGCGGCTTCGCCGCGTCGCTGACTTCTACCGATAGATGTATGAGCGAGCATGCTCTTATGCGCGGTGTCACTCGCGGGTTGTATCTCGGCGTTTCGACAGCGGGCAGCTAGTCATTGCGCTTTCTTATGGGTCACATTTGTGCTGGCTGAGTTGCCGCTGGATTGAGTTTCCACTCATGGCGGCATCGGTGGTTCTGCCTTTGTCTTGGATCTATCGCGCTCGCACTTCTCGTGAGGCATGTTGGCGGCTTGTCATTGGCATTGTCGCTTCCATAGCTCTGTCGGTTGCATATCTGTCATGGCTGCATTCGGACTATTTTCCGAAGCGGTTTCTTGATCCATCACCTCGTCATCACAGGCTTGCCGGCGAGGCAGTGAAGTGAGAGCATCTATCAATTCGGTGCAGCCAACCGCTGCCCGCTGCGCGGCCAGCGGTGGCTGACCTTTATCGTTAGGTCTCACTACACGCTATGAAAAAAATGACGCTCATTGGTTTACTCATCGGCACGTTGGCTGTCGGCATGATTATTGGTGCATATGTTGGCGCTCGTTTGGCGAGTCGAGCGTTTGGCATGATGGCATACTCCAAACCAGAGATTGATATGGCAGCCAATGCTGCACAGACAGCCGAGTGGCTTGCTACCTTGCGCCTCGGCGACACCAATGCCACGATTCGTGATATGGAGAACATTTTGAATATACAGGTGCAGACACTCGCAACATGGGATTCTGTGATCTGGTTAGACGATAAGACGCGCCAAGCTCGCGATAGATGGTTAGTTCCAGTGAAGGTTTATCGCGAGAGCTATCCAGTTGGCGGCACTGACATGATGCGTGCGAACGAGTTGTTGAGCACGATTTCCGGACGCGATCCGAAGAGCACTTGCAAGAGTGGCGTTTGTCGGTTGGATGATTTGCGGTTAGCCAAATTGCGGTCAGTTACAAATTCACCGTGAGACCTAACCATGCGCGAGACTGTGTGAAAACTCCCACGAGCCTTCATAAGTCGTTGATAGATTTTCGTAAGTCCTTGGAAAGCGATTCATGAAATGTACTTTTCAATGGTTTTCACACAGTCTCGCGCTGCAGCGAACGGCGGCGGGCCATCGCGGTTGCAATCGGCGCGCCTTGTGGCCGCCGTCGCTGAGCTTGGGTCGTTAAGCGCCCTTCTCGCGCAAATACCGGCTGAGCACCGCGAATGCTTTTTGCAGCGCCTTGGCCCGGTGACTGATCCGGTTCTTCACGTCGGGGGAAAGTTCGCCGAACGTTTTCACCTGTCCATCGGGAATGAATAGGGGGTCGTAGCCGAAGCCGCCGCCGCCACGTTCTTCTTCGAGAAGCGTGCCGTTGCAAATGCCTTCGACTGTGTCTACGAGGCCGTTGGCGTCGGCGATGGCGACGACGCACCGGAACCGGGCCGTGCGTTTCTCCACCGGCACGCCGTGCATCGCGGCGAGCAGTTTCTTGTTGTTCTCGTGGTACGTCGCCTCTTCGCCGGCGTAGCGGGCGGACTTCACGCCGGGCTCGCCGTCGAGCGCGTCCACTTCGAGGCCGGTATCGTCGGCGAGGGTGAGCATCTTGGCGGCCTTCGCGGTCTCGACGGCTTTCTTGATGGCGTTGTCGCGGATGGAGTCGGCGTCTTCCTTCACATCACCGAGGCCGGCCATGTCGGCAGAGCAACGGAGTTCGAGTTTGAGTTCCGCGAGGATCGCTTCAATCTCTTTGAGTTTATGTCGGTTGCGCGTGGCGACGAGCAGTTGCATGGGCGCGAATTATAGAAACGCTGCGCCAAAACAAAAGCCTTAAAACCGCCGCCGGCAAGTCAAGCTCGCCGGTGCGATGGGTTCCGGGTAAGCTGCGGCCGTTTTGGAGTGCGCCGACTTGTCGGCGCTTTGCCTTTCACCCTCGAACGGCAAAGCGGCAGCAAGCTGCCGCACTCCACAATCCGACATGCGTCAACGCCACATCATTTACCTCGCGGCATTGCTGATGGACATGGCCGTGGCCGGCGTCAGCTTCGCCGTCACCCGCCGCGCCGCGGAACTCGGCGCGACTGCGGGCGAACTCGGCTTGCTCGGCGCGACGTGGATCGGCACCTACGCGCTCTGCGCGCTGGTGACCGGCCAGTTCTCCGACCGGTTCGGGCGACGCAACGTGGCGCGAATCGGTTGCGTCATTGCCGGCGCGATGACCATGGCGTGCGCGTTCACCACCAACATCATCTTCCTCGCCATCTTGATGGCGATTTTCGGACTCGGGATCTCTGGGTTTTGGCCGACCGCGATCGCGTGGGTCAGCGAAGGCGGGGGCGGTTCCGGTGCGCTGAACTCCCGGCTGTCGCGCTTCAGTGTGGCGTGGAATATCGGGTTGATCATCGGTTTTCTCGAAACGGGTTTTGTGTTCAAGCGTTGGCCGCACGCAACGTTTTATGTCGCAACCGCGGTCATCGCGTTGATCATCGTCGTGCTTTCTGTGCCGGTCCGGCCCGAGGAGTCCGCCGGCGGCAAGGCGCCGGCCGACCAGCCGCCCATTCCGAAAGGGCGTGGCTTCCGCAAGACGGCCTGGCTCGCGAACTTCGCGCTGTCGCTGACGACGGCCGGCGCGGGCTCGATGTTCCCGAAACTCGCCACGGCGCTAGATAGTGGTTGGCGGAGAACTTTTCTGAAGTCGGCTGGCGTGGAATGAAGTGGGTATGAAGACGCGCGAATCTGGCCGCTGGGTTTGAATGTTTGCAGGAGTTTCGGTGTCTCTACTGGCAACATTCACCATGCGCCAACAC
>CAZMKD010000193.1:0-7027 GCA_964566575.1 uncultured Verrucomicrobiota bacterium
GAGATTGGGAAACCGTGGTTGGCGATGTTGAGGGCGAGGTTTTCGCCCATGACAGCGAGGCCGATGAGGCCGATGTCAGATTGGGGTGTCGTCATGATTATTGTTTCTTGGTTGATCGTTAATTGGGTCTACTTCTGCCACGGCGCCTTTTCCGGCAGCGCAGCGTCGAATTCGCGCATCAATTCCGCCTGGTACGCCCCGGCGAACGTGCCGGCGAAGAACTTCTCGGCGCCTTCCTCAAAGAACCGTTTCCACGATAACTGCGCGTTGCCGGCGAGAGAATCTTCCGTCACTTCCCGACCGCTCAGGCCGCCGAGGCGTTCGCCGCCGACATACGACCACGTCGGCCGCGGAAAGGCGAGCGCTTTCAACATTCCCGCCGCGCGCTGCGACTCTCCACTGAAATCCAACACACGGATGGTGTTTGACTTCTGCAGCTCCGCAGTGGTAGTAAAACATTTACTCGGGGGGAGAGTAGCAGACGGAAGCTGGTTGGATTGTTTTGGGCCGCGCGAAAGGACATGGCACGATCGAAATGAGGCGACATCGGTCTTCGTTCGGTCGAGCGGTGCTCGGGGCGGTCGGCTGTTTCGTCATCCTAGCCGCGCCTGCACGCGCACAGTATACGGACGACTACCAGACGAACACCATCAGCGGTGTGACCAGCAACTGGGCGGGCAACTACCTCGTCGGCTCGAATACTTTCGCCGACGTGTTGTTGGTTCAGGACGGCGGGGTGCTATCGAATGGGTTTGGCCGGCTAGGTCGCACGGTCAGCAGCATGCAACAACAGCGTGCGTGTGGCAGACGGCGGCGTTTGCCAGAACGGGGCGCTTTTCAAGCCGTGTACGCTATGGGGTGTTCACCCCATAACGGCCGGCCGTCTTCCCACCTTATCATCACTCAGTTGGAGAAGGCGGGCGAATGGCGTCGCGAAGCGTTTGCTTCATCATTTCACTTCAGAATCGCGAGGCACACTGAAGTTTAACCTATCACACGAGGCGCACCGACGAGCGGTTCATCAACACGCAACGCTACCCCTGCGTCCGTTACTCGCCGCCATTGTGCTGGGCCTCGCACTCGCGGGGCTTGCCACCAACGGCTACGAACAAAGCCACGACCTCGACCCACTGAACGTCGCCGATGCCAACGCTGACAGTGATGGCGACGGGTTTACCAACCTGCAGGAGTTTCAAGCCGGCACCGATCCGACAAACAGTGTTTCGGCAATGCGGATCCTTGGTATCACGATACAGGGAAGCGGTGCCCTGATCACTTGGCGGGCGGGTGGAGGTCGAACGAATGTGCTTCAGGCAGCGCGCAGCATTTTAGGCGTCTATTTTAACATCAGTCCGAACATCGTGATCCCCGACGTGGGAGATGTTGCCACAAACTACCTCGACAAAGGTGCGGCCACAAACACGACCTGCCGCTTCTATCGCGTTGCTACGAGGAGCACTTCGGTTGAAGGCACCACTGCTGCGCCCAAGTTGACAATCACTTCACCTGCGAACGATTCTTACATCATCGATTCGGCCTTTACTGTTACGGGCACGAGTGCCAATAACTCCGGCGTTTCTGGAGTCGACGTTCATGGTTTTGCAGCCACGAGCGCCAATGGCTACAGCAACTGGGTGGCCGTGGTCACGGGTTTGGCCGCCGGCACCAACACGCTGACCGTGCTCGCGGGTGACAACGCTGCGCCCGCAAACATTGCCACGAATAGCATTCGCGTGGTCTATGCCGTTGGCGATTTCGACGGCAATGGCGACGGGCTGCCGGACGCCTGGCAGATTCGATATTTCGGCTCGATTAACGCGCTTGATGCCACGCCAACCACCGATCCAGATGGCGACGGCATGTCCAATCTCCAAGAGTATTTCGACGGCACCGATCCGACCGATGACAAAAGCGCGCTGCGCATCACGGACATCGAGCAGGTAGGCGATGACTTCCGAGTCTATTTCACGTCTGTTAGCGGGAAGTATTACACTTTGGAGCGTTTTGACTTCATTAGCGGCACGTGGACAAACATCGTTCTGGACAACATCCCGGGCGACGGCGGTATTCAATGGGTCAATGACATTGGTGGCGCCAGCGGGTCGTACCCTGCCTACCGTGTGCAAGTCAGCCAGTTAAGCAGTCCACCGCCAGAGGACAGCGATGGCGACGGCATTGCCGACTGGTGGACGCAAGACTACTTCGGGCATCCCACGGGGTTGGAGTCGGACTACTCTCGCGCTGCGGACGATCCCGATAGCGATAGTTTGAGCAATCTTGAGGAGTTCCAACTGGGCACCGATCCGCAAAATGCCGATACCGACGGCGATGGAATTACAGATTATGACGAGGTTTACACGTACTTGACCGACCTGACGGCTGCGGACACCGACGACGATGGGATGGCGGATGGCTGGGAAGTCGCGCATGACCTCAATCCGTTGGTCAGCGACGCCGACCTCGATACTGATGGAGATGGATTGATCAACTTGGAGGAGTATCGGCTTGGTACGAACCCTCAGAATTTCGATTCAGATGGCGATGGCATTTCCGATGGGCCGCTCGCTCCGCCGGGTACCGGGTTGGAGCCCGGCCCAGATCCCGACCTTGTGGTGGTCAACGGTATGGTCTGTTGTCCATACTTAGCAGACGGTACAGTAACCATCGGTATGTCGAACATTGGTCGCGGTCCCGTCCTGTGTCCGTTCTTGCGAGTGAGCTTGAATCCGACAATGTTGCCGGCGACCGTCTTTGATACGACCAGCGGGTTGATAACTTACACCGTGCCGGAGAACAACGACCAACCCATCGATGATATCTATTTACAGTATGCGGACTCTGACACCAACGCGTTGGGAAGGGTGATCCATAGGACGATCCTAGCACCTCTCAAACCGGGTGCAGCCTGTCATGCGGCTACGGTCGGGATCGATACCAACTTGGCGATAGCGGCGCTCGATACCAACTCGAACTGGTGGGCGAGAAATGTAGCGATCTACGCGAGTATGAATCACGCTGCAACCAACTACGTGCGGAATACAAACTGTTGGGCGTACGGGTTCGACCTCACCTGCATTGCGGCTTACAACTCATCTGGGTGGGCCTTTAGTACGAACGGCTGCTGTCCCTGGGAGAAGGCCACGCGGCGGGCGGGTACGCTGATCAGTCCGCGTCACGTGGTGTTTGCCAAACACTACACCCCTCCAAACGGCACGGAACTGCGGTTCGTTGCTAATGATAATACAGTTGTTGCTCGCGTGCTCTCAAACTCAGTGCAAGTCGGGAACACGGATCTTCGGATCGGGGTCTTGGGCTCCGATGTTCCGACCAATTTGATCAGTTTTGCCAAGGTTCTGCCGACCGATTTCACGAACTATTTCCCGAACTCGTTAGAACCCATTTCCGCAAAGTCCATTCCGGCGCTGTGTCTCGACCAAGATGAGAACGCCCTAGAATCTGACATCTCGTGGGTGTCGTCGTCTATTTCGTTCGTGGCTCCTGCCGATCCTACCCGACGCAGGTTTTACGAGGACAAGATATCCGGAGACAGTGGCCAGCCTGCATTTATGATCCTAAACGGGCAATTGGTGCTTCTCACGGTTTGGACATTTGGGGATGGTGGATCTGGGTACTTCATGACCGCGTATCTAAATCAAATCAACTCGGCGATGGCTGCGCTCGGCGGGGGCTACAGTCTGACGACGGTCGATCTCAGTCCATTTACATTTTGCGATGGCTGCAATTGGCAAGCGCCATAGTCTAACACCCTTTCATTATGGAATAACTCACACGCCTGATGTGGCGAGCTTGTGGTGAAAAAGCAAGAATGGCGACCCCAGCGGGATTCGAACCCGCGTTACGTTAGCAGCCTCACACCATGCAAAAACCCCTGTAAAACCGATATAAACAAACACGCTTGACACCCCCAAGCGTTAGCGTTATACGTTAGCACAGAAAAGCGAGGCTAACGATATGGCAAGCATTCATCGGAAAAGTACATCCCCCTTCTGGCATTGCGCGTTCTACTTACCAGACGGCAGGCGTACCCTCAGAAGCACCGGCACCGCAGACAAGCGGAAGGCGAAAACCATCTGTCACGAGTACGATCAGGCGGCTCGTGAAGGACGTGCCGGACGCCTCACCGAAGCGCGGGCGCGGGATAGCATCACCCGTATCTTTGAAATCGCGAATCAGGAAAACTTGCCCAACTCCACCGCGAAGGACTTCCTCGCCTCGTGGCTGAAAACGAAGGAACTCACGCTGGCGGCATCCAGCTTGGTGGAATACCAGAACGCGACCCGCGAACTGCTGGAGCATCTAGGCTATCGCGCCAACAAACACATGGACACCATCGGAAAGCGCGACCTTGCCGGATTCCGCGACTCACTGGCAGAGCGCGTGAGCGGGGCGACGGTGAACAAGTACGTGAAGATTTTGCGCGGGGCGTGGACGCGGGCGATGAAGGACGGCCTTATCCGGGACAATGTTTTCGCCCGTGTTGAACTCGTGAAGGAATCCGCCTCGAAGCGCAGAGCGTTCACGCTGGATGAACTCCGCAGCATCCTCGCAGCCTGTGACGTGGAATGGCGCGGCATGGTGTTGTGTGGCGTCTATCTGGGGCAACGGCTGGGCGATATTGCCCGCCTCACCTGGCGCAACGTGGACGTGGAGCAGAAGGAAGTCTGCCTCGTGACCCAAAAGACCGGCAAGGCGATGAAGATTCCCCTGCATCCCGTCTTGGAAATTTACTTCCTCAGCCTGTCCGCGTCCGATGATCTCGATGCCCCTGTGTTTCCACGAGCAGCAGCGACGGCAGCAATTCGCGTGGGGACACTTAGCAATCAATTTGCGGACATCCTCGCAGCGGCGAAACTCCAGAAGGTACGCGATCACCAAAAGACAAAGGACGGCGAAGGGCGCGCCGTGGAGCGCAAAGTCGGCAGACTCAGCTTCCACTGCCTCAGACACACGGCCACGAGCCTGCTAAAGAACGCGGGCGTGAGCGACGTGATTGCGCGGGAAATCATCGGCCACGACTCCCCCGAAATTTCCCGCGTTTATACCCACATGGAAAAGCCCGCGATGAAGGACGCGATGGACAGACTGCCGGACGTGACCAAGCCCGCGAAAAAGGCGGCGAAGTGAAGAAGCAGATGAAGCACGGCAAATCCATCACCCCATCTGTTCGCTACGGCACCAGCCGCACGCGGTAGAAAAGAATCCTTCCGGGCAGGTAACTCAACTTAGCTGTGTCGTCAAATGTATAGGTCTGCCCCAGGCCGAGGTTAATCGTCAGCGGCCCCCCGAGCCTGCCGGTCACAAAGTCGGTTACATCTTCGAGAGCGATGTAGATTTCACCGCCATCGTCGGGGAATACCCACGACGGCGCGGTGAAGATTCCCAAGTGAGTCGCCGCCGCCAAAGTAGGCCTGTCTACCGCCAGAAGGTAGATTTGCTGGCCACCGTAGCCTGCGGCACTTCTCGAAACATCCCAACTCGCAGGGTGTCCGGTTCCATCACCCACCGAGAAAGGCGTATCGTAAGGAGTGAAGGCCGACATGATCGCGCTGAGATTGCCCGAGTAGAAGTTTGACTGAATGGTGGCTTCGCTGATGTTGAAAGTTCCGAGCATGAGCAGGCTGCCAACCGGGACAGCGCCGCCCAAGGAATCCGCGAGACCTCGTGTGTTCGCTGCCGAAATGTAGACCGTTGACGGTGTGCCGGTGCCGGCAATCGGGCTGCCCGGCGGAGTCAACGTGGTAGCATACAAGGCTCCCGCGTCGAGATAGTTGGTCGTGGATTCACCGACACCGGGCACAGACATAATCGGGCTGGCGTCTGCGAACACTGGGAACATTGAAGTGTAGGCGGCAATCGCAGCACTTCGGGTGCTTTGCAGGACGTAACTCTTGCCGCCCACGCAAGTCCAAGTCACACCGATGTCGTTGCTTTGCTTGGCAACAACGGTGATCCGCAAGCTCGACATGCTGTTGGTCGGATTAGTGCTTGCTAGGAACTCGCAGAGGTTGTTGCAGCCATCACCGTCAGGGTCGGCTTCGGGTCCCGCTTCTGGACAATTGGCGCAACCGAAATACTGCAACTGCCAACTCTGGAAATCTACCGGTGATGCTGCGATGTAATTCGGCCGGGCATTGGTGCTGACACCGTAGGGACCAGTGACAGTCAGACTCACGGTGTAAAAGCCTCCCGCGTTATAGGTATTAACAACCGTCGTATCGGTTGTGTTCGACGTTGTGCCGTCACCGAAGTCCCAGAACCGGTTCGTGATAGTTCCTGACGATGTGTCGGTGAAACTCACTACCAATGGCGCCGTACCGTTGGTGGGCGTGCCGGTGAACTGCGCCATTGGAGGCGCCGAGGAGTCAGCGGCCGGCACGATCTTCGCCACGAATGCGTTGTAGGATGCCGGCGCATTCATCTGAAAAGCGCCGCTGGTCGTTGTAAAGTTCGTCGAGACAGTCTCACCCGCGACGTAGGCGTTGTCGTTGGTGTCCACAGCAATGCCGAGACCGCGGTCGTCATCATCACCGCCCAGATAGCTGGAATAAATAAGCCCGGCCGTGCCGGACTGCGACGGATCGAGTTTGGCAACGAACGCGTCCATAGATCCCCCGCCGAAGCTGGACTGAAAAGCGCCGGCGACCGTCGGGAAGTCACTCGATCCCGTCGAGCCGGTGACGAACACCATGCCGTTACTGCTGACGGCGATGGCGTTGCCGATATCGCTGCCGGAATCATTGCTGCCGCCCAGAAACGTCGAATACACCACGGCGTTGGTGCCGGCCAAGGCCAGATTGAGTTTCATCACAAACGCACTATCCACACCGTTGGAAAGTACCGGCTGGAATGCGTTGGCTGTCGTCGGGAAATTCGTCGAACTTGTATCGCCCGTCACGTACACGAAACCGCTCCCGTCCAACGCAATTCCCGACCCTGATTCCGCATTGTCCCCCCCCAGATACGTGGAGTAGACAAGAGAGTTTGTCCCCGTGAGGGTCGGATTGAC
>CAZMKD010000194.1:0-12801 GCA_964566575.1 uncultured Verrucomicrobiota bacterium
CGATGACGCTGAAGCAATCGTTCGGCCGCTTCTTCCTCGCCTGCAGCGGCTATCCGAAATGCAAATCCTCCGGCAAGTTCCCGCCCGAGATCGCCGCGGCGCTCAAGGCCGTCACACCGAAACGCGAGCCGAAGGCCGCGCCCGTGTTGACCGAGCACAAGTGCGACAAGTGTGGTTCGCCGATGGCGATTCGCTCCAGTGCACGCGGGCAATTCCTCGGTTGCTCGGCGTACCCGAAGTGCAAGAACGCCCAGCCGCTACCGGAGGAGATCCAATCGAAGCTGCCGGCGCCGCCGCCGAAGCCGGCCGCTGAAATGACCGACGAGAAGTGCGAGATCTGCGGCAAGCCGATGCTCAAGCGAAAGGGAAAGTTCGGCGAGTTCCTCGGTTGCTCCGGTTACCCGACGTGCAAAAACATCAAAAAGATTCTGTCCGCGACGACTTAGTCGACGGCTTTCTCGATTACCTCCGCGCCGAACGCGACGCCTCCCCGCTGACACTGCGTAACTACGGCGCCGACCTCGCCGCCTTTCGTTCGTGGTTTGTGGATAAGACCAAAACTCCGTGTGACTGGATACGTATCGATGGCTTTCACCTGCGCGGTTACCTCGTGCACTTGAGCGAACGGCAGTACGACCGGCCGACGATTCACCTGAAAATGTCCGCGCTGCGCAGTTTCTTCCGCTGGCTCGTGCGCGCCGAGCGGATCAAGCAGAACCCGGTCATTGGCCTGACATTGCCGAAACGGCATCGCAAGCTTCCGAAATTTCTCACGATTCAGCAGATCGAAGCACTCCTCAGCGCGCCGCTGGCCGAAACGACGCGGCGCGCCCGGCGGTCGCGCCCTACCGACGACTTCGCTGCATGGCGCGACAAGGCAATTCTCGAAACGCTGTACAGTGCCGGGTTGCGCATCCACGAGCTGACCGGATTGAATGATGACGATCTGGACGTTCTCGGCGAAGTCGCGCGCGTCCGCGGCAAGGGCAAGAAGGAACGCCTCGCGCCGCTCGGCGGTCCGGCGATGGAGACGTTGCAGAAGTATCTCGCGCTCCGGCAACGCAGCGCGCGCGGCCCGCTCTTCGTGAATCGTTTCGGTGGCCGGATGACGCCGCGCAGCGTCCAGCGGATGTTGAAGAAATATTTGATGGCGGTCGGCCTTGACCCATCGCTGACGCCGCACAAGCTCCGGCACAGCTTCGCGACGCACATGCTGGATGCCGGTGCCGACTTGCGCGCCGTCCAGGAACTTCTCGGCCACGCCAATCTTTCCACGACTCAAATCTACACGCACATCACGCCCGAGCGGCTGAAGAAAGTGTACGAAAAGGCGCATCCGCGCGCTTGATTCTTGATTGGGAGCGAAGTCTGGGTCATCATGAGCGCGTGCCCGAGATTTTCAGGAAGGAAGGTTATGTGGTATTCTTCTACGCCAATGAAGGTCACGAACCGATGCACGTGCATGTGCGACGCGCGGGTGGGCACGCCAAGTTTTGGATGGAACCATTACGTCTGGATTATTCAGAGGGTCTGAAGGTGCCAGAGCTGGCGCGGGCCGAGGAACTGATTGCGGAACAGGCGGATTTGATCCGGAGGAAATGGAATGAAGTCTTCAACCGTTGAGCGGCTGGCCCGGGCGCGTAAGGCGTGGGCGGAGAGCGGATGGGTGTGCGTGCGTCTCGACGACGACCGGGAAATTCGTTTCCCGGCCGAGAAGAGCCGCCGGTTGGGCCAGGCGACACCGGAGCAACTCAATCACATTGAGATCATCTGCGGCGGCGAAGGGTTGCATTGGCCGGATGTGGACGAGGATCTGTCCGTGCGAGGCATCTTGGAGGGACGGTTCGGTTCGTAACTGGCGCACGGGCGCCCAGAAGACTCCTCGGCCACGCCAATCTTTCCACGACCCAAATCTACACGCACATCACACCGGAACGCCTCAAGAAGGTTTACGAGAAGGCGCATCCACGGGCGTAGTTTTGGAGTGCGGCGAGTTCTCGCCGCTTTGTAGTTCGCGGCTTACTCACCCGAGCGGCACAGCAAAGCGCCGACAAGTCAGCGCACTTCATACCGGCGAATGGTATCGCGCGGGCCGCGACCTTTTTATTGGCTTGCCGGTTCATCCGCGTTTCTGGTACAAGCCACGCACGCCTGATTTTGCTTGGTTGGCGGGCGAATTTAGAGCGGGCGAATTTAGAGCTTGTCAACGGGAGGCGGCTCGGATAGGCTTCGGCCCAGTCGCAGAGAAGCGTTCACCCTAAGCAGAAGCGAGCCATACGCTAGACTTACTAACGCGGGTGGCAATGCCGACAGTGTGTTAATCCTGCCTGACAGCTCTACGACTATGCCCATCCTTGGCCCTCACTGGAGGTCTCCGCCCATGCAACGCTCATTCACCGCCGTAGTCATCGCCCTGCTTTCATCCCTCATCTTCACCACGTTTGACGTGGCGAGTCCCTCATCCTTCGGGCAAGGCCCGCTCACGCCGCCGGGGCCGCCGGGGCCGACATTCAAGACGCTCCAGCAGGTCGAGCCGCGCACGGCCATCACCAATGCGACAGCGGTCACCATCAGCGCGTCGGGCTCGTATTACCTGACCACCAACATCACCGTCGCGACGGGCAATGCCATCACGATCAGCGCCGACAACGTTACGCTCGACCTCAACGGGTTCACCCTCACCTCAACCGCAGCAACGCCGACGGGCACCGGCATCGAACTTGGGTCTGGTCGCCAAGACATCACCATTCTCAACGGCCATATCAAGGGCGGCGTGGGGTATAGCGGCGGCGTCTATAGTGGCACCGGCTTTGCCCATGGCATCGGGTACTCCGGTTCGGTTCCCTCAAACGTCCGCGTGGCCGGGGTCTCGGTGCGGGGCTGCTTGGCGACTGGCATCTACCTCGCTACCGGCAATTCAACCGTGGTGGAATCCTGCACGGTGCACACCATCGGGGCCACCGGCATTTACGCCGACACCATCTCCCATTCGACAGCGTCTCAGTGCGGAAGCACCGCCATTTTGGGGC
The DNA here is from genome assembly GCA_964566575.1 of uncultured Verrucomicrobiota bacterium. GTDB lineage: Bacteria > Verrucomicrobiota > Verrucomicrobiia > Palsa-1439 > Palsa-1439 > CAZMKD01. The sequence continues at coordinate 3,030 of CAZMKD010000194.1, forward strand.
GCATCGCCTCCCACTGCCAGGGTCTAAATACTGGCAGCGATGCCGCGGTGAGTGCCAACGCAGCCGACAACTGCTTCGGCGAAAGCGCCGGCAGCGGCACCGGGGTGTCCGCCAACACAGCCAACAATTGCTTCGGCTACAGCGCCGGCAGCGGCTCTGGGGTGGGTGCCACCGCAGCCAATAATTGCTACGGCTCCAGCTCAAGCGGCACCGGGGTCTCTGCCAACACCGCCAACAACTGTTACGGCACCAGTGCCACCGGTTACGGGGTGTCTGTCACCATCGCCAACAATTGCTCCGGCTACAGCGCCGGCAGCGGCAGAGGGGTGAGTGCCAAGGCGGCCAACAATTGCTACGGCTACAGCATCACCGGCACCGGGTTGAATGCCAACACAGCCGACAACTGCTACGGCGAAAGCGCCGCCACCACCGGCTTTGCCGTCGCGATGGAAGTTGATGTAGCCAACAATTGCTATAGCTACGGTGCCGGCATCACCTTCTCCGCGTTGACCTCTATTGTAGCCAACAACTGCTATGGCTTCCACACCGGCAGCGGCTACGGGGTGCGTGCCGACGAAGTCCACAATTGCGAGGGCTACAGCACCACCGGCGTCGGGTTGAGCTCCAGACTTGCAATCGGCAGCCGCGGCACAGGAGGCGGCTTAGGTTTGTCTTCTACCCTTGCCAATTCCTGTCGCGGTGACACCCTCGGTGGCGCCACTTCCGAGAGCATTTCATACAAATACAACATGCCCTAAGTGAGTTTCCATGCGCAACGCGCTCAACTTCAAACTTGGTATTGCCATTATGGCTTGCCTCGCTGCAATCGCGTCAACAGCAGTCGCGTTCGAGGGCCGGATCAACGCCGTCGTCACGCAAGGCCCCGAAACCAGCACGTTGCTTTATACGGTCGGCTCCGATCAGTTACGCATCGAAGTGACCAGCACCAACTGGCCGCACCCGGTCAACATCCTGGAATTGAAGTCCGGCGCGGTGACATTGGTGTTCCCGCACAACCGCAGTTTCGTACGGTTGTGGGGAGCACACGCGCCCTCGCGTGTCCCGGCGGACGCCCCGTCCGCCGGTGTTGGGCGCGAGGCGCGCCCAACTGCACCCGGGGCGGGTGCGCTCCCCAGCTCAATCCCCGGTCTGCCGCCGGGGATCGGCCCGCAGTCCAACCCTCAACCCGGCGCTCCGCGCATGGCGGCAATGCCGCCCATGCCGATGATGCCGGTCCCGCCGACCGAAAGAGCCGAATTCAAGGCGACCGGTGAATTAACCAACATCCTCGGGTTCGCCTGCGAGCAGTATGAAATCAAGCAACGCGGCGAGACGCTGGATATTTGGGCGACGGACCAGTTGTTGCCCTACCAGCCTTACGTGCGCAATCAGGGGCACCGTTTCGGCCCGCGCATGATCGAGGAGCAATGGCCGAAACCGTTGACCGAGCGCAAGCTGTTCCCGTTGCTTGTCAGCCTGCATTACGACAACGGCGCGGAACGCTTCCGCTTTGAGGTCAAATCCGTCGCGCCGGAGAAGATCGCCGAAGCCAAACTATTCCAACCGCCACCGGACTACCATGAAATCGAAGCACTGCCATTCTAGGAGGCACATGAAATCATTAGTCGCAGCGTTGAGCGTTTTTGCAGCGGCAAGGCTTTTGACGGCTGATGCTGCAGCTCAGATTTCACTGGTGGGGATCACCTACAATCAGAACTTTGACGGCATGACTGCCAACATACCCGGCAGCTCCACAACGCCCACGGGCTGGTTCGTCGGAGCAGTAGGTACTGGGACGAATGGCGCCGTCGGCGCGACCTCGGTCACCAACAGCACAGGCACCGTCAGCACAGGAACCAACTACAACTTCGGCGTGGCCGGAGTCAATCCCGACACCGACCGTGCGCTCGGCTCCATCGCCTCGGGCACGGGCAACCGCGTGACGGAAGTGCGCTTGGCCAACAACACCGGGCTGACCATCACCAACCTGAATGTGATCTATGATGGCGAGCAGTGGCGTGACGGCGGCGCCGGCCCGGGCACGAACAACACGTTGACCATGTTCTTCAGCACCGACGGCACGAATTTCACAGCGATGGGACCTTCGTTTACCCTCGCTTCACCCCAGGACGGTAGCACCGCGGCCGTCTTGGATGGCAATGCCGCCGCGAACCGCGTGGCCGGCATCGGCGGCAACTTCGCGACCAACGTCGCCGATGGTGTGACGTTCTACCTCCGCTGGCTCGACCTCAATAGTCCCGGTGCCGACGACGGATTGGCAGTTGACAATTTCGCACTGACGGTCGCATCGGATTCTTCGGGCGCCTCCACCATCAACCCCACCAACAACTTCGCCTACGGCGCGAACATCGGGTGGATGGACTGGCGCGGCGACAGCGGCACCAACGGCGTGGTCATCCGCGAGTTTGTCTGCTCCGGCAACATCTACGCCGCCAACACCGGCTGGATCAACCTCGGCAACGACAACCCGACCAACGGCATTCAGTATCAGAACAACTCCGGCAGCGATTTCGGTGTCAACAATCTCGGCACCGGCGAACTGCGCGGCTTCGCCTACGGCGCGAACATCGGCTGGATTGTCTTCACCAATCACCACGCCAGCGGCGTGCTGCTCACCACGGATGTGCCGCGCTTCAATCTGGTCACTGGCCGTTTCAGCGGCTACGCCTACAGCGCGAATTGCGGTTGGATTTCACTCAGCAACGCCTTCGCCTCCGTGCAAACGGATCGTTGCATTCCCGGTGCCGATCTCGATGGCGACGGAATCACCGACGCTTGGGAACGTCAATTCGGCGGCACGAATCTTTTTACTGCGGCTGGCGATTCCGACGGCGATGGCGTCAATGACATCGACGAATATCGGGCCGACACCAGCCCAAGCGACGTTGCCGACAATCTGCGCATCACCGCCTACACCGCCAACAGTGCTGGCTCGACCTCGACGGTGACGTGGACCAGCAAGCAGACGCGGCTCTACCAAGTGCAGAGCCGGACTGATTTGGTTACCGGGTCTTGGAGCACCAATTCGCCGCCGGGTCTCGTAGTTCCCGACATCGGTGCGACAACGACTCGCGGTGCGACCGGTGTGGCAGCGACGAACCGTTTCTTTCGCGTCCAATCCATCCAACCGCTGAAGCCGTAGTTTTGGAGTGCGGCGACTTGTCGCCGCTTTGCAGCAACAGCGCGGAAACGGCACAGCGCTGACAAGTCAGCGCACTCCACACTCAAACCGTAGCGGACTTTGGAGTGCGGCGACTTGTCGCCGCTTTGTTGTTTGTCTGGTCGTGAAGGGGACGGCACAGCAAAGCGCCGACAGGTCGGCGCACTCCAAATTAGAAGTCGTCAGGGATCTTGAGCTGATCGGTTTTGAAGTTGTAGATCGTCTTCACGGTCGCGGACGGACACGTGCGCTCGAACCACGTCGCCGAGCACCACCGATACTGATTCGCCACGACGGTAAGCTGATGGTGGACGGGATTGTTGTGGACGTAGTTCAGGCGGGCTAGATAGGAGCGTTCAAACGTCAACTGCGTATCCCAGAAGTTGTGCCAGACTTTCCGTGAAGGCGTGTTGTCAAGCTTGTTCACCTCGCGCGCGGTGTCGGCATGAAGATGGGCGATGAAGCGCTTCAATGACTCTGAGTCTTTTGGCGAGCGCCCGACGAAATGGTAATGATTGCTGAAGACCGCCCACGCTTCCAATTGCCAGTCGTAGTGTGTCGCCAATGAAAGCAGACGCGATTCGAGCAGATCAAGGCGGTCGTTGCCGCGGAAGACAGGAGCTTTCCGGTAAGTGCCCGCCGTCACGATGAACACTCCCGCCTCGCCGAGACGATGCACGGGGGCATGCGGCCAGTCTTTGGAGTGCGGCGACTTGTCGCCGCTTTGCTGTCCATTCGTCGTCGTTGCAGGCATAACGGCAAAGCGCCGACGAGTCGGCGCACTCCATAAACAACCTACGCCCGGTTGAGGTATTTGCCGGTACGGGTGTCGACTTCGATGGTGTCGCCGGGATTGATGAAGATGGGAACGCCGACTTCGATGCCGGTCTCGACCTTGGCCGGTTTGGTGACGTTCGTCGCGGTGTCGCCACGGATACCGGGCGGGGCTTCGATAACTTTGAGTTTTACCTTCGGCGGCAATTCCAACTCGGCGGCTTTGCCTTCGACTTCCATCAACGTGCATTTGAGATTCTCGGTGAGATACTTGGCGGCCTCGCCGACAAAGTCCTCGTGCAGTGTAATCGTCTCGTACGTCTCCGGATCCATAAAATGATAACCGCCCTGGTCTTTGTAGCTGAAGTCGATCTGTTTGGTGTTTATCTGGACGACTTCGATGGATTCGGTGGAGGCAAAACGGACATTGGACGACTTGCCGGTCTTCAGGCTGCGCAGCGAGGCTTGCACGAAGGCGCGCAGGTTGCCGGGCGTGCGGTGCTGCATATCGAGCACGACGGTCACATCGCCATTGTATTTAATGGCCATTCCTCTGCGAAGATCGTTGGCGGACGGCATAACAGTAAACCTCTCGTTACTTACATGATTTTGAACTTCGGCAGGTCTTGCGAATCGACAATCCCGACCGGGCGGAGATTGTCGTCCACCACAATCAAATCGTCAATCTGTCGTTGCTGAAATATCTTCAACGCCTCAACGGCGAGTTTATCCTGTCGGATGGCGATCGGGTTGCGCGTCATCACAGTCTTGACCTGCGCTTGAAGCACCGCCGTGTCCCGCGCGATGTGCCGGCGGAAATCACCGTCGGTAAACACGCCGGCCACTCGTCCCTTGTTGTCCACCACGCTGATCGTGCCGGACTTAGCCTTCGTCATCGCGAGCAACGCGTCTTTGACGGTCGCATGTTCCGGTATGACCGCGTTGCGGTCGCCGGTGCGCATGATGTCTTTGATTTGGACGAGCATCGTGCTGCCGATCGCCCCGGCTGGGTGCAGCTTCGCGTAGTCGGACTTCTTGAATCCGCGCGCGTCGAGGACGCACATCGCCAACGCATCGCCCATCGCCAGCATCGCCGTTGTGCTCGAAGTCGGCGCGAGATTGAACGGGCACGCTTCCTTGTTCACCTGGACGTTCAACACCACATCGCTGTTCTGTGCGATCTGCGACTTTGGCCGGGCAGTCATCGCGATGATCTTCACGTCGAATCGCTTGATCGCCGGTAAGATGCGAAGCAACTCTGCGGTCTCGCCGGAATAACTCAGCGCCAGCACGACATCGCCGTCGCTCACCAAGCCGAGGTCGCCATGCAGCGCGTTCACGGCATCGAGCACGACGCTGGTGGTGCCGGTGCTGGTGAACGTGGCGGCGATCTTGTGCCCGAGGTTGCCGGACTTGCCAACGCCGGTGACGATGACCTTATTGCGATTGCGCAACGCCGCGACGATCAGCTCGACGGCGGCAGCAAAATGCTCGTTGAGCCGCGCGCGCGTTTGACGCAGCGCGTCGATCTCGATGTCAAAGACAGTTTTGGCGCGTTTGACGTAATCCATGGGATACCGAAGCGTGCAGGATACGGTATACTGCGCCCATGCGCAAGCTTGGCCGCCAGTTCTACGACCGCGACACCGCGCTCGTCGCGCGCGAGTTGCTCGGGAAGTATCTCGTTCACGGGGACCGGATCGGGAAGATTGTCGAAACAGAAGCCTACCTTGGCCCGCACGATCTGGCGGCGCATTCCGCCCGCGGCCGTACCAAACGCAACGAAGTCATGTTCGGTCCGCCCGGCCACGCCTACGTCTACATGATCTATGGCATCTATTTCTGCATGAACGTCGTGACGCAGACGGAAGGTCACGCGTCGGCAGTCTTGCTGCGCGCCTTGGAGCCGGTCAGCGATCTTACCGGCAAGACGACCGGCCCGGGCTTGCTCTGCAACGCGATGAAGATCGACCGGCGACACAATGGCCAGGATTTGCTGAGCGATGACTTCTACATCGCGCAAGGAAGCGCTCCGAGTCGGATTGTGAAGCGTCCACGTGTCGGTGTGGATTACGCCGGTCACTGGGCGCGCCGGCATTTGCGGTTCTATATCGCGGGAAATTCGTTCGTGTCGAAGCTGTAGCCAAGGCGTGAGCCTCGGCCGAAGTTGCCGTCACACGACAGACGGCCCGCTGCGGTCACGCTTCGGCTACAGAATCAGCGGGAGCGCGTATCTGCAATCACCGCGAGCGCTTCCTCACCGAACCGTTGCGCCTTCGCCGGGCCGATGCCGCGGATCTCCAACAAATCCGACGGTGACTCTGGCAAGACACGTGCAAGTGCCTGTAGCGTCTTGTAGGAGAAAACATAATAGTCTGGCAAACCGAGTTGTGCCGCCTTTTGGTCTCGCCATTTCTTCAATGCTTTGAAAACCGCCCGGTCGTAGTCCGCGTCCGCCACCGCGATCTTCTCGGCGGCCTTCTTCTTCGTCGTCTTCTTCTGCAGTTCCGGCAACGCGAGCGCGACGACTTTATTTCGCAACATCACATCCCGGCCCAATTCCGTCAGCGACAGCGTCGGATACTGGCCGCTGCTGATCTCGAGGCAACCGGCGCGAATCAACGCGTCGAGCAAGCTCCACACGTAGTCCGCGCCTTGCTCGGCGAGCAGTCCGTAGGTCGTGAGTTGGTCGAGCCGGGCATCCACAACCTCCTTAGACCGCGAGCCGGTCAAGGTCTGCGCGATGCGGGCGCGACCGAACCGGCCATTGACGCGCGCGACACAGCTCAGGGCTTTCTGGATGCGGACAGTTTCCCCTTCGGTTGGATGACGGACGGTGGTGCTCGTGTGGGCGAGACAGTTGTCGCAGACGGCGCAGTGTTCGCTCGCCTCCGTGTCGCCGAAATAGTCGAGGATGAAGTGATGTCGGCAACCGCGGTGGTCCGCGTAGTCGATGATGCGGTGCAGCTTGCCGAGGTCGCGCTCGCGTTTCTTATCGAGCCGCTCGAAATCGATCTCGAGTTCGTCGAGCGGTTTGACCGGCTCGACGAGGCTCGTCGTGTACGTCCGGCTGCCTTGCCGGTAGTCGCGCTGGATGAACCGGGCGCGTTCCAAGAGATAGAGCGCGCTGCCGACGGCCATCTCGTTCTTCGTGCCGGGCACGTGCTCGGCAATCTCCGTCATCGGCATCTCAACGCCGCCTTGTTTACAGAGTCGGAGCAACGCGTGATAAAGCCCGGCAATGATCTCACGCGTGGGATTCGCGCCGTCAATGAAGAACTCCTGCGTGCGCACATCGGCGTAGTTGAACAACATCTCGCAGCGGGCCGGTTCGCCATCGCGTCCGGCCCGACCGGCTTCTTGATAATACGCCTCGACGCTGCCTGGTATGTCGAAGTGCATGACGAACCGCAAGTCCGCGCGGTCGATGCCCATGCCGAAGGCATTGGTGGCCACGGCCACGCCACAATCACCATTCATGAATTTGGTCTGTGCCTTGTTGCGTTGCTCCGGCGTCATCGCCCCGTGGTAGGCAATGCACGGCACGCCCAATTCCGCCGCGAGTTTCTCGACGTGCTTGCGCGTCGCGCAATAGACGATGCCGGTCTTTAGCTCGCGGATCGTCTCGGCGATGCGCGCCAGCTTGGCCGCCTTGCCTTTGCAATTGGCGACGGTGAGCGTGAGGTTGTGGCGCGCGAAGCCGGTCACGAACACCTTCGGCTCTTGCCGTCCGAACTTGCCGAGGGCGAGTTGTTCGATGATGTCGGCGCGCACTTCGGGTGTCGCCGTTGCCGTCAGCGCAGCGACTTGTGGCTGGCCGAGTTCCTTGAGCGCCCATTTCAAGCGGATGTAGTCAGGGCGAAAATCGTGTCCCCATTGCGAGATGCAATGCGCCTCGTCCACCGCAAACAACGCGATGGACAACGGCGCGAGGGCGCGGACGAACTTCTCGCTCTTGAAACGTTCCGGCGCGATGTAGACGAGTCGGTATTGGCCTTGAGCCATGCCGGCGAGGCGGGCGTCGATCTCGGATTCGGCGAGCGAAGAGTTGATGACCGTGGCCGGAATGCCCTTCTCGGCGAGCGAATCCACCTGGTCTTTCATCAACGCGATGAGCGGCGAGACGACGACGGTTATGCCGTCGAGGGCGAGGGCCGGGAGTTGATAACAGAGCGACTTGCCGCCGCCGGTCGGCATGATCACCAATGCGTCATCGCCGGCAAGGATGGATTCGACCACATATTCCTGGCCTTCGAGGAACTCGCGAAAGCCGAAATGTTTCTCCAGCAGTTGATGCCGTGCAGCCGAGTCGAGCACGCGCGAATTGTAGGTGCCGGCGCAGCGACGTTCAAGCGCCGACTAAACGACTTGCCGATGGGGGCATGTCTGTTACGATTGGTTGGCGAAGGGCAGAGCGAATGAACCAGCCCCACAGTAAAACGATCCGCTATGCAGTGGCCGGAGGCTGTGTCTTTTTGGTGCTGCTCCTTCTTGGCTGGTTTGTCCTGCGCGAACCTCCGGTGCCGGCCGACGACCAGCCAGTCGAAGCCGTCACCGCACCGCCGCGCGTCCATCAGGTCGCACGTCGGTTCGCGCCTGAAGATGACGCCGATCGTGAAACGATGACCAATCAATTCGCTGAGTTGCCGACGACCAATGCAGCCACGCTCTACCGGCAAGCATTCGCGCTTTATGATGCGCTGACGAAGGAGCAGAAAGAGTTGATCGGTAATTGGCGCACGAATGTTGATTCGTCGGTTGCGGCGGAACTCTGCGAGAAGATTCAACCGATCTGCGACTTGGTGCATCAAGCCGCAACGGTGTCGAATTGCGATTGGGGAGTGGAACAACCCATCACGTTCGAAACGCTTTTGCCCCATATCAATCCCTGTCGATCCATGGGGCGAGCGGCCGTTTGGAATGCTGCGCACTGCCGTGGGGATGACCTGGCGAGTGCGATTGATGATCTGGCAGCCGCTTCGCGGCTCGGCCGGAATGTGTCGCCACTTATGATTGGCCACATTGTTGACCTGGCAATTCAGGGTACGGTAATGGACTGCGTGGCAGCACATGCCAGCACATGGGTGGACGCGGGCGGTCCGCGCTTGGCCGAACTCTTCAGCGATTTCAACTTCGATGAGGGATTGCGTCGCGCATTCGAGCAAGAGGCTGATGTCGCCAATAGAGAAGCTGACAAACTGGCCGCAATGCCGCCTGATGAGGCAATGCGTGAGCTAAAGAAGCTGATTGACACTCCGGATGAGAACTATTCGACAAAGCTTTCGGCACTCCTAGAGTCAACTGAACTATCTCAGTTCATTGCGTACATTCGGCAGGCCGCAGGACTGCAACAGGAGTACGCCAAAGCGTTGGAATTGCCGGAAGCAGAGTTCCGCGAGCGACTGGGATCCCTACAGGCCGCCGAGGAAGCGAACCCCGTCGTCGGATTCTTCACGGCCGGCTCAGGGCCTTTAGAGCGAACGCAAGCCATGACAATCAGAGGCGCGATGGCTGCGGCGGGTTTGGCGGTCATGCAGGATGGGCCGGACGCCCTCCAATCGCATCTTGACCCAGCAACCGGTCAGCCATTCATTTACACGCCGACCTCCGACGGCTTTGAATTGCAGTCCGGCTACGAAATCAAGGGCGAGCCGGTGAAGCTGCGGTTCAAGTAGTAGGATGGGGTGACCGACGGGATTTGAACCCGCGACAGCCAGATCCACAATCTGGAGCTCTACCAGGCTGAGCTACGGCCACCGCCCGCAAACTGTGTAACACCGCCTCCCGGAGTGGTCAAGTGCGCCCTTCGTCAGTGAG
>CAZMKD010000195.1:0-27578 GCA_964566575.1 uncultured Verrucomicrobiota bacterium
GCTGGTGTACGAGTTGTTCTTCCCCGGCGAGTTGCACGCTCGCAAGCTGAACCTCTTCGACGCAACCGCCGCGCTCGCCGCACCCGACCTGTCGGCGCTGGCCGAGAAGCAAAAGCTCCCCCGCTTGCAGGAGTTGTTCACGAAAGCCTACGACACTAGGGCCACCTTGCGCGCCATGCTGTTCGATCTTCCGTCGCTGGAAGTAGTCCGCATCATCGAAGACGCCTCCGCATCGTCCGGTAAGAAACCACCCGAAGCCAAAGAATGAGCCAGACGCCACAGAGTGCCGTCGTTGCCGCTCCAGCGGGCCAACCGCCCGCGCCAAAGATTGCGCGCATCGCCAAGATCGGCCTCAGCGACTACCGGGCTTTCCCGTCAAACCAAACGTATGATTTTGACCTTGGCGCTGACGGCAAGAACCTGCTGTTGTTTGGCGAGAACGGGAGCGGGAAAACCTCGCTCTTCCGTGCGTTGCGTGATCTGGCCGCGCTAAAGCCGGGGCCGGTAAACTTTGCTGAGTCGCGTCACATCTTCGCCCCCGGTGACGAAGGTTTCATTTCACTCCAGCTTACCGAAGGTACGCCCAGTGAGTTTCGCTGGGATAACGGCGACGAACATCCACGCACGACTGGCGGCAAGCCCTACGCAGATTTGGCCGGACGTTGCCGGTTCTTGGATTACCGCGCCCTATTGGAGACGAACTTCGTTCACCGGATCCACACCCCCAATCTGTTCGACCTGCTGGTGAAAGAGGTGTTGGCCGAGCTGCCGGTGATCGTTGAGGGCAAACAGGAGCGCCTCGGCACAGTGTATCAGCGAATGGTGGACGCCAAGCCGATCAACCATTGGGCGAAACACCTAAAACCGGCAGACAAGGCTTGCACTGATCTGACTGCGGTATTGGCGAATCATCTGCCGGAAGTCGTGAAGGAGGGCAACCGCCTCATCGCCAAGATGGGCTACGCTGATCTGTCGTTCGACCTGAAGCCGACAACCGTACAGTATGACCGTAAGACGCGGAAGTTCACGGGCGACCAGATCAGCCTGTCCGTGACGCTGTTCGGCAAGCCGATTGACCATCCGCAGTTGTTTCTCAATGAAGCCCGCCTCACCGCGTTGGCAGTAGCAATCTATCTCAGCGCAGCCCGGCTCGTCCTTCAATCACCGTCTCCCGGCAGTGACGGTACAATCATTGTCCGCCTGCTGGTCTTGGACGACGTGCTCATCGGCTTGGACCTGGCCAATCGTCTTCCCGTGCTCAGAGTCTTGAATGATGAGTTTGCCGACTGGCAGATCATTCTGATGACCTATGATCGCGTCTGGTTCGACCTAGCCCGCGAGAACACCGAGCACACGGGTCGTTGGATTTACCTCAACCTCCGTGAATTACCATCCGCAGTTGGACACCCCGGCCGTCCACATGTCGAGCCGGCTAGCGATTTGCTTGGTGTCGCGGAAAAGCATTTTCAGTCCGGTGACTTAACGGCCGCCGCCATTTACATTCGATCAGCTTTCGAGTCCCGCCTGAAGAATGTTTGTGAGAAGCATGGCGTGCAGGTTCTTTACAATTCTAAACACATACCGGCAAACTCGCTCTGGGAAGGTATCGTGGAACGGCAGAAACACCGCCAATCAGCAGGTCAAAAAGACTTCTTGGATCAACAACTCATGCAAGATGTGGAGACGGTGCGGTCAACGATCCTGAATGCTCTGAGCCATTCCGGAACACCTTCGCTAGTGAAGGACGAGGTTAAATTCGCTTTGGACACAATCAAGAAGCTCCAGCATCACCAATTCACGAAGATTAAGCAGGAGAACTGAAATATGGAAATCAGCAAGAAGCTCCAAGTATTTTGAGGTGCACCGGCAATGACCCACCGTTCGACAGCCTCGTTTGGGAAGCGGCAGGAATACATTGCCGTGGCCGAGTTGCTGCGCCGTGGGTTTGACGTTTACATGACGCTGGTGGATGACCAGCAAATCGACTGCATCGTTCGGCAGGAGCAGAACGGGAAACTCCGCTACCTCGACATTCAGATCAAAGCCCGGTCGGCAGACGCCAAGCACGCGGCCACCTTTGCGGCGCTGACAGTGCGCGATCCCCGGCCCAATTTCTGGTTCATCTTCTACAGCGAGGCAACCGGGGAAACCGGAACATATTGGGTGATACCTTCTCTGGACTTGGTGGACCGGCAACTGCGGCTGGCAAACGTGAACAAGGGTGGCCAAAACAAGCAAGGCAAGAACAAGGGCAAGCTCACCATCAAACTGGCAAACAAGACCAAACTCGGCTGGAAGCCGCACCCCGCTTCAGTTAATCCAACTCGGCGAGAACTTGAATGTCGGCACGGACTCCGCCGAATGATGTCTTCTCCAGAAAGACAAGTTGCTCGGTTACGTTAGAGTGCTGGCTTCTTCAGCCGGGGGAAGCCCATTGCGTACAGCTTGTCATCCGCGTAACCCCGGTCCTGCAATGTTTTCCAGAGCGCCCACCGTTCGTCCACTTCGAGGCTTTTTAGGTAGGCCGCGAGATCGGCGCGCGTCAACGTCTTGCCCCCGGGGTCTCGTATTTTGCCTTCGTACAGCCACACCACCTCCAGATGAGGCTGAGCAACCTCGGCGTAGTTCTTCGGCAGGCGGTGTGGGCGCGTGCCTTTTTCCGGTGAGGCTGTAACCTGCACACCCTGAGCCTGCAAATCCTCGGGGCGGTCAATTTCGTCATTCCGGATGGTGCGCTGGTGTTCCTTTTCCCGATACCACTTGCGATAGAACTCGACCCACGATTTGTGGCGGTAAAATGTGTCGCGGCTCACATCCAATTCCTTTGCCAAAGCCGTGATGCTGACATGACCGCTTCTCCCATGTGCGAGGCTCTGCTTCCGGAGCTTCAGACAGGCGACCCTCAGCCTTGCTTCATCCGCCGGGATTATGAACAACTCCGGCGGAAGTGATTTGAGATCAGAGTTCCAAACCGTCATCCGCTGCCGTTCTTCGGATAGACGCTCTTTGAATGTAGGCGGTCGATTGGTATCAACGTGCTCGTCACCAGCGAAAGGCAATTCCTCCTCAGCGACTTCAGGCTTCTTCAGGTCTTCGGCAATCTCTTCCAAAGTCAGGCCGACGGTTTTCGTATAAAGTTGTGCGCGGTCTCCAAGTGCTTCAAGGGCGTGCCTCTCAATACCGACGATCTTGCCGTCATCCGTTTCAAAGCCTTTGTCGTTTACTTCGAGTTTCTTGTTTTTCAGAAGTTCGCGCGCCAAGTCGCCGGCAAGTTGTTTCACGTACCACCAGCAGAAATCGTCACAAATCCGAACTCGACAATTCCCGCCCTTTTCCTGTTTTGTCCACGGCCGAGCCTGCAACCAGCGACGGAGTGTCTTCTGATTCACGGTGACCGGCCACAGCTTCGCAAGCTGACGGATAGTCAGGTAACCTGACTTTGCTACTGCCGACAGTTTCCCGCGTGCTTCCGTGAACATCTTCTCACCATGTTTCGCCAGAATGCAGCCGGTATTGAGAATCCAGTTCTTGTTGGCAAGACCTCGCGCTTGGCGAATCAGCCAGTCGGTTTGGATGGCGACAACCATTTGCCAAGGTTTTGGCTTACTCTCCAAGCCGTGAAGCATCTCGCGTAGTTGAAAGCGAAGATCAGAGAAACCAACCTGTTTTGCAGGTAGATATTTCTCCGTCTGTCGTTCAATGGGCACATCAAGCAGCACCATCGTCTTGCTGTCAGCCGCACTCCCCGTGATCACTCTCTTTGACCACATTTCGAGAAAATGTTGCTCCCCGCGCTTCCCAATCCCGAGAAAAATCGGGCGTCGAAGGTCAGAATCGAGTGCTCCACTCGGTGTGACGCGAATCATCATTGAAAACGGACATTTTTGCATCTGGTCGGACAACTATACCAAGTTGATATGACGACTACAACTAGCACTCGGAATAGGCTGCGCGAGCGTCGAATCGCGCAGGGGTTTTCGCAAATTGGACTAGCATCCGCCGCAAAAGTTAGCATCTCCACTGTAAGCCGGGCGGAGCGGTGGGGATTCGATGTTTCGGAGTCCACCGCGAAGCGGCTGGCATCGGCTCTGCAATGCCGGGTCGAGGACATCTTCCCGCGAACCGAGGAGACCAGTCAATGAACGAACAACTAATGACATTGAAACAGGTCGGAGACCGCTTGCAAGCCAGCCGAACGAGTATCTGGCGGGCGATCCATGAACGAGGGCTTCGGTGCGTCCGCATCGGCGGACTGGTCCGGGTGAAGGAGACCGATCTCGCGGCTTGGATCGAGAAGCACTCCACGGCGGTTAATGGCGGCAATGAAGGCGGTGCGTCATGATTGACGCCACGACACTGGATCGCATCCGAATGGCCAACCCGCTGGCCGATGTGCTACGGCGCGATTACGGGGTGGAACTGAAGCGCGACGGCGCCGGGCGATGGAAGGGGCTTTGTTCCTTTCACACCGAGAAGTCACCGAGCTTCACAGTGTTCGAGAAGGACAACACGTACCACTGTTTTGGCTGTGGCGAACGCGGCGATGTGTTCACTTTCGCCATGAAACGCGATGGCCTGAGTTTTCCACAGGCAGTGGAGAAGTTCGCCTGGAGAGGCGGTGTTGCGATGGAGGGTGCCGGTGTGGTGGGGTCTGAGGTACAGGAGGTCGCGCCACGATCCAAACCGGTCTTGCCCTCAATGCGGCCCGGTACGGCGGTGGAATTGGAGACCCTTGCCAAACTCCGCAATCTGAGTGTGGAAGGGCTGCATCTTGCCGTCGAACGTGGTTTGCTCGGGTTTGGCTCGGTGCGCGGTCATGCGGCATGGTTGGTCACAGATGCGTCTCGGTGGAACTGCCAAGCAAGACGCCTAGATGGCGGTTTGTGGGATCACCTCGAAAAGCCCGTGAAAGCGTACACGTTGCCGGGCTGCCGTGCCTCATGGCCTATCGGGATTACGGAAATGAAGGGATTTCCAGTCATCGCACTGGTGGAGGGCGGCCCCGACCTGTTGGGGGCGTTTCACTTTGCGTGGGCGGAGGGACGCGAGCGTGAGGTTGCTCCGGTTTGCCTGACTGGCGCGGCCAACCGCATTCCTGACGACGCTCTGCCATGCTTCGCCGGGAAGCGGATTCGGATTTTCCCGCACCTCGACGAAGCCGGCAGCAAGGCGGCTCGTCAATGGACTGATCAACTCCAAGCAGTAGCACAGGAGGTGGATTGCTTTGACTTGTCCGGCATCCCGACCGCGGCCAGCGGGCGCGTGAAAGACTTGAACGACTTGTGCAACCTTGATGCGGACACTTTCGAGACTGATCGCGAACTATGGAGCGTGTTTCCATGACCCGCGCCTACTCCGCGTCGGCACGACCGCCAGCAACCTGCACCAGTCCCGGTAGCAATGGCGACCACAACGCCGTCACGGCGGCGGGAGGTGGAGAGAATGTCGAAATTGTCGAGGATCGCCATGCCGTTTCGACAAAACCGACAATTTCGACACCACCCCCCATCCACAGTGCCGTCTATCCGGCAGACAGCATCTTGGCCGAGTTCATGGACTTTGGCCGCGAATACTCCGAAAGCGAAGATTCGATGCTCATCGGAGCGATCTTACCGGTGGCGGCGCGGCTCTTGGGGCGGAGGGTGTTCATCAAGTTCTACGGTAAGAAGTTTCCCAACGTTTACAATTTCTTGGTGACAAAGCCCGGTCTCCGGAAGACCACCAACATCAACTTGGCCTGGGCTATCGGCAGGCGGATTCTGCAACCGGACGCTTTTTTCGCTGGCTCAGCGTCTGAGGAAGGCTTGTTCTGTGAGTACCAGAAGAACCCTGATCGCCTCTGGATTGAAGACGAAGGCAACACCCTGTTGGCGTTCCTGGCGAATCATGCGGCGGGGCAAGCTGTCGCAAAGCGCCTCTTGAAACTGTACGACTGCGGCCGGTGGCAGCAGACATACATCCGACAGCGCAAAGAGAATGCCGACGACGAGGCCAAACAGTTGATTGAGGAAACGTCCACATCGTTGCTTGTCGGCACAACCTTCAACTCTTGCCGGTTCCACAAACTCGAAACCCGCGATGGGATGCGCCGTCGTGTCTGCTACTACCTCAGTGAACGATTTGCGCGCACCATCTACTGGCCGCCCGACCTTGATGGCGAGAGCGTCGAGCATCTGGCAGGCAGATTTCGCCGACTGTCGGAGCTTGCCGGCGAAATGCGTTTGAGTGCGGATGCTCAATCGCATTGGAAGGAACTCCAGGATCAAAACCGGCACGAAATCACGGCTACTACCGGTCTTGACTCCGCATCTGAAGCCTACGGTAGCGCGTTGGCAGAAGAGGGTTCAAAAACCTTGAAACGCGCCATGATCTTTGAGGTTTGCCGCTGGGCGAAGAATGACTTGCGTGACTGGCAGACCATCCAGCTTGACACGCTCATCTTGGCCGCCGAGCACGAACGCTACTGTTTGCAGGCCGGCCGCGAATTGGACTCCATTGGAGAGCGGGCCGAAATCCGCAATGAAGCGGACTCCATCCTCGCGAAGATTCGCACTACAGGACCACGCGATCAGCAGGGACGACAACGCATGACCCGCAGCCAGTTAACCGCCAGTTTTGCACCGCACCCCGAGCGCCAAGGGGCAATGACGCCAGACCGCTTGTACACGAGGATTCTGCCCGACCTGATGAAGCGCGGACTGGCCAAACTCGCCGACAAGGAGGGCAAGAAAGAGGTTTACGAGTTTAGTTCCGAAGAAACAGGAGGCCCTAACCATGAGTGAAAATCAAACATCATTGACGAAGATCGAGAGCAACCGACGGAACGCACAGAAATCCACCGGGCCGAATACCGAAAATGGGAAGGCCGTTGCCAAGATGAACGCCCTGAAACATGGGCTGCTGGCGAGAGAGGTCGTTGTCACTGAGGGTCACCGGAAGGAATCGCGGAAGGCGTTCGGGGCACTTCTGGACGCGCTGCGGCAGGACTTGGCCCCGGCGGGTCCGTTGGAAGAAATGCTCGTCGAACGGATTGCCGTTTGCTACTGGCGCTTGCGGCGCGTGATCATTGCCGAGGGCGGGGAGATCAACCTGCGGAAAGACGTGAAATGGAACCGTTGGTATTTGGGCAAAGTGGAAGCATTCGTGAAGATGCGCGATGCCTGCTATCACCGGGAATCCGAGTTTCTCCAGACGGTTTACGGCTGTAACTACTTGGTTAAACTACTCGACGAGTTGCGTGGTGATGTTGAGAGGCAAGGAGAATTGACCGAAGACGCACTCAACTACATGAAGGAGCACCTCGGCAATGAAGGGGACACCATTGGAGCAATGGGGGTATTCTTTTCGATGCTGAGTGATAACCCTGAGAACCTCGAAGCGGAGGCGCTGAAGGCGAAACATAAACGGATCGTACTGGAGTATCTGGGAGACCGACAGAAGGCCGTTCGGACGATGATGGAAGCACGGGAAGAAAGCGAGGGGTGGGAAGAATCGGCTAAGGCACGGGCCGCCTTCCTGCCGTCAGAGGAAGCGATGGAACGCCTGAGCCGTTACGAGGCGCACTTAGAACGCCAGCTTTATCGGGCGCTGAACCAGTTGGAACGACTACAGCGACACCGGAGGGGCGAAGTAGTACCGCCGCCACTGACGCTGGATGTCAATTCGACGGGGGTCTGATTTGGCTTCGTTCCGCAAAAATCCGTTCTTGGATTGACAATGTATGGTTTATAGGCATATTGTACAGCACCATGACAAGACCACCAGTAGAAAAACCGATGAAACGCACCACGCTGTTCCTGCCGCAGGCATACGTGGAGAAAGTAGCAGCCTTCACCGAGGCGAGCGGGCTGACAGTTTCCGATGTGGTGCGCCGGGCGCTGGACGCCTACTTGGAGCGCGAAGCGCCGAAACTGATCGAGACCGCAAACACCTTGAAACAACGGAGGGCAACGCGATGAAGCAGATATTGAAGAACGCCGACGCCAAAGACACGCGCCGTTTTGAGCGCATTGGTGAGAACCTGTACCGACGCAGCAATGGGCGGGTTTATTGCCGTGTGACGGTCGGCGGTAAACGTAAGTGGCATTGTCTGGACGTGGAGGAACCTAAGAACGCCCGGCGGTTGGTTCGGGAATGGCGCGACGAAGAAGTATTGAAGTCACGGGGAATTGAATTGCCCGGCTCGGTACTGGATCGAGAGCGATTGACACTAGGCAAGATCATCGGCGCGTATATCGAGGCGGGTTTCCCGACACGGAAGATGCGGGACAAAGCCGCGAGCACGATTGAGCGAGAGGGTCATTTTCTGAAACCCTTGGAAGCCTATTTCGGCGACATGCCGGCGGCGACGTTGAATGTCGGCGAATGCGATAAGTACCGGGACTGGCGGAACAGCGGTGGGTACATCACGGAGCGGACTCAGCGCGATGGCAGCAAACGGCCGCAGCAGACCCGTGGCGGAAACCGTGGCGTGGACATGGAACTTGGCATCCTGAGTAATGCACTGAATCTGGCGGTGCGTCGGGGCGTGCTCAAGACCAATCCGCTCCTGGGCCGTGGTCGGTACACCACGGCGGAGGATATTCGGCATTGCCGGGAAGTAGCCCCAACACCCGAAGCTTTGCAACAAATCGCCTTCTGGCTGCGGGGACGCAACGAGCAAGACATTGCCGATGCGGTGTTGTTCATGGCCTACAGCGGGCTTCGCATTGGCGAAGCGTTGCCACTGGAATGGGAAGCGGTGAACTGGGGCGAAGGGCTATTACAGGTGAAGCGCGAAAAGAAGGGCGTCAACCCGTGGGTTGCCATCCTGCCCGAGATGGAAGCGTTGTTGCGGAACATGCAGAAGCGGGCAAGAAGCCACCTGCTGTTTCCGTCGCCGTTCAACCCTGACGCCCCCCGCGACCAATCGGCCATTCGTCACCGCATCAGTGCGGCCTGCAAGAAGCTGGGGCTGGGCCACGTCACGCCACATGGCCTGCGCTCTCACTTCGTCACGCAAGCGCGCCAGAGTGGTCTTACCGACGCAGAAATCGCCATGCTGATCGGTGATAAGACCGGCCCGAGCATCATCGCCCACACGTATGGCGACCTGCGGCCGGATCACCTACTGGCGCAAGCCCGGCGGATTCGTTTGCACTCCGCAGGCGACACCACTGCTAACAGTGCCGGAACAGAGGCCGAGCGGATACCACATGTGGATACCACCCGTTCGGGAGGTTTCAACAAATCTCACGCGGTTGCCTGAGATTCATGAACACACCTAGCAGCGACCTGCCAACACCTTGCGTGGAATCGGCTCAACGCCAACAAATCTCCCGAAACACGCAAAGCCACGCTCTTAATCAGCGGGTTCTCGGTTCAAGTCCGAGCGGGTCCACCAACTTTGTTAGGAAAATCGCAAATTCTATGCGGGTGAAACCGCAAAAACCATCAGGGTATACCACGGAGTATACCACCGCGGTATTGGATGCCGGGCCGTCTTGGGGGCCGGGCACACGGTCAGAAAACGACTTTAGTCAGTCTCTTCTTGAGTCTTTGTGGTGGAACCGAATCCGCTGTGCCTGCCGCACCAGATGCTCGGGGCGCACGTCACCATAGGTTGACGCGATCAGCGCCGGGCCACTCTTGTCGCCGATCAACATCGCAATCTCCGCATCGGTGACACCCGATTCCCTGGCGCTGGTCACGAAGAAACTCCGCAAGCCATGTGGGGCAACGTGGCGGATTCCCACCGCGACGCAGGCCGTTGCAAGCCGGGAGCGGATTGCGGATTGGTCACGCGGTACGGACGGATCGAACGGGGATGGAAACAACAAATCGCTTTTGATCTCAAGGGTCTCACGCCGCTGCTGCATACTGATCAGCAGTTCCTTCAATTCGTCTGTGATGATCACCCACGGGAAGATGCCGCGCTTGGAGCGTTTCGCATCAAGGATGCCTTCCGTAAAATTCACTTCAGGCCAGCGACGAACAAGTGCTTCACCGATGCGCAGGCCGGTGTACGCCATGAACACGATGCAATCCGCGATGTCGTCCTCGGCCCGCGACCGGAAGTATTGTTCTAACTTCGTCAGTTCCTTCGGATCCGGTGCGACTTCACGGCAGTGGCGGACATCCCCTGCGCTCGTGTACTTGCCACGGCCGATCAACGGGTGCGTCTTGATCCTGTTCCGCCGGCGCGCCAGATGGAAGACGTTGGACAGGCAGTCCAATTCCATGTCCACAATTCGGTCGCCACCGCTCGTGTTGCGCTCGTGAGCGTGCCCGCGGATCGTGAAGTGCGAGATGTAGCTGCCGGAATTACGCCACTCCCGACAAGCGTCGCAGTCCGCGAGCGTCAATGCGGCTGGGTTCTTGTTCCCCCACCATTCGAGCGCGGGCTTTAGGAGATTGGTCTCCCGAACAACAGTGTCAGGAGCCTTCCGGCCCATTTTCTTCGTGGGGTGACCCGCCCGCACATAGTCCGCTATCAGTTGCTTCACCGTCAATCGCGGACGGCGAAGTGTCGATTCCGACACCCGCCTCCAAACCTGATCACCACTGCGTGATCTCTTCCTCACCAGCGAAGAGCTGCGGGAAGAGGCGTTTGAGCTGGACGTTGCTGAAACGATCGAACCCGAGGCAGCCTTCGTGATCGAGCGCCTTGGCGTCACACGTGGTCGAAGCTTTGTTCACCAGTTGGCGCGCGCCGTCCCACGCGACGATGAGTTTGAGAAACTCCTCGCGGGGCGTGTCGGCCGGCATCTTCTTCGCAAGCCACGGATACCGCTGGCGTAACTGCTCCACCGCCCATTGATCGTAGCCATGGCAGAAGATACCGAGGCGCGCAGCGGCCTGACAGGTTGTTTCATCCGGTCGCTGGTTCGCGACGAGGAACTCCCGGATACGCTGGATGGCTTTTTCGCGGCTGCACTTCATGATTCTCACCTCCCACCGGCAGGCTTGTATTTGGTCAACGCGCGCATGTACTGGGCGCGCTCGAACGCGCTCGGGTCCGGGCATTTCATCTGGCTCATGCTGCCGTGCAATTGCTCGACCGAATCGTACCAATGCTCCTCCATCCACTCGCGCATCTCGCGCTCGACCACGCGCAGATGATCGATGCCACGCGCCAGTAAGACTGAACACATCTCGGTCACGTTCGCGCCAACCATCAGCATCTTCAGCACGTCGCGCGCATTGTGGACGCCGCTGGTCGCGGCCAAGTCGGCGTGAATCCGGCCGTGAAGAATCGCGATCCATCGCAGCGGCAATCGCAACGCCTGCGGCGTGCTCAATAACACGCTGGGCTGCACTTCCAGATCATCGAGACTCAGATCGGGTTGGTAGAAGCGGTTGAAGAGCACCAAGCCGTTCGCCCCGGCATCGTCGAGACGCTTAGCCATGTTCGCCAGATTGCTGAAGAACGCGCTGAGCTTCACTGCCACCGGTATCTTCACGACCGACTTGACGGCCTTGAGGATGTCTAGGTACGTCTGCTCGATCGCTGCGCCGCTGAGATTGATGTCGGTCGGGATGTAATAGATGTTCAACTCCAACGCATCCGCGCCGGCCTGCTCGATCTTCTTGGCAAAATCCGTCCAGCCGCCAAGTGTGCTGCCGTTGAGGCTGGCGATGACCGGGATGTCCACGGCGTCTTTCGCTTTGCGGATGTGGGCGAGATACTCCTCCGGGCCGAGTTGAAACTGCTGCGGCTCGGGAAAATACGTCAGCGCCTCCGGGAAGCTGTTCGTACCGGCTGTCAGGTGATGATCCAACTCATACGTCTCCAACCGGAGTTGCTCCTCGAACAACGAGTACAACACCACCGCCGCGGCGCCGGCGTCTTCCATCTTCCGGATATTCCCGATTTCATCTGACAACGGCAGGCTCGCCGATACAATCAGCGGATTGCGCAAGCTCAAACCCATGTAGGTCGTTCGCAGGTCCATGACTTACTCCTCACCGTTCGGCTTCCACGTGGCCAGATATTCAAAGCGCTTGAATCGTTTCTCCGCATCGGCTTGCGCCTGTTTGAAAAGCATCTTCGCGCGTTCAGGATCGCTCTTGGTCAACATCTTGAACCGGTTCTCCATCATCATGAATTCCTCGACACGTTGTTTCGGCGCGCGCGAATCCAATTGCAGCGGATTCTCTCCCGTCGCGATGCGACGCGGGTCGTACCGGTAGAGCAACCATTGACCGGAGTTGACCGCGGCTTTCTGGTTCTGCATCGCGGTGGTCATGTTGATGCCGTGCGCAATGCAATGGCTGTACGCAATAATCAATGATGGCCCGTCGTAGCTTTCCGCTTCCAAAAACGCCCGCAACGTGTGTTCGTCGCGCGCGCCCATCGCCACGCTGGCCACGTACACGTGACCGTACGTCATCGCGATCCGTCCGAGATCTTTCTTGCCGACCGTCTTTCCTCCTGCCGCGAACTTCGCAATCGCCCCGCGCGGCGTCGCCTTCGACATCTGTCCGCCGGTATTCGAGTACACTTCGGTATCGAGCACGAGAATTTTCACGTTCCGGCCGCTGGCGAGAACGTGGTCGAGCCCGCCGAAACCAATGTCGTACGCCCAACCGTCGCCGCCCATGATCCACACACTCTTCTTCACCAGCATGTCCGCCACGCTCAACAGTTGCCGGGCCTCGGGCGTCTGGTTCGTTTGCAATTTTGCCTTGAGCTCCGTCACGTGCTGGCGTTGGTCATAAATACCGGCCTCATCGCTTTGGTTGGCCGTGAGAAGCGCACTCACAAGCTCGTCGCCGACGGCCGGCGCAAATCGCTTGAGAAGGCCCTCGGCGAATTCCTTCTGCTTGTCGAGCGAGATGCGGAAACCGAGTCCGAACTCGGCATTGTCCTCAAACAACGAATTCGCCCAGGCCGGGCCGCGGCCGTCGCGATTGACGGTCCAGGGCGTGGTCGGCAGATTACCGCCGTAGATGGACGAACAGCCGGTAGCGTTGGCGACGATGAGCCGGTCACCGAACAACTGGCTGACTAATTTTATGTACGGCGTTTCGCCGCAACCGGCACAGGCGCCGGAGAATTCGAAGAGCGGCTGCTGGAGTTGTTGATGCGGGATGAGATTGGTTTTGAGTTTCCGGCGGTCGATCTCCGGTATCTCGAGGAAGAAATCCCAATTCGTGCGCTCGGTCTCGCGCAACGGAGCTTGGGCGGCCATGTTGATCGCCTTGAGGCGCGGCTCGCGTTTGTTTTTCGCGGGACAGAAATCCACGCACAGCGCGCAGCCCGTGCAGTCTTCGGGGGCGACTTGAATCGTGTACTTCAGCCCGAGCGCCTTCCAGTCGCGGTCTTTCGTACCGGAGGACTTGAATGTAGCCGGCATCGTCGTCAACGGCTCGTACACTTTCACTCGAATCACCCCATGCGGACAGACCAGCGCGCACTTGCCACATTGGATGCAGACGTCGGCGTCCCATACCGGGATTTCCTGCGCGATGTTGCGTTTCTCCCAGCGGGCCGTACCGGTTGGAAATGTCCCGTCGCAAGGCAACTTGCTGACCGGCAAATTGTCGCCACGGCCGGCAATGATTTCTCCAAGCACGTCGCGCACAAATGCCGGTGCGGTCTTGGATACCGGGTCAGCGAGTTCGAGCCGGCTGTCGACGCGGCTCGGCACTTTCACTTCGTGGAGATTAGCGAGCGATTGATCAACGGCTTTCAGGTTGTGCTGCACGATCTCGTCGCCCTTCTTGCCGTAGGTTTTCTTGATGGACGTCTTGATAGCGGCGATGGCCTCGTCGCGCGGCAACACCCCCGAGAGACCAAAGAAACAGACTTGCATCACGGTGTTGATGCGGCCGCCCATGCCGGTCTCGCGGGCGACTTTGTATGCGTCGATGATGTAGAACTTGAGTTTCTTGCGGACGAGCTGCTCCTGAACAGCGCGCGGGAGTTTGTCCCAGATCTCGTCCGCGCTGTACGACGTGTTCAGCAGGAACGTCCCACCGGGCACGGCGTCCTTGAGCATGTCGTAGCGTTCGAGGAAGAACGGCTGATGGCAGGCGACGAAGTTGGCTTGCGTGACAAGGTACGTCGAGTGAATCGGCTTTGGTCCGAAGCGCAGATGCGACACGGTAATCGAACCAGACTTTTTTGAGTCGTAAACAAAATAGCCCTGCGCGTAGTTCGCCGTATTCTCCCCGATGATCTTGATCGAGTTCTTATTCGCGCCGACCGTGCCGTCCGAACCCAGACCGTAGAACACCGCTCGGACCACATCGTCCGGCTCCGTCGAAAACTCGGCGTCGTAGAACAAACTCGAATTCGACACGTCGTCGTGGATGCCGATGGTGAAATGGTTCTTTGGTTTGTCCTCGGCGAGATTGTCAAAAACCGCTTTCACCATGGCCGGCGTAAACTCCTTTGATGACAAGCCATACCGGCCGCCGACGATTTTCAGGGCGCGTTGCTGCTCGTGTAGCGCGGTGATGACGTCCTGATACAAGGGCTCACCGGTCGCGCCCGGCTCTTTCGTCCGATCCAACACCGCAAGCGATTTCACCGAGGCCGGCAAGGCTGCAACGAATGCTTCCGCGTCAAAGGGCCGGTACAGCCGCACCTTCAACACCCCGACGCGTTCCTTCAGCGCGTCCACGGTTTCCTGTGCCGTCTCGCAGCCCGAGCCCATCAACACTATCACGCACTCCGCATCCGGCGCGCCGTAATACTCGAACAGACGGTATTGCCGGCCCGTCAACCCGGCAAACTTGTCCATCTGCCGTTGGACGATGCCGGGGCAGGCATCGATGAATGGATTGACGGTCTCGCGCGCCTGAAAATAGACATCCGGGTTTTGCGCCGTGCCGCGCAACACGGGCCGGTCGGGCGTCAACCCGCGCGCTCGGTTGGCCAGCACCAATTCGTCGTCAATCATCGCCCGCACGACTTCGTCGGGGAGTAGTTCGATCTTGGACACTTCGTGCGAGGTGCGGAAGCCGTCGAAGAAATGCACGAACGGCACGCGCGACTCCAGCGTGGCCGCTTCGGCGATCAACGCAAAATCGTGCGCTTCCTGCACGGAGTTGGAGCACAACATCGCCCAGCCGGTCTGCCGCGCGGCCATGACGTCCTGGTGATCGCCGAAAATGGAAAGCCCTTGCGCCGCCAGTGACCGGGCCGCGATGTGAAAGACGGTCGGCGTGAGTTCGCCGGCAATCTTGTACATGTTGGGGATCATCAACAGCAGCCCTTGCGACGCCGTGAAGGTCGTGGCCAGCGCGCCAGTTTGCAGCGCGCCGTGAATCGCGCCCGCCGCGCCGCCTTCGCTTTGCATCTCGACGACGGACGGCACTGTGCCCCACAGGTTCTGCTGGTTTTGCGCCGCCCATTCATCGCACCACTCGCCCATCGGCGACGATGGCGTGATCGGGTAAATGCAAATGACTTCGTTGGTTCGGTAAGCGACGTAACTGACGGCTTCGTTGCCGTCCATCGTTAGAAACGTAGGTTGGCTCACGTATTAGAGGTTTAGCACTGTCGATGCCATTGGAGTCACGCGAGTGGCAAACGCTTACAGCGGTGGGTTTTACGTTTGCGAGGCGGACGGGAGTTCGCCGGACACGATGTCATTCTGCGGACAAGATGTCAGCTTGCCGGGGAGAGGACGATGCGAACATCCGCGACGTGCGCGCCTTCGCCGGCGGCGTGGACGATGAGTGGGTTGATGTCGAGTTCGCTGATTTCGGGAAAATCGACGACCAATTGCGAGAGGCGTTCGAGGCATTCGGCAATCGTGCCGGTATCGGTCGGAGGCTGACCGCGGAAACTCTCGAAGACCTTGGCGGCACGGATGGAGGTGATCATGTTGCGTGCGCCGAGTTCGCGGATCGGGATGAGGCGGAAGCTCACGTCCTTGAGCACTTCAACGAACGTGCCGCCCAGGCCGAACATGATGAGATGTCCGAAGACCGGGTCTTTGCTGACGCCGAGGATGACTTCAGTACCGCGGGGCGCCATCTGGACGACTTCCACGCCGAGGAGCCGCGCGTCGGGCGCTCGTTGTTTCACCCCGTTTGTGATTTTCTCGAACCCGGCACGGGCGTCCTCAGCAGTGGAAATGTTCAACAACACGCCGCCGACATCGACCTTG
Organism: uncultured Verrucomicrobiota bacterium; assembly: GCA_964566575.1. Lineage (GTDB taxonomy): Bacteria > Verrucomicrobiota > Verrucomicrobiia > Palsa-1439 > Palsa-1439 > CAZMKD01. The sequence continues at coordinate 16,104 of CAZMKD010000195.1, forward strand.
TGCACGATGTCCGGCGATGCAATCTTGAGTGCCACGGATCCGCCGAACTTCTCGAAGAGCTTCACGGCTTCGTTTTTGGTTTCGGCGAGCCCGTGGCTCAACACAGGAAATCCATACGCTTCGAGCACGGCCAACGCTTCCACCTCCGGCAGGAACGCGCGCTTCTCGGCTCGGCATTTCTCGAATACCTCGCGCACCGCGTCGGAGTTGACTTCGAATCGGCGCGCCTTGGTGCGCGGCCGGTTGAGCCATTGCGTGTAGCGCGCCATCCCCGCCAGCGAACGCGCGGCATTCTCCGGGAACTGATAGTTCGGGATGCCGTGTTTTTCGAGGATCCGGATACCGGCCGACACATCAACGTGTCCCAGAAACGACGCGAGCACCGGCTTGTCCTGTTTCTCCGCGATCGCGCCAACGCATTCGGCGGTCGCCTCGATTTCGGTCATGGCTTGCGGCGTCAATAAAACGACAACCCCGTCGACGTTGCGATCGGCCAGCACAGCGCGCAGCGCGGATTCGTAGCGCTCATGGGTCGCATCGCCGATCACGTCGACGGGGTTGTGAAGATTTGCGGTCGGGGGCAGCTTCGCCTGTAGGGACTCGATGGTCTCGGGTCGCAGTGTGGTGAGTTCGAGTCCATGACGGATGGCAGCATCGGTGGCCATGATGCCGGGTCCACCCGCATTGGTGACGATGGCGAAGCGATTGCCTTTCGGCAACGGCTGGCGTGAGAACCCGACCGCAAAGTCGAAAAGTTCCTCCACCGTCTCGGCGCGCAGGATACCGGCCTGCGCGAAAATGGCGTCATACACCGCATCACTGCCGGCCAACGCGCCTGTATGACTGCGCGCCGCGTTCGCGCCTTGCGTGGTGCGGCCGGACTTGATCGCCAAAATGGGTTTGCGTTGTTCGCCAGTAATCTCGCGGGCCAGCTCGATGAACGCGCGTCCGTCCGCGAGTGTTTCAAGGTACATCAGAATCACGTCGGTGTTGACGTCGTGAGCGAGATACCGGAGCAAATCGATTTCGGTGACATCGGCCTTGTTGCCGAAGCTAATGAACTTCGAAAACCCGATGTCGCGTCCGCGCGCGTAATCGAGAATGCCGGCGCAGAGCGCGCCGCTTTGGCTGACGAACCCGATGTTGCCGCGCTTCGGCATGCTACGCGCAAAGCTGGCGCTGAGCATGATGTCGGCATCGGTATTGATGACGCCAAGACAATTCGGACCGATGAGCGGGATGTTGTGTTTGCGGGCAACTTCGATGACGCGTCGTTCGAGCGCAGCACCGGCGGGACCGACTTCCTTGAAGCCTGCCGACACAACCACGGCGCCGCGCACACCTTTTTGTCCGCATTCTTCCAGCACCCCCGGCACAAATTCCGACGGCACCATGATCAACGCCAACTCGACTTCATCCGGTATCGCCGTCACGGTCGGGTACGAGCGGACCCCGGCAATGGAGTTGGCTTTCGGGTTGACCGGGTAGAGCGTGCCGGCATAGCCGCCGAGCAGAATGTTTTTGAAAATGGCGTTGCCGACGCTGCCGTCGCGATTCGACGCGCCGATGACGGCGACCGATTGCGGGCGAAACACCGCATCAAGCGGTTGCGCCCCGGTCGCGATACGGGCCGGTGGTGAGACGAGACTATTCATGCGCCGTCCATTCGTTTAGCAGTGGCTCTGCCAGCGATGCTCGAGTCGTCGCAACTGCTTGTCGCCCCGGACAATCGAGTGACTGGCGTCCCTCCGTCTATCGTGCTGGCGGCGGACAGACTGTCAGCCGCAGGCCCGTGGGAGGACACATTGTCAATTCACGGATGGCTTCGTGCCGGCCCGCGAATGATTTGCGGCAAGGTTTCGCTGAAAATTACGCACGCTTCACCTTGGCACTTTTCGCAATGCAACGAGCGCTCCATTTCCATCTCCAGCGACAATTGATCGGCTTTGCCGACCGTCCGGAAGCCGACGTTCTCGAACAGACGCAGCGCGCGCGGATTCGCTCCTTGCACACTCAACCAAACCCGGGAGAGTTCGAGTTGTTTGCAGCCGTAATTGAGCGTGCACAACAACAACTGCCGTCCCAGCCCGCCGCCGCGGAATTTCTGGTGCAGGAATATCGTCAACTCCGCCTCGCCCGGGCGCGGGCCGCGACAGAGCATCGAGTGCCCGATGACCCGTTCCCCGATGGCCAGCGCGAATTGATCAGCGCCCTCCCGCCCGAGCCGCTGCAGCCACATGCAGAGTTGCTCGGGCGTGGCCGGCGGCAGTCCTTGGAATTGAGCCTTCGGTTCGAAGCTCAAGTACATGACCCAGACGCGCGGCCAGTCCTCAGGCTGCAATTTGTACAACGCCGCTTCCACTGCCAACCCGTGGAGCATCACCGATACCATGCGGCTTTAGTGCGGGAAGTTGCCGGCAGGGGGTCGCCAACTTGTCGGATCGAACGCCGCACCTCCGACAGACTGTCAGCCACCGGCACGCGAATCAGGCGTGGGCCACTCCAGGCTGATCAGGCGAAACGACAGCAATGTTTCGCGCAAGGCGAACACAGTTCCGGTCAGGACACATGCCATGCCGGCGCAAAACAGGGCGAGCGACAACCACCCTTCGGTAAGTGGAATGGAGAATGAACACATCACAAACAAGAAAATGGCCGCGTAGAAGGATAATATGGAGTTGCGCACCAGCCGGCCACGCCGATGCAAATCGGGAAACAGCATTTCCAGAACTCGCGTCCGTTCGGTGTCCACTACGGTGGCCTCCGCGCCGAGTTTCCGCAGTGCGCGATGCTCGGCGCCGAACGCGCGGATGCGATCCACCACGCGGGCGTATTTGTTTCCCAGCCCCAACAGCATCAGCCCACAGGCCGACACCATCACCGCCGGGCTGACCATCTGCACAATGATTTGCGGAATCGGAGTCTCCATGGCAACGGCAGCGTAGCAAGGTTGCCAGCAGACGGCAACATCAGCAACCGGCATTGACAGCAACGCCGTCGTGCAGGATGATGCGATTACCCCGTTGATGTGAAACGCAAGGAGCGACCGTGGACTCACTTGTCTGGCAGGTGTTTTGGATTGCCGTGATGACCGATTTGGCAACGGGACTGGGTGCGTTACCATTTGCATTTTGGCGTGAGTTGTCACGGCGCTGGGAGGGAATTTCCTGCGCGGTGGCGGGCGGCATGATGATCTCCGCCTCGGTTTTCAGCCTTGCTGAACAAGGACTGCGACGCGGCAGCGTCTGGGGCATCGTGGCCGGCATGCTGGCGGGCGCGGTTTTTTTCTGGTGGACTGCCCGGCTTCTCGAAGGCAACGATTGGCACATCGAAAATCTCAGCGCGCAAGATTCCCGGAAAGCCGTGCTCATCGTCGTAACAATGTTTATCCACAGCATTCCCGAAGGCATCGCCATCGGCGTCGGCTATGCGACGGGGGACATGCGGTTCGGCCTGCTGCTGGCGGTGGCAATCGCGGTGCATAACATCCCGGAAGGCATCGCGATTTCACTGCCGCTGCGCGCCAAAGGCGTGTCGGTGCTCAAGTGCGCCGGCTGGGCCATCTTCACGAGCATCCCGCAACCGGTCTTTGCTGTGCCGGCCTTTTTGCTGGTGTCCGTGTTTCAACCGTTACTGCCGTTCGGTTTGGGATTTGCCGGCGGCGCGATGATTTTTCTCGTCGCGTCCGAACTGATGCCGGAAAGCCTCGCCAACTGCACCAAATCCGAAACTGCGTGGGGCTTCATGATCGGGCTGGTGCTAATGCTCCTGTTCACCTCGGGACTTGGATTACAATGAAACACACTCTTGCTATCGTGCTGGTCCTTGCTGTTGCCTGTGGTCACTCCGAGCAACGACCAGAGTCGACACCGACGCCGGTCAAAGTACAAACCATCACGCTCCAACCGCAGCGGGTGCCGGAAACCTACGAGGTCGTCGGGACGGTGCGGCCGAAAACCGCCGCCACGATTTCCGCGAAAGTCATGGCCATCATCCAATCGATCCCAGTCAAACCCGGTGACACCGTCAAGGCCGGTGACGTGCTCGCGCAACTCGACGACCGGGAAGTGCGCGCCGAGTTCGAGCGCGCCGAAGCCGACTACGGCCGGTTCAAGAAGCTCGTCGCCGAAGGCGTCGTGCCGACCGCTGAGTTTCAGTCCGTCGAAGAGCGCTACCGGGTCGCGCGCGCGGCTCTTAGCTATGCCACCATTGCTGCGCCATTCGACGGAATCGTCACCGAAAAACTCGCGGATGCCGGCGATCTCGCCACGCCCGGTAAGCCGCTCTTCACCGTCGAACAACCAACGCAGTACCGGCTGGAGGCTTACGTGCCGGAGCGATTTGTGGTGCCGGTGGGAACGAAGATCGGCGGCGAATTTGGCGGCATCGTGGCCGAAGTCGTGCCGGCCAGTGATCCATCCAGTCGCAGTTTCTTGATCAAGGTCGATCTCCAGACGGACCGGCCGCTGCGCTCCGGGATGTTTGGGCGCGCGGAGATCCTCACCGGCGAACGGACCGGCCTCTTCGCGCCCAAGTCCGCAGTCCACGAAAGGGGACAGCTCACCATCGTCGACATTGCGCGCGACGGTCGCGCTTGGATGCGGTTGGTCAAAACCGGGGCGAGCGTTGGCGATCAAGTTGAGTTGCTCTCCGGCGTCGAACCGGGCGAGCGCCTCATCATCAGTGCGGGCGGCGAACTTACCGACGGCGGCCGGGTGTCGGAATGAACGAGAACTTGGCTGGCCGGATCGTCCGCCTCTTCATTGATTCGAAACTGACGCCGCTCATCGTGATCGCGTCGGTGTTGCTCGGCGCAGGCGCGGTCATATTATTGCCTCGCGAAGAAGAGCCGCAGATCAAAGTGCCGATGATCGACATCTTTGTGCAGATGCCGGGCGCATCGGCCCGCGAGGTTGAAGAACGTGTCACGAAGCCGATGGAGAAACTGCTCTGGGAGATACCCGGCGTCGAATACATCTACTCCACGTCCAGCCCCGGACAGTCGATGGCCATCGTGCGTTTCTACGTCGGCGAAGACGAAGAGCGCGCGATCGTGCGGCTGAACCAGAAGATGCTTTCCAACTTCGACATCATCCCGCCCGGCTGCTCCGAGCCGCTGATCAAACCGCGCACGATTGACGACGTGCCGATCCTCGCGCTCACGTTGCACAGCGCCCGGTACGACCATTTCATGCTGCGCCGCGTTGCGGCCCAACTCGATGACGCAATCAAGCAAGTGAAAGACGTGTCGGCCACGACGTTGATCGGTGGTTTGCGCCGGCAAGTCCGAGTGCAACTTGATGCCGCGCGCCTCGCGGCTTATGGCGTGGATCCGGTGCGCGTGGTGGAAATGCTGGCGCCAGCCAATCGGCAGACGAGAGCCGGCAGCTTTTCCGAAGGGAACCGGGAAATGTTGGTCGAGACCGGCGGATTCCTGAAGGATGCCGGAGACGTGGCGGCCGTGGTGGTTGGTGTGTATTCCGGCAAGCCTGTTTATTTGCGCGACGTTTCGGACATTGTCGACGGTGCGGAAGAGTCGAGCCAGTACGTCTTGTTTGGCGAACCCGGCAGCGAAGAGCAACCGGCCGTGACCATCGCCATCGCCAAACGTAAAGGGACGAATGCGATCCGTGTCGCGGAACGCGTGTTGGCGAAAGTGGATTCGCTGAAAGGCGTCGTCATTCCGAGTGATGTGGCGGTGACGATTACCCGGCATTATGGCCTTACCGCCGAGGAGAAATCCAACGAGCTGCTGTTCCACATGGCCATCGCTGTCGTTGGCGTGAGCATTCTGATCGGGCTGGTGCTGGGCTGGCGGGAGTCGGGCGTTGTGGTGGTGGCGATACCGGTCACCTTGGCGTTGACGCTGGCTACGTTTTATTTCCTCGGCTTTACGCTGAACCGAATCACGCTGTTTGCCCTGATATTCTCTATCGGCATTCTCGTGGACGATCCCATCGTAGACGTGGAGAACATCGTCCGGCATTTCCGGTTGCCGGGCAACAAGGGACGACCATTACTCGACGTGACCGTCGAGGCCGTGAACGAAGTTCGCTCGCCGCTGATCCTCGCGACGTTGACGGTGATCGCCGCCATCCTGCCGATGGGATTTGTTGGCGGACTGATGGGGCCGTACATGCGGCCGATTCCGATTGGATCGAGTGCCGCGATGGTGTTTTCGATGATCGTGGCGTTTGTGGTCACGCCTTGGGCGGCGTTGCGGATGTTGCGCGGCCGCGTCGGTAAACATGAAGAAGAGAAGGAACATTGGTCGACGAGGTTGTACCGGCGCGTGATGGCACCGTTGATTCATCATCCGCGCTGGCAGGCGCTATTTCTGGTCTTCATCACACTGCTGTTGCTCGGCTCGGTTTCGATGTTGTTCGTGAAGGCGGTGAAGGTAAAGATGCTGCCATTCGACAACAAGAGCGAATTCCAGATCATCGTGGATATGGACGAAGGAACGACGCTGGAACAGACAACGCGCGTAGCGCGCGAGATCGCCGACGCTGTGCGCGTCGAACCAGAGGTGACCGATTATCAAGTCTATGCCGGCACGGCGGCGCCCTACAATTTCAACGGACTGGTCCGGCATTATTATTTGCGCCGCGGGCCGAATGTGGCCGACATCCAAATCAACCTCGCCAGCAAGCACGCCCGGCACGCGCAGAGCCACGACATCGCCAAACGTGTGCGTCCGAAAGTGCAAGCCATCGCCGCGAAATACGGCGCGCGCGTGAAAATCGCCGAAGTGCCACCGGGACCGCCGGTCTTGCAGACGTTGGTGGCGGAAATCTACGGGCCGAACCAGTTGGAGAATGCGAAGAAGGTGCGCGAGATTTTCCGACAAACGGACGGCGTGGTGGACGTGGATTGGTACGGGCAGGCCGACCAGCGCAAGTTTGTGTTTGAGATTGACCACGAGAAAGCGGCGCTGCACGGCGTGACCGCCGACCACATCGCGCAGACGTTGAAGATTGCTGAAGAAGGAATGCCGGTCGGCTTGATTCATCAGCCACAAGAAAAGGAAGACCCGCTGATCATGGTGCGCTTGCCGGTCGCGCAGCGCTCCAGCGTCAACGACTTGCTTTCGTTGCGGGTGGCGACGACCAACAACACGCTCGTGCCGTTGGGTGAACTCGTGAAGCCGCGTGAGACGGTTGAGGATCAAAGCATTTACCACAAGAACCTGATGCCGGTGGTCTATGTGACCGGCGACACGGCCGGCGCGGAGGAAAGCCCGGTGTACGCGATCCTGAAGCTGAACAAGAAACTCGCATCGACCGGGTTGCAGATTCTAACCACGCATCAACCCGATTCCACCGAGAGACCCGCAATGAAATGGGACGGTGAATGGCACATCACCTACGAAGTCTTTCGTGACATGGGCGCGGCGTTCGCGGTTGTGCTGATCTTGATTTACGTGCTGGTGGTCGGCTGGTTCCGGTCGTTCAAGACGCCGTTCATCATCATGGCGGCGATTCCGTTTTCGTTGGTTGGCATCTTGCCGGCGCATTGGGCGATGGGCGCGTTTTTCACGGCCACTTCGATGATCGGTTTCATCGCCGGCGCCGGCATCGTCGTGCGCAATTCGATCATCCTCGTGGATTTCATCGAACTGCGCGTCAGCCAAGGCATGCCGTTGGCGGAGGCGGTCATCGATGCCGGCGCGGTGCGCTTTCGGCCCATGATGTTGACGGCCGCAGCGGTGGTGGTCGGCGCCAGTGTGATTCTGTTCGACCCGATTTTTCAGGGGTTGGCGATTTCGCTGATGGCGGGTGAGATTGCGTCGCTGCTCCTCTCACGGATGGCCGTACCGGTCATTTACTACATGGCGAACCGACGAATCACGCCTTCCGCTTGAGCGCCTTGAGCTTGGCTTTCAGTTCCTTGATCTGGCGCGGGTGGCAAAACCGGGAAATCTTGCTGGCAGATATTCTAATGCCGTTTGCACCTGTAGGAGCGGCGTCCCCGGGAGATCCGTGGACATCCATCGTGAGATGGTGGAATACCGCAAAGTAAGTTGCTAACATCCAGACCATGCCTGACTCGATTTTACTGTACCGCTACTTGGATGCGAATGCGGCTTTGAAAACAATCGAGGCGCGGCGCTTCAAGGTGGGGCGCATTAAAGATTTCAACGACCCTTTCGAATGGCGACCGGGTATAACGGGTATCGTTCCCGGGGCCGAAGTGATCGCCAACACTGTGGTTAACTCGTTTATCGAGGGAATCAATTCGCAGTTTGGGATTCTTTGCTTTAGTGACACTGCGATGGAGCCCGTCCTGTGGTCACAGTACGCTGACAGTCACCGTGGCGTTGCTTTCGAGGTGGACTACCTGATCAAGCCGGACCAAACGCAAAAGGTTCAGTACTCGGATGACCGGCCGGTCATTGATGCGAATTGGCTGAATCGGCCCGACGGTGGGAGACAATATCTGGAGCCGATGGTGAAGAAGATGATCTACCACAAATCTCCGGGGTGGTCTTACGAGCGTGAATATCGGGTGCATATAGCCCTGAATGAATGCGAAACGGCGGATGGCCTCTACTTCCAACCGATCCCAACTGACTTCCTGACCCGCGTGGTTCTTGGGTTTCGATGCCCGCTGGAGGAAGCCTACTTGAAAAAGGCGTTAGACCGCGTTGGACTGAAGGATACCAAGGTCGTACGCGCGCAAATGGATCAACGCTCCTACGCAATTCTATTCTGAGTTCTCGTTCCGATTGGCGGGTCGCCGACTACGTGGACCGGCGGACCGATTTCCGGGCGCGGTGCTTCAGGGCCTTGAGCTTGGCTTTCAGTTCCTTAATCTGGCGGGGGTGGTAGAAGTAACTGAGTCCGGGACCCGCCATTGCTTTTCCCACCGGTTTGATCAGACCTCGTTCCCGGTACTTCTCGATACTCCTAAGTCCGGGCGTCTTTCTGAGGTGAGCCTCGTTTAAGAGTCCCCTGGTTGACTCAAGGGTGATCCCCAGCACTTTCTTGAGTTCCTTAATCTGGCGTGGATGATAGAAATAGCTGAGTCCCCCGCTAGTAACTGCTCTACCCACCGGTTTGATTAGCCCTTTTTCGCGGAGGTTCGGCACTGCCCAAAGTCCAGACGCCTTGATGAACTGCCTTTCGTTTAACAGGCTGGCTGTGTCATCGAGAGTGATTCCCAATCTTGTCTTTACCTCTTTAATCTGACTCGGGTGGTAGAAGTGGCTGACCCCACCGTGAGTGATGGCTCTGCCCACCGGCTTGACTAGGCCTTGTTCGCGGTACTTCGCCAATGCCCATAGTCCAGACCTATCGATGAACTTCTTTTCGTTCAAGAGACCCTTGGTGGAAACAAGGGTGATGCCCAACTTCTTCCTGAGTTCACTAATCTGGCGCGGATGGTAAAAGCAGCACAGTCCTGATCTGGAAATGGCTGTCCCCACCGGCTTGATAAGACCTTCCTTGCGGTACTTCCCCACCATTGATAATCCTGAAGTCCTTTTGAACTGTTTCTCGCTAAGCAGGCCTTTCGTTGACGCGAGGGTAATACCGAGCTTTTGCTTCAACAACGCGACCTGTTTTGGGTGGTAAAATGCTGATACACCAGCACTCGTAATTCCCCGGCCTACAGGTTTGATCAAACCGCGCTTTCGATAATCGGCAATTGCATTTAACCCGTAACGCAATCGGATTTGGTTCTCGTTGAGCAGACCAGTCGTGTCATCAAGGTTGATCCCGAGCCTCTTCTTCAGTTGTGTGACATGATTGGGATGGTAAAACCTTGATATGCCCCCAATCGTAAATCCCACACCCATTGGCTTTAGCAATCCCCGCTTACGGTATCCGTCGATTCGGGTTAATCCTACAGCCAGCTTGAACTGAGGCTCACTCAGCATGCCGTCTGTTCGATCTAAGGTGATTCCAAGTCGTTGCTTTAATTGAGAAACTTGGTGGGGACTGTAAAATGGCGCCACTCCACCTTGAGTTAAGGCATAACCCATTGGCTTGATTAAGCCGCGATTACGATATGAGGTGATGTTAGTAAGTCCCGTTTGTTTGCGGAACGCCGCTTCGTGCAGGAGACCAGCCGTGTCATCAAGAGTTATGCCTAATTTCCGCTTCAGTTCCTTGACTTGTCTGGGATGGTAGAAGCTTGAAAGTCCGGGAGTAACAACGGCTGCTCCTATCGGTTCTATCAAACCTTCCGCGCGATAGTCGGCTACACGCGTTAGACCCGAAACTTTGATGAACCGTTTTTCATTCAACAGCCCAGTGGTGTCGTCCAGCGTCTCACCCTCTGCACGCCACTCGAAGTTAAGCGCGTTGAGTTGGGCTTCGCGTTCACTTGCGAGACGTCCGTTGCGTTTTGCCGAGCGAACCCAATTGACCCACTCACTCAACTCTTTCCACGGCCGTTTGGCATCTCTTGGCACACGCAAATGCCCGTAACGTTGCTTGAAGAACAGGAGTTGCTGCACCATCGTGTCCCAGCCGCGGCCGATGCGGTCGAGGCACTTGACGGAAATGGCACGGCGGAGTTTGTCGAGCGCCACGGCGGGACCGGTAATCTCGACGCGCTGACGGATGATGGCGTCGTTAAAGCCTTTGGTCTTCTTGCCGGTGGCGAGAACGTAATGAATCCGGTCGTCCAGCACATCGTCCTGTTCCTGCATCGCTTGGAGGACGGCCCAGACTTCGTCGAACTCGGTGCGCTCAATCGCGGCCTCAAGACTTTCGCCCTTGGCTTGCTCGACGTAGAGCGGGACGAATATGTAGCCGGTCAGCTTCGACGGGTTGGCGGGATCGCGTCGCATGGCGCGGCCGGTCGCCTGCACGATGTCCACCCGGCTGCGTTTTGGCGTCAGGAAGGCGACCATGTCCACGGCTGGGCAGTCAATGCCTTCGGTCAAACAGCGGGCATTGGACATCAGCGCCTTGGGCGCGGCGCGGAACTCGTCCATCACGCGTTCCCGGCTGGCGCTGGGCATGGAGCCGCGGACGTGGAAGCCGCCGAACTGAGGCAGGTGGTTCTGGATGCCTTCGCCGCTGCCGGAACGACGAGATGCTTCGACAGGCTCAGCATGACAGCCAGCCGGGGCGACAAAGGACGCGGCGGAATCCACGGTGCGATGGAAGGTGAAAATCTTGCGGATGGGATGACGACGGACGGCCTGCGCCAAGGCGATCTGGTTGGCGACTTGGCCGGCTTTGACCCGGTCGCGTTTGACCGGCACCTGACCATGGCGGAGTTGCTGGCGGGTCAGTTCCGTGGAGGTCACCACCGAGATGATGACCTTGTAGTTGCAGATAATGCCGTGCCGGGCAGCCTCGGCGAAGGTCAGGTTGTGCACCACCGGCCCGTAAATCTCCGGGCGGTTCATCGAGAACACCTCGACCGGGTCGCCTTCCTTGTCGCGCTTGTTGATGTTGTAATGGCGCGGGGTCGCGGTGAGGAACAGCCGCTTGCGGATGGGGAGATTCTTGTCCTTCA
>CAZMKD010000196.1:0-2470 GCA_964566575.1 uncultured Verrucomicrobiota bacterium
GCGAAGTGGCCGATCCTGAGCAGATGTTGATGTTACCGGACTCGGTGTTCCGGGTGGACGTGCCGTTCTGCCTGACGCTCCTGGCCGGGGCGGCAGTGTTCTCGATTCTTGCCGGCCTCTGGCCCGCCAACCGTGCCGCCAGCGTGGACCCTGTGCAGGCGTTGAAGCGGGAATGAAAAGACAGCGCCCCCAGATTGCTCCGGGGCGCTGCCGCTTGGAGGTTTGGTTGTCTCTGCGTTTAGACGGCCGCTTCTGCGCGTTCAGAGGTGCGAATGCGAACCGCCTCCTCAACGGGAAGCACAAAAATCTTCCCGTCGCCAATTTTACCAGTGCGCGCCGCTTTGACGATGGCGGCAATCGCGCCGTCCACTTTGTCGTTGCTGAGCACGACATCGAGTTTGATTTTCGGCAGGAAGTCCACCGTGTACTCGCTGCCCCGGTAGATTTCGGTGTGGCCTTTCTGGCGTCCGAAGCCCTTGACCTCAGTGACGGTCATGCCTTCGATGCCGATTTCCGCCAATGCCTCCTTCACTTCTTCGAGTTTGAACGGTTTGATGATCGCTTCGATTTTTTTCATGACTTAACCTCTCTGTAAGCCTGTTTAGTGCGTGACTGGATGCCCGCCGGCCCCTGCCTCGGCCATGACATAGCCCTCTTCGCCGTGCTCGGTCAGATCTAGGCCCGCCATTTCGATTTCCGGCGCCGGTCGCAGTCCGACAATCGCTTTGACAACGTAGGCCAGAATGACGGTACCGACGACCGACATCACGAAGGTGACGCCCATCGCTTTGAGTTGCTCGATCCAGAGCGTGTGGCCGACGATGTCTTTGAGGTTCGTGGCTAGGTTGGCGTTGGCGTCATGCGTGGCCAGGAACCCGGTCAGCAACGCGCCAAGGGTGCCGCCCACAGCATGAACGCCGAATGTGTCCAGCGCGTCGTCATAGCCAAGCGCGGATTTCAGTTTCACGCAGGCCAGGAACGGAATCAGCCCCGCCAACACGCCGATGATCATGGCGCCCGTCGCATTAATGAACCCGCAGGCGGGGGTAACCACCACCAAGCCGGCCACGACGCCCGAGCAAAAGCCGAGAATGCTTGGTTTGCCGCGCAGAACCCACTCCAGTCCCGCCCACGTCGCACTAGCGACTGCTGCAGCTAACGTCGTGGTCATGAAGGCATTGCCGGCGATGCCATCCGCGGCCACCGCGCTGCCGGCATTAAACCCGTACCAGCCGACCCACAGCATGCCGGTGCCCACCATACACAACACCATGCTGTGCGGCACAAACGGTTGCTTGCCGAACCCGAGGCGCTTGCCCAGAATCAAGCACAGCATCAGCGCCGACCAGCCCGATGACATGTGCACGACGGTGCCTCCGGCGAAGTCAATCGCCTTGATTTTCGCGCCGGCATTCCACACGCCGTTCATCAATCCGTCGATGCCCCAGACCATGTGAGCCAGCGGGAAGTAAACCACGAACATCCACAGCGCCACGAACAGCAACACCGCGCTGTATTTCATTCGCTCGGCGATCGCGCCCACGATCAGCGCAGGCGTGATGATCGCGAACATCATCTGGTACATCGAGAAAACGTTCTCGGAAACCCAGTACGCGTAGTCCGAATTCGGCGCCGGCCCCACGCCCTTGAGGAAGGCCTTGCCCAATCCGCCAAAGAATGCGCCGCCTTTCGAGAAGACGAGGCTGTAGCCCACGGCCCACCACAGAATTGTGACGAGGCCGGCGATACCCAAACACTGCGCGAGCACAGACAACACGTTCTTGCGCCGCACCAAGCCGCCGTAGAATAGCGCCAATCCCGGCAGCGTCATGAACAACACCAACGCTGTGCTGGTCATCATCCACGCGTTATGACCGGGCCCTGGCCCGGCGACCTTCGTGCCGGCCGCCTGGCCGGTGTTGTTGATATACGCCTCGACATCCGCGAGGCGCTCCTCCACCGTCGGTGCGGGCGCCTCCTCGGCCCAGACAGTGCCCAGCGCGCCGACCGCGACGAACACGATCAGCAGCAAGCTGAACCACGTCGTGATTTTTCTCATTTGCTTCATGGGGTTGCTTCTCCTATGGGTTGGTTGACTGCGTTAGAACGTATAGCTGACGCCGACGTTGGCGATGCGCTCGTTACCCTGCCCGATGTCGTTGAGCGAATTGAGTGCGATCGACACTTGAAAGCCGGCATGAATGCAGAACGGCGGCGTGATGTAGAACGGTACGCTCACGCCGAGTAGCACGTCGTTCCAATTGACGTTGGAGCCGGTGCGTCGCGAGTTGTAGCCGAAGTCGATGCCCAATTGCGCCGATGGCACAATGCTGAGCGCCATACCGTCCGGTAAGTTGAGCGGCTTGGTCATGTCGTAGGTGTGGCTGATACCAGCGACGCCGTACCCGCCATGGAACTCATCGATGTCCCAGTTGACGCCGATGTAGGGGTTGACGTAGTTGCTCCAAGT
>CAZMKD010000197.1:0-34973 GCA_964566575.1 uncultured Verrucomicrobiota bacterium
CGGGATGCAACTGGAAGTGGTGAAACATTGGGAAGCCAAGCGCGGCTTTGTGTTGTTACCGCGCCGCTGGGTGGTGGAACGCTCATTCGCGTGGGCCGCACGTTTCCGGCGATTGGCGCGCGATTACGAACGACTCGCGGCTACGCTCGCCGGCTATCACTGGCTCGCCTTCGCGATGCTCATGCTCCAATCGCTCTTCGCCAAAAGTGCATGACAGGCTCTAATCTACACGGCTGTGGATTTCGGGTTCGCGGAAGTGGAGACTGCCAAGCCGATTTCTACACTTGCCCAGTTGCATCCGCCAGAGATTACCATGTCACTCGACCGACTGCGGGCGAAGTATCCCGACGCGAAAAAACTTGGCTTCCTTATCATGCGGTTCGCAGCCGCGAAACCATACGCACGCATTGTAGAGATTGTCAGGAAAGCAGGCGACGAGAACGACCTTACCATTATCCGCGCCGATGAGAACGAGTTTCACGCTGATTTGTGGGGCAATGTCCGGACTCATTTGCACGGATGCAGTTTTGGAATCGCCGTCTACGAGCGAATCGAGACCGATGAACCTAATGCGAACGTCGGTCTTGAAGTCGGTTATCTCATGGCGATGAACAAGCCGGTGCTCCTACTGAAGGACCGTACCGTGAAAATCCTTCAAGCCGACCTCGCCGGTAAACTTTACAAGGAATTCGACCCGCACGATCCCGAAGCAACGATTCCCGGCCAACTGACCAAATGGCTCGAAGATTACGGCATCATCGTGCCGAAGCGGGACTGAGTTCGCATTCTCGCTCATCCATCATAGTCGAATCAAATCCGCGCTCATCGGCTGATATATCACTATACGATATATCATGCTTGGAGTGGTAGGGCGCGATCCCCGGCGTACCGCATCGAACAGCCCGCAACAATCCGTGTTCCATCCGTGTGCATCTGTGGCTAAACTGCCAGTCGTATGAGCGGGTCGAATCTGCTTCAACAACTCGACTACTCCGTCCTGCAGCAATGCATCCATTGCGGCCTGTGCCTGCCGACCTGTCCCACCTACGACGCGACGAAACACGAAACCAGCAGTCCGCGCGGACGAATTCAGCTCATGCGAGCTGTGGCTGACGGCAAACTGGCGGCCAACTCACCGCAGTTTGCCGACGAAATGTATTTTTGCCTCGGCTGTCTCGCGTGTGAAACGGCGTGCCCGGCAGGGGTGAACTATGCGGAGATGCTGGAGCACGCCCGCGCCGAAGTCGGTTTCTGCGGCGCGCTTGCCCGCCGTAGCGCTGGGGCGTGCGTAGGCGGGTGGCTGATGCGTTGGTTGTTTGCGAAGCCGGCGCGACTGCGAGCCGTGGCGAAACTTCTTCGCGCAATCAATATCCCGCCGGCCATTCTTCCGGGAAGACTGCGCGAACTTTATGAATTGCGGCCGAGAATTTGCGACAAATTCTCCTTCAAGTTGATTCGCGAAATCGAACGGCCGGCGACGGTGCGTTATCGCGTGGGACTGCTGATCGGGTGTGTGCAGGATGTTGCCTACGCCGATGTCAACCGTGACACGGTGGACGTGTTGTTGGCCAACGGCTGCGAAGTGGTCACCCCGCGCACGCAAGTCTGCTGTGGCTCACTGTTGGCGCACAATGGCGAATTGGAGTTGGCCCGGCCACTCGCCCGTCAAAATGCCGACGCCTTTAAAGACGTCGAGGTGATTATCGTCAACAGCGCCGGGTGCGGCTCGTTCATGAAACACGCGCCCGAATACGCCGGCAAAGTCAAAGACATCGCCGAATTCCTCACGGAGATCGGCGTTGTGGCGCCGAAGTCATTGCCAAGCCGAGTGACGTACCACGATGCCTGTCATCTGGTGCACGGGCAGAAGATTTCCCGACAGCCACGCGAGCTTCTGCGCGCCGTCCCCGGCCTCGAACTCGTCGAGTTGTCGGAGGCGACATGGTGTTGCGGCAGTGCTGGCATCTACAACGTCACGCAACCGGAGATGAGCATGGCGTTACTCGATCGCAAAATGAAACACATCGCCGCGACCGGCGCATCCATTGTTGCGACTGGGAATCCCGGCTGCATCGGCCAACTCCGGTACGGCGCTCAACGTTTTGGAGTGAACGTCGAGGTATTGCATCCGGTGACGCTACTGGCGCGGGCGTATCGGGGGACGTTTTAGGCCCTGTGACCTCACGCGGCGCGCCGGGGACGCCACGTAAGTGACGTGGCGTACAAGGTATCAGATGTGGCGGAGGGGGAGGGATTCGAACCCTCGATAGACCGTAGGCCTATACTGGTTTTCGAGACCAGCCCGTTCAACCGCTCTGGCACCCCTCCGAAAACCGCGCCCAAACTAACCGCCGCTATCCGCAAAGTCAAATCTTGCTCGGGGCACAATCTTGCTCGGGCACTCCCACTCGGAGCATCATCGGCATGTCCCATGAATCTCATACCTCTGCTATTCATCGCCGGTGCGGTCGCCGGCTGGATTGATTCGATTGCCGGTGGCGGCGGGCTGATCACCGTGCCGGTGTTGTTGGGTCTCGGACTGCCGCCATCCGACGCGCTCGGGACGAACAAACTGCAAGCGGTCTTTGGCTCGGGCGCCGCCACATGGCACTACGGTCGTGCCGGTCTCATTGACTTCCGCGAGAGCACGGCCGGCGTCATGTTCACAGCGATGGGGGCTGTGCTCGGTGCGGTGGCGGTGCAACGGCTACATCCCGATTTCCTGCGCCTTGTCATCCTATTCTTGCTAATCGCCATCGCCCTGTACTTTCTCCTTCGCCCAACGCTCGGGGACATCGACGCGCATCCGCGCATGCAGTCGGCGACGTTTCATTTCGTCTTCGGCCTGGCACTGGGCTTCTACGACGGATTCTTTGGCCCCGGCACGGGTTCGTTCTGGGCGATGGCGTATGTCGTGTTGCTCGGCTTCAACCTCACGAAAGCCACCGCCCATACAAAGTTGATGAACTTCACCAGCAACGCGGCTTCACTTGCGATGTTTCTCATTGGCGACAAGACACAGCTGATGGCCGGGCTGGTGATGGGCGCCGGTCAACTCCTCGGCGCGCAACTCGGCGCCAGGATGGTCGTGGCGCGCGGCGCGAAATTCATCCGGCCCATCTTCATCGCTGTCGCCCTCGCGCTCAGCGTGCGTTTGCTCGTGACTGCAATCCGTCACTGATCAGGTTGAACGCCAGCACCGTCCATGCAATGGCGATGCCGGGCGCGATGCACAACCACGGTGCAATGCGAAATGCGCTCCGCTCTTCGCGCAACATCATGCCCCATTCGGCCACATCGGGCTGACCAGACAAACCGAGAAATGCCAGCCCGGCCGCCTCCAGCACTGCGCCACCGAGCGTCAACGAGGTCAGCGCCAAAATGAGGCTCGCACAGTTGGGGAGAATCTCCACTGCCGCAATGCGCCACCGGCCCGCTCCCATCGCTTGCGCCGCGAGCACGTATTGCTTCGCCCCTTCGGACAAATATGTCGCGCGCACTTGCCGGACGACGGTCGGCAATGATGACACTCCGACCGCGATCGCGACGCTCGTCGGTGATGGCCGCATTATGGTGAGCGCGACCAGCCCGAGCAAGATTGACGGAAACGCCAGCAGAAAGTCCACGACGTGACTGATGACCGCGTCGAACACGCCGCGGAGCGTCCCGGCCATTGTGCCGAGCAACACGCCGCCGCAAATCGCAATGATCGTTGCGCCGAGTGCGATGCCGAGCGTCACCCGCGCGCCGTACAACAAGCGCGTGAACGCGTCCCGTCCGGCGCCGTCCACACCGAGCCAGTGTTCGGCGGAAGGCCCGGCCAGCGCCTCGACCCGGTACGGTTGCTCGGTCGGCCCGTGCCTGGCGATGACCGGCGCGAGCAGCGCCGCTACGACAATCACCGCGAGCAGTACGCCGCCGGCTCTAAGTCCTGAGTTTCGGTTCCAACGCATGATGCAAAAGGTCTACTGCAAAATTCATCACCATCACCATTGCCACCAACACCAGCAACGAACCTTGAATCGCCGGATAGTCGCGCGCAAGCACCGCCGTCGCGACGTACCGGCCGATACCCGGCCACGCGAACACCGTTTCCGTCAGCACTGCGCCGCCGAGCAGGTACGCAAACTCGACGCCGATCATTGTCACCACCGGCACCAGTGCCGCCCGCAGCGCGTGCCGGTAGAGCACAGCGCGCTCGCTCGCGCCCTTCGCGCGAGCGGTGCGAATGAAATCCTGGCCGAGTGTGTCGAGCACCGCCGCGCGGGTCACGCGTGCGACAAACGCAGCCGGTATGGTTGCGAGCACGCAGGCCGGCATGACCAAGTTTCGCCAGTCGCCGCGCTCGCCTGCCGGCAGCCATCCGAGTTGGAGCGAGAACAGCAACATCGCCAGCAGCCCGAGCCAGAAGACCGGCACGCTCAGGCCGAGGAGGCTGACGGTCGTGCCGAGCGTGTCCTTCCAAGTGCCCGCGTGCCGGGCGGAGAAGACGCCAAGCCACACGCCAGCGAGCGTTGCGAGGAACATGGCCGCGACCGCCAACTCCATCGTTGCCGGCCACGTGCGCGCGAGTTCCTCCTTCACATCGCGGCCGGTCACGACGGATTCGCCAAAGCTTCTGCGGCCGAAAACGTTCTTAAGCCAGATGACGTATTGCACCGGTAAGGGCCGGTCGAGCCCCAGCCGCGCGCGGACTTCGGCCAGCTTTTCGGGCGTGGGATTCTTTATGAGCAGCCGGGCCGGGTCGCCCGGCACAAGCCGGACGAGGAGGAAGATGCCGACACTGGCCGCGAACAGCGCTGCCAGCAGAGAGCCGAGCCGTCGCAGCAGGAAGGCGCGCATGGTTTTACATCGCTTGCCAGCCGCGCCGGATCATGCTGACGGCAATCGCGGCGAGCAACATGGCAATGATTTTGGAAACAGCGCGAAGGCCGGCGCGGCTAAATTTCTGCGCCAGCCAATCCGCATAATGAATCGCAGCAGCAATGAGAATTAGATTCGCGATGAGCGAGGCCAGCGCGAAAACGAAACCCACCGTGTCCATCAGAATCACCAACGTTGTCAATGTGGCCGGGCCGGCAATGTAGGGCAGGCCGAGGGGGACGATGCCGAAATCTTCCGGCAGCGATTCTTCATTGATCCGTGTGCGTAGCAGGTCGCGCGACGCAAGGACGAGCAAGATCAGTCCGCCAGCCACTTGAAAGTCGCCGACACTGATACCAAGCACGCGAAACGTCCATCGCCCGAGAAACATGAACCCCACTGCGACAACGGCCGCAGTAATGATGGCTTGCCACGCAATTCGTTCGCGGCGCGGGCGCTCCACGCCTTGGGTCATGCCGAGAAAAAACGGAACGAGTCCGACCGGATCCATCGCCACAAAGAGCGGGATGAAGGCGAGCAGGAACTTCTCAAGAAACTCGGGCATGGCAAACAGAAGAATGACAAAATTAAAGGTGGAGGGCAATGCCGGCTTTGGAGTGCTGCGGCTTGCCGCAGCTTTGTCGTTTGTCTTTCGCGCGTCGGACTGTGCGACCGGCACAGCGGTGGCAAGCCACCGCACTCCAAACTTGGTCTTGATTCGGATGGGAATTTGGCGAGAATACCGGCGCTGTACGAAGCGGGCGTAGCATAGTGGTAATGCATCGGCTTCCCAAGCCGACGAGGAGGGTTCGATTCCCTTCGCCCGCTCCAAAACTTGCACGAGCACAGGCGGCTGAATTCAGGCGGCTTGTGCTGTTTCGTTTCGCCCCTAGTCTCGCCACATCTTTAATTTCTGCGATCACCCAAAATGGGTGAGCATCGCCCTGTCGGCTGAGTGCCGGGGTGGCGGTTTTGGGGCGATGTTGAGGGTGGGTTGATGAGGGGATCAGGCGGCGAGATACGGGCAAGAATGGGGCAGCTTTCTTTAATCTTTGCTTTTGACGTGGAACACACTAATCTCAGCCTCGTTCACAAATTGGAGGAAATTACTATTATGGCAACGAAGCTATACGTCGGCAACCTATCACCGAACACAACGGAAAACCAAGTTCTCGACTTGTTCAAGCAATCGGGCAACGTGGTCAGTTGCGCACTGATCAAGGACAAAGTCACCGGCATTTCCAAAGGATTTGCCTTCGTGGAGATGGGCTCTGAGGCAGAAGCCGCCAAAGCTGTGGCTGATCGCAATGGCAAGGAACTGGATGGTCGGCCACTAAAAGTCAACGAAGCCAAGCCCCGCGAAGAGCGCCCGATGAAACAATAGCCGCGATTTCACCCCACGGGGAACGGCGGCGGGAACTGGCGGCTGCGAAGGGCAAACTCTGAGTTGAGGAGGATTGGACATGGACGAGCAGAAAAAGAACAAGAAAATTGTTTATCTCACGATCGTTGTTGTTTTCGCTGTGCTGATCTTGTTGGCGTTTCTAAGAGTCAAAGGATCGTAGTAGTGAGCTATCGCCGAGAGTTTCTTGGTCTTTGAGATGCGGGGGGCGGGTTAGAGCAACCGAGGCTCCAGTGGTCGAGCCCAGAAACCATCAACCCCGTCGATCCGAAGATACAAGCGCAGAAAACTGAGGGCGGCGCATTCAACGGAGTGCGCCGCTTTCATTTTTGCTGGTGGGACTGGGCGGCGGAACTGGCGGGGATCGCGGCGGAGCATCTGTCGAAGGCAGGTGGGTGCGGGCGAGTGAGTGGCGGCGGTTCAGATTCATGCAATAAGAAGCGGCTGTTCCTGATGTGCAAATTACAGTCTAGTCTTCCCAAACCGACGAGGAGGGTTCGATTCCCTTCGCCGGATCCAATGTTTTCCCTGTTGCGCAGAAATTGCCAGGTCGCTATAGTCCTTTGTGAAAGTTTTCTCAAAGGGTCGAGACGATGGCATATTTTATCAATGACGCCTGTATCGGCTGCACCGTTTGTGAGCTGAAGTGTCCCACGGATACGATCAGCGGCAAGTCAAAGGAGCTTTACGTCATCCATGAAGAGGGCTGCATCGACTGCGGCGTGTGCGCCATTTATTGTCCGGTCTCGTGCATTGAAGATCAATACGGCAATCTTGTCACGCGTATCAAACCCAAGGACATCCCGAAGGCGAAGGTCATCATCGACGACTGCACGGGTTGCGAGTTTTGCGTGGACATTTGCCCGTTCGACTGCATTTTCATGACCGAAGACCCGACCCATACCGGGGCGGGTCATTACAAGGTGGCGGAAGTCGTGGCCGAGGATTGCGTGGCTTGCCGGCTGTGCGAGATCGTGTGCGACAAGGATGCGATCATAGTGCCGAACGCGCCGACTCATCGCGCGGCGATGATGCCACATCAATTGGAGAAACACTAGTTCTTTGCAATGAGTGAGGAGTTGCCGGAGGAAAAGTCGCGGCCGGTCACGTTGATCGTGCAACTGGTCGTGATTCCGTTGGTGGTCGTGGCGTTCTGCGTCGCACTGGGCGGATTGTTCATGTGGATGACGTCGGAGCGGAAAGACTTCGACGATTACGTGCGGGCGTTGCAATCGAGCAGCGGGACGAAGCGCGGCCAACAAGCGCAATATCTCCTCAATTACATCCAGGAATCGAAACGTTGGCAGGGCATTTTCGATGTGACGGCGCAGATCAGTGGCGACCGGGAACAGTTCCTCGCGCGCAATCCGGCGGCGGCCACGCAGTTGACCCAGGTATTCGAGGAGAGCGCCGGTCAGGATGCGAAGACGCGCCGGTATCTGGCGCTGGTGCTCGGGTTGTTGGCGGACAAGGATGCGTTGCCGGCGTTGCGTCGCGGTCTAAACGACAGCGATGCGGACACTGTCAAGAATTGCCTGTGGGCGCTGGCGCAGTTGCACGATAGCGAATCGGCATTGCCAGTAATTCGGCTGACAAAGCACGATGAGCCGTCGGTGCGGTTGATGGCCGTGTACGCGCTGGGATTTCTGGAAAGTCAGCAGGCGCAGCCGGTATTGGTGGGTGCGCTCAACGACACCGATGAGATGGTGAAATGGAACGCGGCGTTTGCGCTCGCGAACAAGGGTGACCGGGCGGGGAGCGATCAGTTGGTGCGACTGTTGGACAAGGAATACGTCGACCGGTTCACGGACGTCACGCTGCAAAACCGGCAGCGCTACCGGATCGCCGCTGTCAACTGGTTGGGAAAATTGAACGAAACGTCAGCACTGGAAAAAGTGAGCCGCGACGACTTGGATTTGCAGGTACGGAACGCAGCGATTCAGCAGTTGAATGATTTAGGGAAAAAATAGGATGCCGGAAACACTGGAGCTGTCACCGCGCGAACAGGCTATTCGGCGCTTGAAGGTCAAAGGCTTTATCGACGCCGAAGGTAAACCGATGTCGCGCCGGAAATTTTTCATTAGCCTGGCGTTGGGGTGGGCAACGTTCGCGGCGGCAATGGGCGGGGCGCTGACGGCGATGTTCGCGTTCATCGTGCCGCGCGTGGATTTTACGCGCGTCGAGAGCTTCAAGATTGGACCGCCGTCAAACTATCCGCCGAAGACGGTGAACGAGGATTACAAGTCCAAAGGCAAGTTCTGGGTCGTCAACGATGGTCAGAGGATTTTCGCGATCTCGGTCGTCTGCACACACCTCGGTTGCACGCCGAACTGGATGGAGACCGAGCGTAAATTCAAGTGCCCATGCCATGGCAGCGGATTCACCATCCAAGGGAAGAACTTCGAAGGCCCGGCGCCGAACTGGTTGCGCCGGTATGAAATGTCATTGGCCGACGACGGGCAGGCTGTGGTCAACAAAGGGCGGTTGTTTTTTGAAGAGAAGGGCGAGTTCGAAGATCCGCGCTCGTTCATCACGGTATGAAGAAGATTATCGAATCAGCTAAGAGTGTTGAGTCGCAGGTCCGGAAATCCATCTTTCGCGTCGGCATCCCGAACACGGACCGCAAGCGCGTGTTGATCGTGCTCGGCAATGTGTTCCTGCACTTGCATCCAACGAAGGTGCGCACCAGCGGCGTGAAACTCCGGTATACGTGGTGTGCCGGCGGGTTGTCGTTCTTCCTGTTTCTCGTGCTGACTCTGACCGGCGTGCTGTTGATGTTTTATTATCGGCCGACGGTCGAAGGCGCGTACGTCGACATGCTCGACATCCGCGCGCAAGTGCCATTCGGCATAATGCGCGAACTGCATCGTTGGAGCGCACACGCGATGGTGATCATGGTCATGGTGCACATGTTTCGCGTGTTCATGACCGGTAGCTACAAGCCCCCCCGGGAATTCAACTGGTGTATCGGCGTCATTTTGCTGGTGCTGACATTCCTGCTGAGTTTTACCGGCTACTTATTGCCGTGGGATCAGCTGGCAATCTGGGCGATCACCGTCGGCTCGAACATGGCGAAAGCGACGCCGGTGATGGGCGCGGCCGGACCGTTCGCGGACTTTTTGCAGATTGGCGGCGTGCCGTTGATTCATCCCGGCGACGACGCGCGTTTCATGTTGATCGGTGCAAAGGAACTGGGCGGTACTACGCTGCTGCGATTCTATGTGTTGCACTGCATCGCGATTCCGCTGGGCGCGGCCGTGTTGATGGCGGTACATTTTTGGCGCATCCGCAAGGACGGCGGCGTGTCCGGTCCCCTGTAAGCGATGAATCACGGACCACTGTTCGAAGCTTTCAAAGGGTGGGCGAATGTCCTCGCCAATCCGTGGCTCAGCTTTTCACTTACCTCGATTGCGTTGATGCTAATGCTGCGTTTCCGCAGGTATGTCTTCAACTGGAGTGTTGGTCTGCTCGTGATCGCGGTCGAGGCGGCGATCGTCGGCTTCGGGATGTGGGACAAGAATTTCGCGCTCATCGTCGGCAAGCCGGACAATGTGCCGATTACGATCATGCTGTTCTTGTCGACGTTCTGCCTCTGGCTGGCGATGACGCAGGCGGTAAATAACGAGCGCCGCGCCGAGCAGAAACTCCCGTCGGACGAGCGCGAGACTTCGCAACAGAAGACGTGGGTGTGGCCGGACCTGCTCTACATCGAATTCATTGCGCTGATTCTGTGCACGGTCGCGCTGATTGTGTGGGCGATTTGGTTGCGTGCGCCGCTGGAGGAACCGGCCAATCCTTCGGCGACGCCGAACCCGTCGAAAGCGCCGTGGTACTTCCTCGGGTTGCAGGAGATGCTGGTCTATTACGATCCGTGGTATGCCGGCGTGGTGTTGCCCACCATTATCATTATCGGACTGATGGCCATCCCGTACATCGACACCAACCCGAAGGGCAACGGCTACTACTCGTTTTCCGAGCGCAAGATGGCGATCACGACGTTTCTGTACGGTTATCTCGCGCTATGGGTGTTCATGATCATCACCGGCACGTTCTTGCGTGGCCCAGGCTGGAATTTTTTTGGGCCGTTTGAGTATTGGGATCCCCACAAGGTCGTCGCGCTGAACAATGTTAATCTCTCCGACTACGTCTGGGTCGTGTGGTTTCAGAAGCTTTACCGGATGACCGGCATCGAGTGGTTCAATCAGGGCTTGCCGTCGGTCAAGAACGTCGTGCCGCAACTTCTCCCGCCCAACTTGGTATCGATCAGCGCATTCGCGCACGAAGTCGGTCAGGCGTGCAAGAAGGAGTTTGCCGGCATCCTGTTTCTCGCGGCGTATTTCGTGGCCTTGCCGGGTGTGTTGTCGAAGACGCTGCTGAAGAAGCTTTATGCGCAGATGGATTTCATCCGGTACTGCATCACGGTGATGCTGTTTCTCACCATGTTCACGCTGCCACTGAAGATGGTGCTGCGCTGGACCATGAACCTCAAGTATTTCATCGACACCCCGTGGATCAAATTCTGAGCCGATGAGAAACCAACCCGAGACTCTCCACGAGTACAACATTCCGCGCTTGCACTGGTGGTTTCTCATCAGCAGCGCGCTGTTTGTCGGCTGCTGCGTGTTGATGGTCTGGAGCGATTATTCCGGTGGGACGATTTCCTGGCTCGGTTTGCGCGGCGACCGGGAATGGAAGAATTACCAGCGAGAGTTCTACGGCTTGGAAAGGAAGCGTCTCGCCGCCGATGCCAAGGCTGCCGAACTCCGCGCACAGGAAGCCGGCCTCGACAAGATCAACACCGATTTGGCGACAGCGCAGAAGGACATCGATGCCAAGCGCGCGGAACGAGACAAAGCCCAGGCGGAAGTCGACAAGTTGAGAGTCGCGGACGACCTGACCACGCGCGAGTTTACGATCCAGAAGGCGTTGCGCGACCAATACCGGTCGTTCTACGAAGCGGCGCTCGAACGTCACGAACTCAAGAAGGACGTCCCGGAAGTCGTCGAGTGGCAGGATAAGGTTGGCGCGCAGAACAAACTCGTGGACACACTCGACCTCCGCAAGCAGGACGCCGACGCGAAACTGGCGATGGCACAGGCCAATTTGGCGGAGATCGTCGGGCAACACGAGAAGCTCGAGAAAGAAAAGAAGCGGCTTGAGTCGACAGGCGGGCTTCTGACCAAACGCCTCAAAGAGTTGTCCAGCTCACTCGTGCAAGGCGTCGTCAACGCGCCAGTGATCGAATTCGCCGCCGGCACCTACAAGGTCGAGCAGATCATTGCCGACACGCATCATATTGACGTCAACTTCACGACCGTGCCGCGCGTGGACCGCTGCATCACCTGTCACAAGGCGATCGACCGGAAAGATCCGACGCCCGAAGAGATTTCGTGGCGGCAGAAGAAGAAGGTCGAGGCCATTGAATGGTCGAAGTTACCGGAGCCGTTCCGCAATCATCCGAAGCTCGATTTGTTCGTCGGCGAAAACTCGCCACACCCGGCCAGCAAGTACGGCTGCACGTCGTGCCACTGGGGCTGGGATCGCGAGACGAGTTTCTCTCGCGCCGGTCACACGCCGGACATGGAGGAGAAACATCAATACGTTCAAGTTGCCGGTAAGTGGACGCCGCTTGGCGAAGACGAAGACCCGCCGAAGGATGCGAAGCCGGTCGAGATGACGCAGCACGAGGCGTGGGTGAAGAATTATCACTGGGAAGAGCAGGAGTTTCTCACGCAGCCGATGCGTGGGAAGAAGTATGTCCAAGCCAGTTGTCTCAAGTGCCACAACGAAGAGACGAATCTGACCGGCGGCGAGGAACTCGACCATGGTCGCCGTCTCATCGAACAACTCGGTTGCTGGAGTTGCCACAAGATGAAGCCGCTCGAATCCTACAGCGTCCACAAAGTCAAAGACGGTGAAGATTTCGAGAGCGTGTGCAAGTCGTATGACGTCGATCCGGTCGAGGTGCAAAAGCTCAATCAGACCGTCGCGTTCAAGCCCGGCGCGGAGTTGACGATTCCGATTCGCACGCTGCGCAAGGGCGGGCCGAGCCTCTACAATATTGCCGGCAAGGACACGAAAGACTGGACGCGCAAATGGCTCGCCGACCCGGCCGCGTTCCGCCCCAACACGTATATGCCGCGCTTCTGGGGGCTCGATAACAACAAGGACGCCGAGCGCGACGTCGTCGAGATCAACGCGGTTTCAGAATTTCTGTTCACGGTCAGCGAGAAGCCGCAGTACGCCGCGCCGCCGGTCACGGGTGATGCCGAACACGGTAAGACACTCGTCAGCCAACTCGGTTGCCTGGGCTGCCACGTCGTGGGCGAGAAACTCGTGGACATGAAAGTGCCGGCCAAGCTCACGAAGTATCTCGACGCATGGCAATACCGGCGTTTCCGTTCACAAGGCCCGCAACTCGACGGTACCGGCAGCAAGACGACCAGCGCGTGGCTGTTCGCGTGGCTCAAAGACCCGAAGCAGTATCATCCGAAGACCAAAATGCCGGACCTGCGCTTGAGCGATCAGGAAGCGGCGGACGTGGCTGAGTATCTGGCCGGTCTGCGCAACGAGGAGACGGACAAGCAATCGTTGCCGGCCGTCGATTCGCGCAAGCTTGACGAGGTCACGCTGGAGTATCTTGAGGTCACGCTGCCGCACGAAGCTGCTGCGGCGAAACTGGCGAAGGTTGATTTGGCCGACGCCATCGAGATGTATTTCGTGGACGAAGACACGATGGCGTACTACCAGGACGACGGCAAGGTTGCGCGTGACGAAGCCGAACAGGCGTCCTGCAGGAAGAAGTTTGAGGAAGCATTCGACGACGCGATGGGCAAGAAAGCCGACGAGATGACCGCGCACATCGCCAAGGTCAAGACCGCGATGCAGGCCGCGCGCGATACGGTTGCCGCGTTGAGCGCCGAGCAAAAAAAGAATGTTTATCTCGGCAGCAAGCTCATTGGCCGGTACGGCTGTTTTGCGTGTCACAACATCCGCGGTTTCGAAAACGCGAAGCCCATCGGCACCGAGTTGAGCGAATGGGGTAGCAAACCAATCAACAAGATCGATTTTGGCTTAATCGAGATCGAGAAGACGCGTGAGGCTTGGCTGCACCAGAAGTTGAAAGCGCCGCGCTCCTACGATACCGGCCGCATCGGGATCACACGCAAGCCGCAAGAGTTGCTGAAGATGCCGAAGTTCAATCTGACCGGCCAACAAATCGATCAGATCACGACTGTCATTGCCGGCATGACCGATGAGAAGTTGACGGCGAAAGAGCCGAAGCAGCTCTCGCCAGCGGAATTCCAAATCGAGCGTGGCCGGTGGATGGTCAAGGAGTTGAATTGCCAGGGCTGCCATCTGGTGGAAGGTCGCGGCGCAGCGATTCGCGGCTCCGGTATTCCTGCCGGTATGGAGCCGCCGATGGTCAGCGGCACGCCGACGCAAATGCAGCAGGGGCAACGGACGAATCCGGACTGGCTGTTCGCGTTCCTGAAAGCGCCGCCGACCGGGGAGATTCGGCCGTGGTTGAAAGCGCGGATGCCGACGTTTGGTTTGAGCGATGGTGAGGCGAACATTCTCGTCCGGTATTTCGCGCTCGACGGCAAGACTCAGTTCCCGTACCGGTCGCCGAAAGTGCAGCCGATGGTGGAGCAACTGGCGGTGGGCAAAAAAATGTTTGAGGGTCTGCAATGCGCGAAGTGTCATATTGTGGAGGGCATGGTGAAGGGCAAACCCTTGGAGGAGATACCGGAGGAGGAGCTCGCGGACCTCGCGCCGCCGTTGAATTTGGGGCACGCGCGGTTGCAGCGGGATTGGCTGGTGAACAAGTGGCTGCCCGATCCGCTGTCGCAGCAACCAGGCACGCGGATGCCGCAATTTGATTACGGCCCGAGCCTGCCGGCAAAGATTATTCCGCCGGACGTGCTCGGCGGGGATGCGAAAAAGAGGATTGAGGCGCTGGTTGACTACGTGCTGAATTTGGGTCAACCTTTGAATTCCGGGCCACAAGTAACGTCCGAGAAGTAAATAACCGAAAGAGGAGAATCCAATTGAATACGATGAAACTCATGATCGCTGCTTTTTTGATGGCGGGCGTGGCACAGGCTGACACTGCGTCCATTACCGGCAAGGTGAATTTTGAGGGCACGCCGCCGAAAATGAAGACGTTGAAGACGGACGCCGACCCGCAATGCCACGCGATGCATGCCGACGCGCCGTTGAAGGGCGAAGAGGTGATCGTCAACGAAAACGGCACATTGCGCAACGTGTTTGTATACATTAAGAGCGGCCTGCCCGACGGCAAGACCTACGACAAGCCTTCGACGCCGGTCGTACTCGATCAAAAGGGCTGCCAGTACCATCCACATGTGTTTGGGATGCAGGCTGGTCAGTTGATGTTGATCAAGAATAGCGACGACACGTTGCATAACGTACACGCCTTACCGGCCAATAACGATGAGTTCAACAAAGGCCAGCCGTCCGGCGCGGTGGATATCAAGAAGACGTTCACGAAGTCGGAGGTGATGGTGAAGTTCAAGTGCGACGTGCATTCGTGGATGAGCTCGTACGTCGGTGTGCTTGACCATCCGTTCTTCAGTGTAACCGGCGAAGACGGCGCGTTTTCGCTCAAGGGCTTGCCGGCGGGCGACTACGAAATCGCCGCATGGCACGAGAAGTATGGCGAGCAGTCCGCCAAAGTGAAAGTCGGCGACGGCGAAGCTAAGACGCAGGACTTCAAGTTCAGCAAAGCGGCCGAATAACAACGGCTGCGGCTATTGACCGAAGGCCTCCCCTTTGATAAAGAGGGGAGGCCTTTTCTTGGAGAATTTCATGTCGACAGACACGCATCATCATGACGAGCCCGGTTTCATCCGCAAGTACATCTTCTCGACCGATCACAAGGTGATTGGCTGCCAGTACGGGATCACGTCGCTGCTATTTTTGTTTTTCGGCTTCTGCCTCGTGATGATGATGCGCTGGCAGCTGGCGTATCCTGGTCACCCGATGCCACTGCTCGGCAAATGGATTGGCGAGCCGAAGATGCCGGGCGGCGTCATGGCGCCGGAGTTCTACAACCAACTCGGCGCGATGCACGGCACGATCATGGTGTTCCTCGGCATCGTCCCGCTGGCGGTCGGCGCGTTTGGCAATTACATCGTTCCCCTGCAAGTCGGCGCGCAGGACATGGCGTTTCCGAAGCTCAATATGTCGAGTTACTGGGTGTATTTCCTTGGCGGCGTGATCATGCTGGCGAGCTTCTTCGTGCCGGAAGGCGCGGCGCAATCCGGTTGGACTTCGTACGCGCCGTTGTCGGTCGTCACCACACCGGCCCGGTCGATTTTCCGTGGGCAAACGATGTGGCTTCTCGGCATGGTGTTCCTCATCACCTCCTCGCTGCTGGGCTCGGTCAATTTCATCGTCACCATCATCCAGTTGCGGGTGAAAGGGCTGACGTTCATGCGGATGCCGTTTTTTGTATGGGCGCAGTTGGTCACGTCGTTTCTGCTGTTGCTCGCGTTCCCGCCGCTCGAAGCGGCCGGCGTGATGCAATTGATGGATCGTGTGGCCGGCACGAGTTTCTTCATGCCGAGCGGATTGGTCATCAGCAGCAAGCTCTGGCCCGGCAGCGGCGGCGGCAGCGCGATTTTGTGGCAGCATCTGTTTTGGTTTTTGGCGCACCCGGAAGTGTATGTATTGATCTTGCCCGCCTTTGGAATCGTCGCGGAAGTCATCGCGAACAACACGCGTAAACCGCTCTGGGGCTACAACTCGCTGGTCTGGGCGGTGTTGGTGCTCGGGTTTTTGTCATTCGTCGTGTGGGCGCACCACATGTTCCTGACCGGGATGGGCACCGCCATCAGTTCGTTCTTCCAAACGACAACGATGATCATCTCCATTCCGTCCATCGTGATTTTGACGGCGATGATTCTGTCGTTGTGGGGCGGCTCGATTCGGTTCACCGTGCCGATGTTGTTCGCGCTGGCGTTTCTGCCGATGTTTGGCATCGGCGGCCTGACCGGGTTGCCGCTCGGTCTCGCCACGGCGGACATTCATTTGCACGACACGATGTACGTCATTGGCCACTTTCATTACGTCGTGGCGCCGGGCACGATTTTTGCGATGATGGCCGGAATTTACCACTGGTATCCGAAAGTCACGGGCCGGAAGTTGAATGAGACGCTCGGTAGGATTCACTTCTGGGGATCGCTCCTGTTCATGAACGCCATTTTCATGCCGATGTTCATCCAGGGCATGGCGGGCGTGTCGCGGCGGCTCTACGACGGCGGCGCGGCTTACCTGCACGCGCAACACGTGCTCGGCCTCAATAAAATGATGTCCGTCTCGGCGTGGTGTCTGGCGCTGTTCCAACTGCCGTTCATCATCAATTTTTTCTGGAGCATGTGGAAGGGACGGAAGAGCGAGGACAATCCGTGGGACGCGACGACGCTCGAATGGGCCACACCCACGCCGCCGCCGCACGGTAATTTCCTGACGATTCCGACGGTGTACCGCGGCCCGTACGAGTACAGCTTGCCGGGTTCGGACACGCACAAGGATTACTACCCGCAATGGGAACCGGACCACATCGCGAAGAAACCGGAGGATAAGCACTAATGTCAGCGGCCATCGAAATTCCGTATAACGTCGACGAACGGCCGGATACCGGCTTGTATAACGCCAAGTTTGGCGTGTGGCTGTTCCTTGCGAGCGAAGTGATGCTGTTCGGTGCGCTGTTTTCCAGCTACGTGTTGCTCCGGGCCGGCTCGCCGCAATGGGAACACGGCGCGGACATCCTCAACGTCCCGCTGGCGACCCTCAACACGATGGTCCTGATTACGTCGAGCGTGACGATGGTCATGTCGTGGGCGTCGTTGCGGTCGAAGAACTTTACGCGCTATAAGCTCTTCATAGCGCTGACATTCCTGTGCGGCTGCGGGTTTTTGTTGATCAAGTATTTCGAGTACGCGGCGAAATTCGAACACGGCCTATTGCCGTCGAAAAGTGTGTTCATGGCGATTTACTTCACCATGACCGGTCTGCACGGCTTGCACGTCATCGGCGGCATGATCGTCAACGGCTACCTCTGGGGTCCCGGCTCGAAGATGTGGCTGACCGAGCCGCAGCGGTTCACGAATCGCGTCGAAGTGGCCGGGTTGTACTGGCACTTTGTCGATCTCGTCTGGATTTTCTTGTTCCCGACGCTGTATCTCTTACCGGGGAAATGACATGAGCGGACACGACATCGCCAAGCAGGTCAAACTCTACAAAATTATCGGCGCGGTGTTGATCGTTGGCACGATCATCACCGTCATGGCCGCCAATGTCCACATGGGCATCATTCTCGGGATTGTCGTCGCTGTCATCATTGCGACCATCAAAGGTACGCTTGTGGCCGGCTACTTCATGCACCTGTTTGATGAGCGCAAACTGATTTACGGCGTGCTGGCACTGACAGCGGTGTTCATCGTGGTGATGATCGGCCTGCTGTTGTTTTCGTATGGCGACCAGCAGGGCCATCACAGTAGCGCGTTCGATGTTCCACAACAGTTCGTCCCGCCGCAGCACGGGCAATCGCACACAGAGAAGGAACATGTCCCTTAAGTCGTTTCACATTTTTTTCATCTGTGTGTCCGTGCTGCTGTGCCTCGGCTTTGGCGCTTGGTGTCTGCGGCAACCGGGCTACACCGGGACCGGCATTGGTTCGTTTGCGATGGCGGTCGCGCTGGTGGTGTATGAAGTTATTTTTCTCAGGAGATTCAGGACATGATGAACGCGCTCCTCGCCTGCACGGTGTGTTTCGGCGACCCGAATTCGCAGCAGGCGCAGGCCCAGAACTTCGGGATCTTCGTGTTGCTCGGCGTAACCGGCTTCGTACTGGCGGGGTTCGCGGCGCTCGGCATCTATTTCGTGCGTCGTGCGCGCCGGTATCGCGCCGTCGAGGAAGTCATCGCGCACATCCCTGCAGGACTCCCGGAGATTGGATAACGGTATGAACTATCAGAAACTTCTCGGCCTCCCGATCAATGCCTCCGCCGAAGGCGGCGCAATCGACACACTCAACGGCCTAGTGCACATAATGATGGCGGTGTTGTTCGTCGGCTGGGTGTTGTTGTTCCTGTTTATGCTCGTGCGTTTCCGCAAAGGCGCGCACCCGCGCGCCGACCACGAAGGTGTCAAGTCACACGCCTCGTTCTACGTCGAGGCAGGAGTGGCGGTCCTGGAAATCGTTTTCCTCGTCACGCTCTCAATTCCGTTCTGGGCAAAGAAGGTCAGCGCGTTTCCGACCGAAGCCGACAAGCCGGTCCGCGTGCGCATCGTCGCGCAGCAGTTCGCCTGGAACATCCATTACCCCGGTCCCGACGGCAAATTCGGCAAGACCGACCCGAAGCTCGTCACCGACTCCAACCCCATCGGCTTGAGTCGCAAAGGCGACGGCGCGGACGACGTGATGGAAATCAACCAGATGCGCTTGCCGGTCAACCGCCCGGCCATTCTCGACATCACCAGCAAGGACGTCATTCACAGTTTTTCCCTGCCGTTGCTGCGCGTGAAACAGGACGCGATTCCCGGCATGACGATTCCGATTCACTTCACGCCCAGCCGGACCAGCGACGACCTCCGCCGCGAAATGACCGAGACCGTCACGTTGCCGATCCGCAATCGCAACCTGGAAGTCTATATCGCCGCCGAAGACATCAAAGACACGGACGGCAAGGTGGTCGTCAAGAAAGGCGGGTTGCTCAGCACTTCCGCCGTGAAGCGCATCACCGACGCCGGCATCACCACGATTTCAATCACGCCCTACAATCCCACCGAGATTGCCTGCGCCCAGCTCTGCGGCCTGAATCACTTCAAGATGAAAGGCTTTCTCACCATCTTGACCGACGAGCAATTCGCGTCGTGGTACACCGACGAAGTCGAGAACCAGAAGGAAGAATGACGTCCCGTTGGTTTCACCGTTTCGCTTGTTTGCTGGTCGCCGCCACGTTTGTGCTGATTCTTGCCGGCGCCAGCGTCACCAGCAACCGCGCCGGCCTTGCCGTCCCGGACTGGCCGTACACGTATTCGCAACCGATGTGGCGTTTCCCGCTGAAATTCATGCGCGGTGGCATCTTCTACGAACACACCCACCGCCTCATCGCCAGTGTCGTCGGCTTGCTCACCACCGCGCTCGCGCTCTGGGCATTCTTCGGCCAACGCAACCCGCTCATCCGCCGCCTCAGCCTCGCCGCCCTCGCCACGGTGTTGCTGCAAGGATTGCTTGGCGGACTCACCGTAAAGTTTCTTCTGCCGCCGCCGGTCTCCATCGCCCACGCGGCACTGGCGCAAGCATTCTTCTGTATCACCATCGCGCTTGCCTTGAGCACACGCGAGTCGCGGCCGATTGAATCAACCGGTACCGTCCGCGGCTTGAGTCTCGCGACCACGATTGCCGTCTACCTCCAACTCATCCTCGGAGCAGCCATCCGCCATTCTGAACGCGGCGTCATCGCGCACATTGCTGGTGCCATCGGTGTCGTGACACTCGCCGTTCTCCTGGTCCGGTA
Organism: uncultured Verrucomicrobiota bacterium; assembly: GCA_964566575.1. Taxonomy (GTDB): domain Bacteria; phylum Verrucomicrobiota; class Verrucomicrobiia; order Palsa-1439; family Palsa-1439; genus CAZMKD01. The sequence continues at coordinate 19,816 of CAZMKD010000197.1, forward strand.
TCGGACCTACTTATTGGCGCTCGTGACGGCGCAAATCGGTCTTGGGATTGCGGCGCTGGTCGTGCGCCAGCCAAAGCTCGCCCCCGGTCAGCTCGACGCCATTCAAATTATCCTGCCCACTCTTCATCTGGCACTCGGCGCGCTGATTCTCGGCGTTTGCTTCTCGCTGACGTACCAGCTTGGCATACGCAGCACAGCACCGTTGGGTGCGTTCCTCGAACTCACCAAACCGCGCATTGTCACGATGGTGCTGGTCACGACAGCGCTCGGTTTCTTCCTCGGCGGCCACGCCGCGTGGTCGGTATTGCTCGCAACTCTGGCCGGCGTGGGCTTAGCAACCGGCGGCTCGGCCGTTCTCAATAACTATCTCGACCGGGACGTGGACAGCAAAATGGCGCGGACGCGCGACCGGGCGTTACCGTCGGGCGTCGTCTCACCGTCGTACGCATTGGCGTACGGCGTCAGCCTTGTGCTTGTCGGCGTGCTGGCGTTGGTGTGGTGGGTGAATCTGCTGACCGGCTTTCTCGTGCTGCTCGCCGCGTTTTTGTACGTGTTGGTCTACACCCCGATGAAGCGCGTGAGCTGGTTTAACACAACCGTCGGCGCGATTCCCGGTGCGATTCCGCCGTTGTGTGGTTGGGCGGCGGCGACCGGGCAACTGGAGCCGGGCGCGTGGGTCTTGTTTGCGATTCTGTTTGTGTGGCAGCATCCGCACTTCTTTTCGATCGCGTGGATGTTCAAGGATGACTATCGCAATGCCGGGCTGAAGATGTTGACGGTGGTTGACCCGACCGGCGCGAGCACGTTCCGGCAGACGATTCTGTTCAGCGTCGCGCTCATCGGCGTGGCAGTCTTGCCGTCCTTCGTCGGTATGGCCGGACGCGTGTATCTGGTCGGCGCGATCATGTTGAGCGTCGGGATGCTGGCGGTCGGGGTGTGGTTCTGCCACGCAAAGTCTTTCACCGATGCGCGGCGACTCTTGAAGGCCTCGGTGATATACTTGCCGTTGTTGGTGGCGTTGATGATTTTCGACAAGTTATGAGACTTTGTGCCTTACTCGCAGTTTGTGTGGCGGTGGGCTGCGGTAAGCCCGCCGAGCAACCGACAGCGCCGACGGAACAACCGTCCAAGCCGGCGGCGGATCTGTTTGGCACTAGCACATTTGCCGGCAAGGTTTTATTCAAGGGCGACGTGCCGAAGGCAGCCGCGATCAAGATGAGCGCCGACCCTTATTGTCAGGCATCCCACGGCGACAAGGTCATGAGCGAGGAAGTGCTCGTCAATGACGACGGAACATTGCGGAATGTGTTCGTCTACGTGAAACAGGGCGTGTCCGGCAGATATCCGGCACCGAAGGATAGCAGCGAGATTGACCAAAGCGGCTGCATGTACCGGCCGCGCGTCCAGGGCATGCTCGTCGGTCAGGTGCTGGTGATTCGCAACAGCGACGATACGTTGCACAATATCCATTGCCTCGCCGAGAAAAACTCTGCCTTCAATTTAGGTCAACCCGCCAAGGGCATGGAATCGAAAAAGGTGTTCGCCCAGCCCGAAGTCATGATGCGCTTCAAGTGCGATGTCCACCCGTGGATGAGCGCTTACATCGGCGTGTTGGAACATCCGTTCTTCGCCGTGACCGGCGACGGTGGCACGTTTACGATCCCGAAACTCCCTGCCGGCGATTACGTCGTCGAGACGTGGCACGAGAAGTACGACGCGCAGCAGCAGATTGTCACCGTTGCCAACGATGAGACCAAGACGATCGAGTTCACCTTCGGCAGCCCGCCGTGATCAACGTCGTCGTCGACAATCTCACCCATCGCTACGGCGACCGCGTCGCGCTCGACCGCGTCAGCTTCAGCGTGCAACGCGGTGAACTCTTCGGCCTGCTCGGCCCGAACGGCGGAGGCAAGACGACGCTCTTCCGCATTCTGACGACGTTGATGAAGCCGAGCGACGGTCGCGTGCTGATGGATGGCGGCCCGATGGATCGCCACCGGTTCGGCGTCGTGTTTCAGTCACCGAGTCTCGACAAGAAACTCACCGTGGCCGAAAACCTCCGGCATCATGGTCACATCTATGGCTTGAGCGGCGCGTCGCTCCGGCAGCGCATGGACGAATTGCTCGCGCGTTTCAACCTCGCCGACCGGCGCAATGATCTGGTCGAGAATCTTTCCGGCGGCCTGCGTCGCCGGGTTGAGTTGGCGAAAGGTCTGCTCCACAAGCCGGAGTTGTTGCTGCTGGACGAGCCGAGCACTGGCCTCGATCCGTTGGCACGGCGCGAACTTGGCGATTATCTTACGGAACTGCGCGACAAAAACGGCGTCACCATCTTGCTGACAACGCACATCATGGACGAAGCCGAACGTTGTAACCGGCTTGCGTTGCTCGACCGCGGTAAGCTCGTCGCGCTCGATAGGCCAGCCGCGTTGAAAGAGCAGGTCGGCGGCGACGTGGTCACGGTTGAGCCGGCTGGAATGCGCGAACAGATCGAGAAACGGTTCGGCGTCAAGGCGAGCGTTGTGGACAATACAGTGCGCATCGAACGTCCGCGCGGCCACGAATTCATCCCGGCCCTGATTGAGGCGTTCCCGGGCGAGATCGATTCCGTCAGCGTCGGCAAGCCGACGCTCGAAGACGTGTTCATCCATTTGACCGGTCACCGCTTCGAGGAATCATGATGTTACCGGCCCTGACACTCTGGCAACGCGAGATGGTGCGGTTTTTCCGTCAACGTGACCGGGTCGTCGGTGCGCTGGTGACGCCAATCGTTTTCTGGTTGTTACTAGGGGCGGGCTTGGGACGGTCGTTCCAGACCACGCAGGGACACGGCTATCTCGAATACTTCTTCACCGGTACGGTCGTGATGATTTTGTTGTTCACGGCGATCTTTTCGACCATCTCTGTCATTGAAGATCGGCGCGAAGGATTTTTGCAGACGGTGTTGGTCGCGCCGGTCGGACGGTTCGCGATCGTGATGGGCAAACTGCTCGGCGGCACGTCGCTGGCGATGTTGCAGGGCTTGCTGTTTCTGTTGCTCGCGCCGGTCGCGGGCGTGCCGATCAGTCTGGCCGGTTTGCCGTGGCTGTTGGTGGCGATGTTCCTCGTTTCGTTTGCGTTGACCGGGTTGGGGTTTCTGATCGCATGGCAGTTGGACTCTTCCCAGGGGTTTCATGCAATCATGAACCTGTTTCTGATTCCGATGTGGCTGTTGTCGGGTTCGTTATTTCCGGCATCAGGCGCGCAGACGTGGATGGCGTGGGTGATGAGGTTGAATCCGCTAACCTACGGTGTGACGGCGATTCGCACGGGATTGTACGGGCAGCCGATGCCGGCGAGCGCTCTTATCGTCACGGCGATGTTTGCTCTGGTGATGTGCGGACTGTCGTTATGGGCGGCGCAACGAACGACGGCAGGAGACTTGCAATGAAGCCGATTTGGATTCGTGTCGGCTTGATGGCGCTGCTGTCGTTGCCGGTGATTGGCGTGCTGGCCACTTTGATGCGAACCGAGCCAGCCCGGCCGGACTACGGGCGGGTGGCCGATTTTACGCTGACCGAGGCTTCGGGCAAGCCGGTGGGTTTGGCGGATTTGTGCGGGAAGGTGTGGATTGCGAGTTTCATTTTCACGCACTGCGCCGGCTCATGCCCGATCATGACGCATTATTTGGCGAAGGCGCAACAGCAGTTGCCGGTGCGCGATGATTTGAGGCTGGTGAGCATCACGGTCGATCCCGGTCGCGACACACCGACCGTGCTCACGAAGTATGCTGCGAAGAACGACGCGGACCGGGCGCGGTGGTTGTTCCTGACCGGGGAGATGCCGGAGATTCGGCGATTGGCGCGGGAGACGTTTAAGTTGGCGGTGGATGCAACGGCCGGGACAGCAGAAGAGCCGATTTTGCATAGCTCAAAGTTTGTGTTGGTGGACCGCAACGGCGCGATTCGCGGCTACTACGACGGCCTCGAACTGGAGACGCTTAAAAAACTCGTGCGCGATGTGGAGCGCGTGCTCGCGGAGAAGTCGTGATCGAGATCGCAGACTTGCCGGCGGTGAATGCGACACTCAATGCGACTAGTGGGGTGTTGGTATTGGCAGGTTACGCCTTTATCCGGAAGCAACACAAGGCCGCGCACGCAGTCTGCATGGCCAGCGCGGTGGTGGTGGCCATCATCTTTTTCATTTCGTACATCACATATCACGCCCATATCGGGAGTAAACCTTTTAAAGGGCAGGGCGTCGTGCGGCCAGTGTATTTTGCGATTCTGATCTCGCACACGATTCTGGCGGCCCTCATTGCGTTCTGGCTCGTGCCGGTCACGGTCTATCGCGCCGCGCGGCGGCGATTTGACCGTCACAAGGAGATCGCGCGCTGGACGTTGCCGATATGGCTGTATGTCTCGGTGACCGGCGTGATCATCTACTTCATGCTCTATCACTGGTATGCGCGCACTTAGTTTGTTTCTCGGCCTCGCGCTGAGTGTCAACGCCGCGGAGATTACGGGTATTGTGCATCTGGCCGGCACGAATCAGCCGGTCAGTCGCGCAATCGTCTACTTGGGCGCCGGTAATGGGCGATCCACGGCGACCAACGCCGTGCTGGAGGTTCGCGATGGCGTCTTGCAGCCGCATCTGCAAGTGGCGATGCGCGGGACGACGCTTGTGCTGCGCAACAGTGATCCCACCTTGCGCGTCGTGCGCGTGGAGTCCTTGAACTCGACGAACCGTCCCGTTCAGGTGCTGATGCAGGCGATGCCGTACGCCGGGTTTCAGAAGTCGTTTGCGCTCGACGGATTTCGTGACATCACGCTGTTGCGGGTGACCGGCGGCAACGGCGAGGAGATGTCGGCGTACATCGCGGTGCTGCCACATCCGTGGGCGACTTTGACGGATGAGAAAGGACAGTTCACGCTCATGGACGTGCCGGTGGGTAAGCACAAGTTGTACGCCTGGCACGAAACGTTGGGGACATTGGTGTGCGAGGTGAAAGCGCCGGCGACGGTTGAGTTGGAGTTTACCCCGAATCAGAATTCGGGGTTTACTTCAACTGCGCCGAAACGAGCTGACTGACCAGCCGGTTGTCGGCGCGGCCGGCAGTCTTGACCTGGACGGCTTTCATCACTTTTCCCATGTCGGCTTTCACGGTCGCACCGACTTCGGCAATCACTGCTTTGACGATCTCTTCGAGTTGCGTTTGGGAAATCTCTTCCGGCAAATAGGACTTCAGGATCGCGAGTTCAGCTTTCTCCTTATCCGCGAGATCGCCCCGGTTGCCTTTCTCAAAACCTTCGATGGAATCCTGCCGTTGCTTGATCTGCTTCTTGATGACGGTAGACACGTCGGCGTCGGTGAGGGTTTCCTGTTTCTTCTCAAGCTTGTGGTACTCGACGGCGGACTTCAGCATGCGCAACGTGGACAGGCGCGCGGCATCCTTGGCGAGCATGGCTTGTTTGAGATCAGCGGCAAGCTTGTCGGTCAACATATCGGCGAGCGTATCACTCGTGCACAGTGAGCGCGAGCAAGATCCAGTCGTTGGCCACGCCGGGACCCTTGATGAAGAGGTGGCCGCCTTCGGGAATCTTGACGGTACTTTTGACGATTGAGGCCTTGCCGGACGTCCACTCGACTTCAAGTTCGTGGACGTTCTTGTCGACGGACTTCGGTTTGACGAAGACGACGAAGCCTTCACCGAGATCGAGGCGGTTCATGACATCCGACTTGAGCGGTAACCGCTTTTCGCCCATCTGCTGGTAATAGGGATAGCCGAACTTCTTCTTGAGCTTTGGGTGCAACGTCTGGAGTCGCGCGTCCGCGAGTTTTTCGTCGCTGGAAGCGCGAATGAGACGGGCTTGCACCTCGGCGGCCGGGCTGGTCGTCGCCAGGAACAGGGACAATAGGATCAACCAGCGCATGCTCAGGTGTCCAACTGTGCGTATTGTGTTTTCATCTCGGTCATGTCCGGTGCCCACGGCAGGCCCGAGACCCAGATGACCGCCGGCTCGGAATCCGTCGCCTCAATCGTTGTCGCCACCGTGTTCGGAATGAAGGTCGACGCGTGTTCGACCGTTGCGACGGGCGGCTGAATGATAACCACCGGCCCCGAGGTGTTGCGGGAACTCTGCAAAGCAAACACCAGTCCCGTGACCGCCACGAGCGTGGTGACCACAGAAGCGAACGCAAATTGATGCTGGCCAAGCCAGTCAGCCATACCCAATGCCGGCATGGGCACAGTAGCCGTCTGCCCTTCACGAGCTTGAATCTCCCGTTTGACCTTCGACCAGAAGAACTCCGGCGAGTCACGCATCTTCGGCGTGACCGGATTCGCCGCGAGTATCTCTCGGACATGGTGCAGATGCCGGTACTCCGCGGCGCATGCGGCGCAGCGGCCGACATGACGCTGGACGAGCCGGCGACGAAGGCCCTTCAGTTCGCCGTCCACCAGAGCACTGATCAATTCTGAGTGATGAACTTTCATATCACGTCTCTCAACAACTTCTGCAAATGTTTCCGCGCGTAATGCAGCCGCGACATCACCGTCCCAATCTGGCAGCCGACCGCCTTCGCGATCTCGGCGTACTCCAACCCGTCAAGCTCCCGGAGTTGAACGACGACCCGGTGTTCCGGCGACAACTCCAACAGCGCAGCGTCAATCTGCGCGCGCAGTTCCTTGCGCCGCAACTCGTCGGTCGGCAGCGGCTGGTTCGACGGCGCGATCTCTACACTCGCGTCCGCGTCCGGGTCGACCGTCTCCTCGAATGGCACAGTCGGTCGCCGGTCGCGCTTGCGCACGAAATCGATGCCGAGGTTCGTCGTGATCCGGTAGATCCACGTATAAAACGACGCGTTCTTCTTGAACCCGCAGATCGCCCGCCACGCCTTTATGAACGCCTCTTGGGAAAGATCAGTCGCATCCTGCTCGTTACGCAGCATGCTGTACGCAAGCGAGTAGACCCGCTGCCGGTAACGCCCGACCAGAATCTCGTAGGCGGCGAGATCGCCCCGCTGGCAACGCTCCACCAACTCACGGTCGTCCTGCTCGGCTTGTGTTCCTTCATGCACGGATTTCGACGCCACGTCGTCGGGGATATTCACAGAAAGTTTTTGAGCGCGCTCCATCAACCTTTCACCACACCAATCGGTCGCAACCGCGCGACCTTTCTCGCCAGGCCGGCATTATGGCAAACATCCACCACGTTTTCCACGTCTTTGTCGGCCCACGGCGCTTCCTCCAGCGCCGTCCCGCGCCCCTGCGCCATCATGTAAACACCGCGCTCGGTCAGCGTTCTCTCCAAATCCTCGAACGAATGCTCCCTTTTCGCTCGTGCCCGGCTCATCATCCGCCCCGCGCCATGGCACACCGTCCCCCACGTCTGCTCCATCGCCCCCGGCGCGCCGACGAGCACAAACGAATACCGGCCCATGTCCCCCGGCACGAGCACCGGCTGTCCGATGCCCCGGTACCGCCCCGGAATCATCGCGTGCCCGGGCGGAAATGCCCGCGTCGCGCCTTTGCGGTGGACGCACACCGTCTTACCGCCGTGCTCTTCAAGCTTCGCGATGTTGTGCGGCACGTCGTAGACCAACTCCATTCCCAACTCCGCCGGCGAGATACGCAACGCAATCATAAATGCCCGCTCCGCGTTCGCCATCAAGACTTGCCGGTTGGCGAAGGCATAATTCGCCGCGCACCGCATCGACGACAAATACTCCTCGCCCTCCGGCGAGCGCACCGGCGCGCTTACCAGTTGGCGGTCCGGCAACTCAATGCCATACTTCTGGGGCACGTTGCGCAAGAGCTTCAGGTAATCGTCGCAGACTTGATAGCCGAACCCGCGCGAGCCACAGTGGATCATCACCGTGACTTGCCCCTTGAATAACCCCATCACGTCGGCAGCATCCTCGTGAAAGATCTCATCCACGATCTGCACTTCGAGGAAGTGATTGCCGGAACCAAGCGAACCGACCTGACTCTTGCCGCGTTCGAGCGCGCGGGTTGTGATGTTCGACGGCTCAGCGTCGGCGAGCTGGCCGCGCTCCTCGATGAAGTCGAGGTCTTCCGCTTTGCCAAAACCGCGTGCGACGGCCCACGACGCGCCTTGCTCAACGCAATCGCGCTCGTCGTCGAACGAAATCCGCAAATCGCTGCCGCGTCCGAGGCCGCAGGGAATGTCGCGGAACAGTTGCGCGACAAGTTCCTTGATGCGGGGCGCGACTTCCTCGTGCTTGAGGTTCGTGCGCATCAAGCGGACGCCGCAATTGATGTCGTAGCCGACGCCGCCCGGTGAGATTACGCCGCCTTCGTCGGGGTCGGTCGCGCAACAGCCGCCGATGGGAAAGCCGTAGCCCCAATGAATGTCCGGCATCGCCAGCGAATACTTCTGGATGCCCGGTAGAAAGGCGACGTTGGCGACTTGTTCGAGGCAATTGTCGCCAACGATGTTCTCGAGCATCTTCTCCGTCGCATAGATGCGGCCCGGCACGCGCATGCCGGGCTTGTAGCTGGCCGGCAGCTCCCAGAGGTAATCCGAGATTTTCTGCAGTGGGTTCACAACCGCACTCTAGACGCCGGGCGCGTGCGAAGCAAGGTGACTGAAGAGGGCGTTGCTTTTCGGTGACGAATTAGTTACACGTGGCCTGCGGCGCATGGCCGTGTGTTGGAATCAGGAGGCGAGTGTATGAATCAGCAATGGAAAGTTTTCGTGACTGTCGTGTTGTGCGCGCTGGTAGTGGGCGGCGCGGGCTGCGGCAAGAAACGCGCGGCGGTCACGTGCGCGGGTTCGACGGCGTTCCAGCCGTTTGCGGAGAAACTGGCGGAGGAGTTCATGGCGCAACGCGCGGACATCGCCATCACCGTGCAGGGCGGCGGCTCGGCGGTGGGCATTCAGGCGGCGTTGTCGGGCGCGGCGCAGATCGGCATGGCCGACCTCGTCAACCTGCCGGCCGAGGCAAAGGCGTTGACCAGCGTCGCCGTGGCGCGCGACGGCATCGCCATCATCGTCAACCCGGCCAACCCGGCGAACGGTCTCACCACCGAGCAGGTGCGCGGCATCTTCGACGGCACGACCCGCAACTGGAAGGACGTGGGCGGCAAGGACGCGCCGATCACGGTCGTCTCGCGCGAGGCCGGTTCGGGCACGCGCACGTCGTTCGAGCAGATCGTCACCGGCATCAGCCTGACCAAGGACTCCATTATTCAGGACTCCAACGGCACGGTGCGCGAGACGGTCGCCAACGACGCCAACGCCATCGGCTACCTGACCCACGGCGTCGTCAACGAGAAGGTCAAGGCGCTGCCGGTGGATGGACAGGATTGCACGGTCGAGGCCATCGTGGCCGGCCACTACAAGCTCGTGCGCCCGGTCTTTTTCCTCACCAAGGAGCCGGTAGCGGGCGCGGCCAAGGACTTCATTAATTATGTCCTTTCGCCCGCCGGCCAAGCCACGATCAAGAAAAACGGACTGATCCCAGCGCAGTGAAGTTCAACCGCGAGAAAGTCGTCGAGCGGCTGCTGTTGGCGGTGGCGTTGTCGGCCATTGCCAGTCTGGCCTTGATTGCCGTCTTCATTCTCAAGGAAGGCGTGCCGTTCATGCTTCAGGTCGGGCCGCGCAACTTCCTGTTCTCGTCGGACTGGTCGCCGCAGGACGGGAAGTTCGGGATTTACCCGATGATCGTCGCGTCGCTCTGGGTGACGCTCGGGGCGATGCTCATCGGCGCGCCGCTGGGGGTGGCCGGCGCGATTTTCCTCAATGAGTTCGTCCCGCGGCCGGTCACGCGCATCATCAAACCAACCATCGAACTGTTGGCCGGCATCCCGTCGGTGGTGTTCGGGTTCATCGGGGTGGTGGTGCTCGCGCCGTTGATCCGCGCGCACCTCGGCGGTCCCGGCTTGTCAGTGCTGGCCGGCTCGGTGGTGTTGGGGGTGATGGTGCTGCCAACGATCATCAGCATCTCGACTGACGCGATCAGCGCCGTGCCGAACACTTACCGGGAAGGCGCGCTGGCGCTCGGCGCGACCCGCTGGCAGGCGGTCCACATGGTGGTATTGAAGGCGGCGCGGTCCGGCATCGTGGCGAGCATCATCCTGGCGATGGGCCGGGCGGTCGGCGAGACGATGGCGGTGATCATGGTGGCCGGCAACGCGTTGAAGATGCCGCACTCGCCGCTGGACTCGGTGCGCACCTTGACGGCGAACATCGCGATGGAGATGGCCCAGGCGACCGGGATGCACCGGCAGGCGTTGTTCGCAACCGGCGTCGTGCTGTTCGTGGTCATCATGATTCTGAATTCCATCGCGATGGCGGCGGTGCGCCGACGCATCGGCGGGAAGGTGAACAAGAAGTGAGAATCCCGCCGAAATACACGCAGATGGCGGCGGTGGCGGTGTTGGCCGGGGCGACGCTGGTCACACTGGCGGCGCTGCTGTTCATCATCGGGTTCGTGCTCAACAAGGGGTTGCCGGTGGTGAGCTTCAAGTTCTTGTTCACGAACCCGGAAGACATGGGCCGGGCGGGCGGCATTTTCCCGACGCTGGTTGGGTCGGTGTTGCTCCCGCTGCTGGCCATTGCGATTGCGCTGCCGCTCGGCGTCGGCACATCAGTGTATCTGACGGAGTACACGCGGGAAACGCGGGTGACGAAGGTGCTGCGGTTCGGCACGGATTGCCTGGCCGGTATCCCCTCGATCATCTTCGGGCTGTTCGGGTTCATCTTCTTCGTGGTGATGCTGGGGTTTGGCTGGTCGTTGTTGTCGGGCGGGTTGACGCTGGCAATCATGATTCTACCGACGATCATCCGCACGTCGGAGGAGGCGATCCGGGCCGTTCCGCATTCGTACCGGGAAGTGAGTTGCTCACTCGGCGCGACCCGGTGGGAGACGGTGATCAAGGTGGTGTTACCGAACGCGCTGCCCGGCATCGTGACCGGGTTGATGCTCGGCATCGGGCGCTGCATCAGCGAGACGGCGGCGGTGATTTTCACGGCGGGATTGTCGTTGCGGCTGCCGCGGACGCCGTTCGACTCGGTGCGAACGATGGCGGTGCATTTCTACACGCTGGCCCGCGAGGGCATCTCAAACGAAAACGCCTACGGCACGGCGGCGGTGCTAATCATCGCGGTGTTGCTGGTGAACCTGACGGCGTACTGGCTGATGCACCGGTTCATCGCGCGGAGGACGAAGTGAGCGACGCCAAAATCACGGTGCGCAAGCTGAGCGTGTTCTTCGGCCCGGTCCAGTCGCTGCGCTGGGTGACGCTGGACGTGCCGTGCAACCGCATTCTCGGCATCATCGGTCCGTCGGGGTCGGGCAAGACGACGTTCCTGCGGACGCTGAACCGGCTGAACGATCTGTCGCCGAACACGCACATCGAGGGCGAGGTGTTGCTCGACGGGCAGGACATTCATCATCCGAGTGTCGATGTCGTCGGGCTGCGGAAACGGATCGGGATGGTGTTTGCGTTGCCGGTGCCGTTGCCGATGAGCATTTTCGACAACGTGGTCTATGGGCCGCGGTTGTCGGGCGTGAAACGGGACCGGCTGGACGAGTTGGTGGAGCGGAGTTTGCGGGCGGCGGTGTTGTGGGACGAGGTGAAGGACCGGTTGCACACGTCCGGCCTGCGATTGTCGGGCGGCCAACAGCAACGGCTCTGCCTGGCGCGGACGCTGGCGATGGAGCCGGAGGTCATTCTGCTCGACGAGCCGTGTTCGGGCCTCGACCCGATCTCGACGGCCAAGATCGAGGAGGCGCTGACGGTGTTGAAGGCGAAGTACACGATCATCCTCGTCACCAACAATACCAAGCAAGCCGCCCGCGTGGCGGATGACACGGCGTTCTTCCTAATGGGCGAGATGGTCGAGTACGGCCAGACGAGCCAGATTTTCACCGTGCCGCGCGACCAGCGCACGAATGACTACGTGACCGGGAGGTTTGGCTGAGATCATGGCGCGGGAAAACGTCATCACGGTGTCCAAGCTCGATCTCTGGTACAGCGCGTTCCAGGCGTTGATCGGCGTGAACATGGTCGTCGAGAAACAGAAGATCACCGCGCTGATCGGCCCGTCGGGCTGCGGCAAGAGCACGTTGTTGCGCGTCCTGAACCGGATGAACGACCTCATCCCCGGCGTGAAGATCACCGGCGAGGTGTTGCTCGAAGGCTGCAACATCTACGCGCCCGGGGTGGATGTCTGCGCGCTGCGGGCGAACGTCGGCATGGTGTTTCAGCGGCCGAACCCGTTCCCGCTGACCGTGTGGGACAACGTGACGTTTGGCCTGAAGGTGGCCGGGCAGAACAGCCGGGCACGCGTGGCGGAGATCGTCGAGCGCAGCCTGCGCGGGGCGTGGCTCTGGGACAACGTGAAGGACAAGCTCGATCATTCCGCGCTGGAGTTGCCGCTGGACCAGCAACAGCGGCTCTGCGTGGCGCGGTTGCTGGCGGTGGAGCCGGAGGTGATCCTGATGGACGAGCCGTGCAGCGCGCTCGATCCCATCGCGACCGCAAAGATCGAGGAACTAATGCTGGAATTGGTGAAGAAATACACGATAGTGATCGTGACGCATAACATGCAGCAAGCAGCCCGCATCTCCAATTACTCCGGTTACATGCTCCTCGGCGAGATGATCGAGTTCGACGAGACGAGCCGGATCTTCACCAGCCCGAAGGACAAACGCACGGACGATTACATCAGCGGCCGGTACGGCTGAGAAGGAGTCATTTTATGGAACGTCATTTTGATGAACAACTCAACGAGCTGAAACACCAGCTCATCAAGATGTGCGCGCTGGCCGAGACGATGATCGGCGACGCCATCAAGGCGCTCGTCGAGCGCAATGCCACAGTGCTCCCCTTCATCCAGCAGCATGAGGCCGAGGTCAACCGGTTACAGGTCGAGATTGACGAGGCGTGTTTCACGATGATCGCGCTCCATCAACCCACGGCCTCCGATCTCCGCTTCATTCTGGGGGCGGAAAAAACCAACACCGATTTGGAGCGACTCGCCGACCAAGCGGTCAACATCTCCCAGAGAGCTGAGCACCTGATGGCACATGAGCCGCTCAAGCCGTTCGTGATCATCCCCCAGATGGCCACCATCGCCTGCGGCATGGTCAAAGACAGCCTCCACGCCTACGTTGACCGCCAGCCCGACAAGGCCCGCGCGGTCATCAAGCGAGATGAACAGCTCAATGCGCTCAAGAAGAAAATCGACGCCGAGATGGTGGAGTTCATGGCCAAAGACGCGGCGACCGTTGCCTATGCGCTGGACATTGTGTTAGTCGCGCACAACTTGGAGCGCATCGGCGACCACGCCAAGAACATTGCCGAGAACGCGGTCTTCGTCGTCGAAGGCAAGGACATCCGCCACGGCACGGAACTCCGTGCGCGCCCGCCTGCGCCGTAGGGCGTTGAGTCGGCTCCTGTCCGCAAGCCGTTGGCTGCCGCGCGGCTGCTCAATGCAGCGGGCAGTGTTGGCGGGCTTCTGGCGCAGGCGACGCGCGGTTGCCGACGCGTTGCAGGTTGCTAACCGGCACCAAATTCGCTACACAAGAGGCGCGAGGGAGGCGGCCAACCACATGGTGGAGGCGGCGAGGGTCCTGCTCAAGATCACGGAGAATTACGCCAACGCCGATCCGCTGGCGCGGGAGCTTGGTGCCATCGAGCACGCGTGCGATGAAGTAGCCCACACCACGATGGACCGTCTCAATAAGACGTTTATCACACCGTTGGACCGGGAGGACATTCATGCGTTGATCCTGAAGATTGACGATGTGGTGGACCTCATCGAGGCAGCAGCCAACCGGATGGCGTTTTTTCGCATCGAGCGGCCGACGAGCACGCCGTCAATTTGGCCAAACAAATCGTCCGCGGGTGTGAACTTATGACCAAGGCCGTGCACGGGATGCGATCGCCCAAGAACTACGATGCGGTGTTAAAGGACTGCATCGCCATCCATGATGGTTGAAAACGCGGGAGACGACATTTTTCATGAAGCTCTGGCCGAGCTTTTCAATAACGAGAAAGATCCGATCAAGGTCATCAAGTGGAAGGAAATCTACGAGACGATGGAATTGGTCACGGATCGCTGCGAGGACGTAGCCAACGTGTTGCAGGGCGTCATCGTCAAAATGAGCTGACCGGCCCGGTATGAGCACGGAACTGTTCCTGTTTGTCCTCATCATCGCCCTCGCCCTGGCGTTTGATTTCCTCAATGGGATGAACGACGCGGCAAACTCCATTGCCACGGTCGTCTCGACTCGCGTGCTGACGCCCCGTTGGGCGGTGGGATGGGCCGCGTTCTTCAATTTCGTGGCCGCGTTCGGGTTTGGGACGTATATCGCCAAGGCTATCAGCGGTGGCATCGTGCAGAAAGAGGTCGCGGATAGCTGGATGTTGCTATCGACCCTGATGGGGGCGGTGGCGTGGATTTCTTTTTCTTTTTTTTTGCACGCGCTTCGGGCTGCCGATCAGCGTGTCACACAGCTTGGTCGGCGGACTGATTGGGGCCGGACTGGCCAAAGCTGGTCTGGAAGCTCTGATTCTTCAGGATTTTTTTCACACCAAGCTGTTCAATACAGTCTTGTTCATTTTCGTGTCGCCAGTTGTCGGCTTGGGATTGGGTCTCGGGTTGATGGTGATGACAAGCTGGATCGTGCGGCGAGAAACGCCAAGGCGGGTGGACAGATGGTTCCGAAAACTGCAGTTGCTGTCGGCTGCTGCCTTCAGCTTCGGGCACGGTTCAAACGATGCCCAGAAAACGATGGGGATCATTGTCTTTCTGCTCTCGACCACTAAACTGACTCTGCCGGTCTGGCTCTACGATCAGACCAAGTCTCAATACGTCCCAATCTGGGTCGTGATGATCTGCCACTTCTTCATCGCCCTCGGAACACTCATGGGCGGGTGGAAGGTGGTTCGTACCCTGGGCATTCGCGTCACCAAACTCCAACCGATTGGCGGGTTCTGTGCTGAGACTGCCGCGGCCATCACGCTAATGATGACCGCCAAGCTTGGAATTCCCGTCAGCACCACTCATACCACATCTCTGCGATAATCATAACAATGTGGTTGATTATCTGACCGGGGTGTGCGATGACCGGAACATGGCACGTGCACATCTCAAACTGACGGTCCAGCCAGCCCTCAAAGCCGAGCTGGAGAAACGATTCAA
>CAZMKD010000198.1:0-5058 GCA_964566575.1 uncultured Verrucomicrobiota bacterium
ATCCGCGAACGCAAAGGTTTCATCACGTTGACCGGCGAAGTCGGCGCGGGCAAGACGACCGTCTGCCGCAAACTCCTCGAAGAACTCGGCCCGAACTACAAGACGGCGCTCATCCTTAACCCATGCCTGAGCAGCCATCAATTGCTGAAAGCGATTGTTTTGGAGTTCGGCCTCAAAGCCCACGGCATCGACCGCGTCGCTTACCTCGACGCGCTCAACGAGTTCGTGCTCGCGGAGGTGAACTCGGGCAACGACGTCGTCCTCATCATTGATGAGGCCCAGGACCTGAGCGACGAATTGCTCGAGCAGGTTCGGTTGCTCTCCAATCTGGAGACCGATCACCAGAAGCTCTTGCAGATCGTTCTGATGGGACAACCGGAGTTGCGTGACAAACTCGCGCAACCAAAACTCCGGCAACTCCGTCAGCGCATCACGGTCCGGTATCACCTCGGCCCGCTCGACCTTGCGGAGACGGCGCACTACGTGAATCATCGGCTGACGCTCGCCGGTGCCAACGGGCGTCCGCAGTTCGATCCGTCGGCCATCAAATTGGTTTACCAATACTCGGGCGGAGTTCCTCGTCTGATTAACGCAATCTGCGACAAGGCCTTGCTGGCCGGGTTCGTGACGCAAACTGATATTCTCAACAAGAAAGTCGTCAAACTCGCCATCGAAGAACTCGACGGAGTCCCAGCCACGCAGGGGGCGTGGTAAACATGAGCTTGATCAACGACGCCCTCAAACGCACGCGCGACGCGTCGTATCAGAACGGCAACGCGCGAACTGTGGCGGCGGACGGCTACCGGATGTCGAGCCGCAGCGAAAGCACGTCCATCGCCTCGCGGTCAGGCGCATGGGTGACGGTGTTGGTGCTGGTCATGGCGGCGGTCGCGGTGACGACATTTGCATTGCGCGTGGCCAGTCCCGGTCGTCGCGTGCGCGAGGCGCTGGCCTTGAATTCCGAGGTGACCGGCGGCGCCGAGCAACCGTCGAAAACAGAGTCGCCGCTGCTCGTAGTCCACACCGCCGAGCCGCCCGCACCACGGACGGTGACGCTGAAGTCCGAGCAGAAAGTTGAGGAAGACAGGCTGGTGAACAAGGTCGTGGAAAAACTCAAAGCCGACCAGGTTGCGCCGGTGCCGAAGGAAGAACCGGCTCCATCTCCCGCTCCCGAGTTGCCGAAGTTCACGTTGCATGGCATCACCAGCGGCGCCGGCTTGCGCGAGGCGATCGTCAACGGGTACACCTTGCGTGAAGGCGACGAAGTGGACGGCGCGCGGGTCACCGCGATTGAAGCGCGCCGTGTGAAGTTGCAGATAGGCGACCGCGAAATCGTCTTGCGGATGCCTTAGTCTCCGGCATAATAACCGGCATGTTTGCCTCTCCGTTCCGCAGTTCGCGGTGTTACTGCGTCCCGACCCGTGATGAATGCCTCGAATTGGAGGAGAAATGCCTCCAGCGGCGGAGCAACCCGTCCGGGGAACGACCACCGGCAACGCCATGAAGCTGTTTCATTGGGGCTTGATGCTGCGCTACATGGTGTACGGCGTGTTGCCCCTAGTACTGCTGTTTGTGCTGCTTGAACGCTGGTTGGGCGGCGGCGCGTCCGGCAGCGTTATCGTCGTGCTCGCCGGCGTTCTCCCGTTCATCGCGCTTGGCTGGCTCGGCTACCAACATTTCCGGCACCGGAAGCGCTGAGGTGTTTTGCCTGACGCGAGGTGGCGGGCTTCGATGGTGTGATCTCCCGGCCGAGATACGCGCCAAGTAATTCCGCCAGACGTGAGCGGGCGATGGCGTGCGTCTGCCGCGTTTCCGCGTAGAGCCAGTCGCTGAATCGCATGAAACCATCAAAGGTCGAGAGTGCCGGCGCAGCCTCGTTGAAATTCCCGCTGTTGGCCACCAAATCCCAGTACCGGGCAAACCGCCGCAATCGCTGCATGGTGAAGAAGTCGATGAGCTTGGTTTGGAGGATTTCGTACGGCGGGTGCGGACTGTAGACCATGCCCCAGTCGCGGTCGTGCCGGATGATGGGTGTGCCGCGAAGCCGTTTGAGCAGTCCGACTTGGATCTCCTGTGGCCGCAGCGCCACGAGCCGGTCAAAACCTGCGGCAAAACTGTTCAGGTCTTCGCCCGGCAATCCCACGATCAAATCCGCGTGAACATGGACGCCGGTATGCTCGCGCAACCAGCGCAGGTTCACTTCGACCTTCGCATTGTCCTGCCGGCGGCTAATTAACTCCGCGACGCGCTCGTTGAACGTCTGGATGCCGACCTCGAATTGCAACGCGGCTGGTGGGAACTTCGCGATGATTGCTCGCAACGCGTCCGGCAAGCGATCCGGTACCAGCTCGAAATGCACGAACAGCCCCTCGCGATACCGGTCCAGGAAGAATTGAAGAATCGCGGCGCTGACTTTGAGGTTCAGGTTGAACGTCCGATCCACAAACTTGAACTGCCGCACGCCGCGGTCGAGAAGTTTTTGCATCTCGGCCAGAAAGGCATCCAGCGGCGTGTTGCGCACCGGCACGTCCAGCGACGACAGGCAGAACTCGCACTCGAACGGGCAGCCGCGCGATGCTTCGACGTAGATGACGCGATGTGCGATGTCCTCGTCAGTGTAGAGCGCGTAGGGCATGGCGAGTTTGTCGAAGTCAGGAAGAGGAGCGGGGAGAATCGTGGAGCGTGAAGTCGCCTGCCCCGCTCTGAGCGGGGTGAACGTAGAGTGTGGGGAGTTGAGGAGCTGCCGGCAGAGATCGGCGAAGGCGAGGTCGGCTTCGCCGGTGATGACGTAGTCAGCGTCGCGGCAGATTTGCTGTTGTTCAACTTCGTAGCTGACCTCCGGTCCGCCGATGATGATCACCAACTCCGGCCGAAGACGCTTCAGGTCAGTAACCAATTGGGCGGATGGCGCGGCGTTCCAGATGTACACGCCGAGACCGACGATCTTCGGTTCTTCCCGCAGAATCCGTTCCGCCACGTCCACGACGCGCTGGTTGATATCGAACTCCAGAATCTTCACGCGCGGCTGCAACTCGCCGAGGTTGGCCATCAGGTAGCGCAGCCCAAACGCACAATGGGCATACTTGGCGTTGAGTGTCGTCAGGACGATGTCCGGCATTTCACCAGCAGCATAGCCCAGGTGGTTTTTAGAGGGCAAGAGATCAGCGCTTGCACTCGCAGCATTGAATGTCGGATACTGTTGATCGTCAAACAAACCACAACTGGGAGATGCGTATGAAAACATTGAATAGACTTAACTTTGCGGTGGCGTGCGCGGGTTTGATCGTAACGGTGAACGCCGGCGCGTGGGACGGCACCGGGCACATGCTGGTCGCGCAGATCGCCCGTGACCGGATGAGCAGTCAAGCGGTAGCGCGGGTGGACGCATTGGCCGCGCAGCTCGACAACAACGGCGTGCCCTACAACGGCGTCAGCATTGCCTGTTGGCCCGACCATATCAAAGGGAAGGACTTCAAATCGCCATTCCAAGGCCAATTCAAACCGTGGCACTATATCAACATCGGCTGCTTGCCGAACGACCCGGATGCGTTCGCAAGTCCGCCCACGTTGACGAGGACGAACGGCGACGTCGTCGTGGCGCTGAACCATTGCGTCAGCGTCATCAAGAGCAAGAAGACCGACGAATTGGTCCCCAGCGAAGCCGTCGCGCTGGCGTTGCTCGTACACTTTGTGGGCGACATCCACCAGCCATTGCACTCCACCTCCCGCCATAATCCCGACCCGAAACCCGGCGACAAATACAAAGACGATGCCGGGGGCAACGGCGTCACCGTGGCCAATCTTGCAGACACACCGTGGGGCAAGAATCTTCACACGTTCTGGGATGAAGCGTTCCGGCGCTACTACGAGAAGGGGGAAGTGAAAGCGTCGCCGGAACTTCACGAAGCCACCGCACTCGGCAGCCCGGAAATGGCCGAGTGGCTGAAACGTCTCGCACCCGACGCGCCCGGCGCGCCGAACCTGCAATTCGACGTCAAACGCTGGGCCCTAGAGGGACACGACATCGCCTGTGCGTTTGTTTACGGGAAACTAGCTGAACCCTACGGCGCGCGCGACATCAAACTCCGCGACGAGTACGTCGCTGAATCCACCAAGATCGCGCGCCGGCAGATCGTCCTGGCCGGTTACCGGCTCGCGGCGCTCCTGAACGAGTTGTACGGACAGTAAGTCCGGCCGGCTTCGGTTGCTTCTACCGCATCTGACGGACGGTCTTGACCTCGTGGCCAACCAGCAGGGCGGTTAGGCGGCGCGGCAGGCACTCGTCGAGGAGGATTTTCACTCAGGCGGCGGTGTGCAAGAGCAAGGTCTTGGCTTCTTCCAGGCCGCGGATGGCCTGCGCCCGTGTCACCGTGGGGAAATCTTTCAGGAACTCGGCCAGCGTATAGCCGCCTTCAAGGTAATCGCTCAGGTTCTGCATCGGCACACGCGTCCCTGTGAAAACAACCGTCCCGCCGAGAATCTCCGGGTTGGAATGAAACACGGAACTCTTCTTGATAATTTCGGCCTTGCTCATGCGACCGAATCTAGCAGATGGGCGAGTCGACCGCCACTCGATTTTCCAACGGCTGGTGGCTTGGCTTATCGGATCCGCAGCAGCACTCGGCAGTCCGGAAATGCAACAACGGATCAAGAAACTCACCTCTGATGCGCCCACCAAACCTGATTTGCAGTTCGATGCGAAGGAATTGGTTTTGGAAACGCACGCCCTCGCTTGCGCCGAGGTTTACGGTACGCTCAACGAACCGTACGGTGCTAGGAACGTCAAACTCTCAGAACAGTACGTCACACAGTCCACCGAGATCGCGCGCCGGCAGATCGTGTTGGCCGGTTACCGGCTCGCGGCGCTCCTGAACGAGTTGTACGGACAGTGAGTCAGGCCGGCTTCAGTCGCTTACATAGTATTTGGCCGAAAACGCACGATTTCTGAGCGAGGCATGGCGCGGAGACGGTGCGGGTCGCGGGGCGTGGGTGGTTTTTTCTCTCGGCGACAGCCGGCGCACTCGCCAACGACTTGATTTCGCCACCGCAAGCGACACC
>CAZMKD010000199.1:0-14539 GCA_964566575.1 uncultured Verrucomicrobiota bacterium
CAGGAGGTCTTTGGAATTGAAATCGAAAAAACGCATCACCGTGCTCTGGCCCTTATTTGACGGGCATCAACTCAACATCAACCAGTCTTTAATCGGACAGTAGTGAAGCGAAATCACTGGTAACTTTCACCGAAATCCGCAACGGGGACCAGAAAGTCGTTGCGAGATTCGAAATACGGCAAAAACGATCGCAAAGACACAGAGCCCTACGCTCACAGTGCTTACGAAAGTCAAAAACAGTCCCAGCCACAAGCTCAGTTTCGTACCCATGAGAAAGCGCATTATCCAGAACATGCCGCCAAGCATCACAGCCATCGCAATGACAACGGTGACCAAATCCAGCGTCTGGGCCAATCGGTCGCGAGCCCTAAACGGTATTGCACGCTCCGCTTCTTTGTGGATCCTTTTGGCCACCCGCGGAGCTAACTGTTCGAGGTCCTTAGCGTCTTTCATCTTCGATCACCCACACAGTACCGTCTCACATTCGCGAGCAGTTCGCGGCAGATCTGAGCAAGTGTTTCCGGCATCAAAATCTCAGAAAACCCTTGATAAGGATAGTGAAGATGACGGCCCGTTAGCAGCGGCGTCATTACTCTTGCCGCAACCCGAAGTGAGTCTGACACCTTGCAGAACTTTCCGAAGTCGTGGCGCTCTGCCTCGGTGAGTATTTTCTGAAGATTGTGTCCGAGCTCCACTAGCTCCTTAATACTTACTCCCCTCTGTCTCAAATAGGCCTTTAGCGCTAACTCAAGAGTATGACAGTAGAGCGCTAACATAGGGTTCCTAATACAAACTGCGTCTGGTGGCAGTGACGAAGTGCGCAGCACTTCCGCAGCGGCGAAGAACTCTTCCGCTTGCACCCAGAAAGTTATGCCCGGCACCTCTTGTTGCTGCCTCGTGATTCGCATCCTCGAAGGCTAGCCAGTGCGAAAGAGCTTGGCAACCGGTAACATCACGACAATTCCGTCGCAAATTGTCAGTCTCAGCTATGCTCGAAGAAGAACCAGTGTTGCCTTGGAGGCGTTGCGCTTTGATGTTACAACCTCCCAGATGCATCGAATCACGATTTACTCCAAGCCCGGCTGTCATTTGTGTGACCGTGCGAAAGAAGTCGTTGAGCGTTGTCGAGTTCAGTTCGAGGTGGTGGACATTTCCGGTAATCCCGAACTCGAAACCCGCTATGGGCAGGATATTCCGGTCATCCTGCTTGACGGCGTGGAGATTGCGCGCCATTTTGTGCGGGAACGTAACCTGCTTGAATTACTCGGCAACCACTGAGGAAAACGCATGAAGACCAAGACCGCCATCGCCAGTTGCATCGCCGCCGTGATCGTCGCCGGCACGCTCGTGTTCGCGCAAGCACCGAAACCCGCGGCTCCGCCCGCCGCCGACCCGCGCATCGACAAAGTAATCGAACAAAATCAGCAAATCCTGCAGAAGCAGGACGACATTCTGAAGCAACTCGAGGACGTCAAGTCACAGCTTGCCGCACTCCGTCGCCGGGCGAGCTAGCGATTGGCAGACGCCATTTCCGTTGTGATCCGCAGCGCCGCCGACAACGGTCTCGGCGCGGTGATGATCGGACGGCCGATTACGATGTAACTCGCGCCTACTGCCACGGCGTCTGCGGGAGTCATGACGCGCTTCTGATCGCCGGCCTCGGCCCACGAGGGGCGAATACCGGGCGTCACGATGACAAATTTTCCTCCGAGTGCTTTCCGCAACGTTTTGATTTCGTGCGGTGAAGCGACGACGCCGCTCAATCCGCAGTCTTTCGCCAATTTAGCGTACCGGAGAACTTCTGCGGCCACATTGCCGGACACGCTGGTAAGCACTGTGACCCCGAGAATCACCGGACGGCCGGGAATCCGTCTCGCGGCCGCCTTGAGCATCTCTGCGCCGCCACAGGCGTGCACGGTGAGCATGAACACCTTCAGTGCCGCCGCTGATTCGACGGCCTTGGCAACGGTGTTTGGGGTATCGTGAAATTTCAGGTCGAGAAACACGTCCTTGCCTGCGTCGCGGATGAACTCGACGATCCTCGGGCCGACGCGGGTGAAGAGTTGGCTGCCGACCTTGAAGATGTCCACCACCTCGGCGAGGTCGCGGACAAGTGTCGTAGCTTGCTCGTTGCTATCAACGTCCAGTGCCACGATGAGCTTGGATTTCATCGGAGCGCATGTTAGGGAAACCTCCGTGACGACACAAGTGTTCTCCCCCGCCAAGATCAATTTGTACCTGCGCGTCGTCGGGACACGGCCGGATGGTTATCACGAGCTTGAAACCGTGATGCTGCCGCTGGATTTCGGCGACACGATAACCTTCGAACCGCGATCCTCCGGCATCGAACTGATCTGTAATGATCCACGATTGCCCACTGACGACACCAATTTGGTCGTGCGCGCCGCGAAGCTAGTGGGAACGCGCGGGGCGAAGATCACATTGGAGAAGCGCACGCCGTTGGCCGCCGGACTCGGTGGGGGAAGCAGCAATGCAGCGACGACACTGCGAGCGCTCAATCAGGAACTGTCACAGGCGGAGCTTCATGAATTGGCAGCAAAGCTTGGCTCGGACATCAATTTTTTCCTGGCAGACGGCGCCGCGCTGTGCCGGGGCCGGGGTGAGCGCGTCGAGCCGATTACCTGCAATCTCTCAGCGGCGGTGTTGCTCGTAAACCCGGGCTTCGGGATTTCGACGAAATGGGCCTACGAGAGCTGGGCGAAGGCGGCGCAGCGATTGACAGTGACCCCGCCGACAGTTAGTCTGCTGACACGTGCGTTGGCTGTGGACGATCTCGACGGAGTTTGCCGGTCACTCTACAACTCATTGGAGCTGACGTCGGTCGGTAAGTTCCCAGTGCTGGAGTTGCTCAAAGCCACGATGCGCGATGGCGGCGCAGCCGGTGCGTTGATGAGTGGGAGTGGGGCGACGGTGTTTGGGTTGTTTGCCGAGGCCGAGACCGCCGAGAGCTGTGGGCTGCGGGTCCGGGAGGAGTTTGGTTCAAGTATGTGGACGGCGGTGGCCCATTTTGCACGTCATTCGTAGTTCTGACTGCCCGGTAGTGTAATTGGTAACACAGCGGCCTTTGGAGCCGTATTTCCTGGTTCGAGTCCAGGCCGGGCAGCCAATTCCCCAGTGGCATATCGGTTGCTAATCCCTACCTAGAGCTTGAAGTGCTCTAAAAGGATATGCACGCACAACTTTCAGGGGAAGAGAGCCAGCAGCTACAGCGCACCGTAGAAATGTTCGAGGCGATCACGGAATCGCAGACGGACGACTACCAGTCGCTGGAGATTCTGAAGGAAGCCTACAACAAGCTCGGCCGCAAAGACGACGCGCTGGGCATTTCCAAGCGACTGGCGCAAGCCTACATCAAACTCGGTCAGGTCTCTCAAGCCATCCTCGAATACGAAGGGATCTCGCAGGAGTTTCCCAACGATCCTGAGGCAAACACGGCGTTGGAGGAGTTGAAGAAAAAAACCGCCCTCGACGACAATCCCAGTTCAATTCCCGCACCCTCGTCTGCTGGCGACTCCAAGCCGAAGCCACCGCTCGCGGGTGGGTCAGCGAGGTCGTCCCTTTCCACCGTGCAAAGAGCCAAGCCCGAAGATGGCGACCGCGTGTTGGCCAACGTGCTAATCGCCGAGAAAGTCGTGACGACCCACGCGGTTGAGCCATTGCTTCGGAAGTTGTGCGAACTGCGCACTGATCACACCGATCGAACGCATGTGTTGTCGCTCGCGCCATTACTCACCACCGAGCAAATTGTGAAACTTGACGATTTGTTGCTCGTGATGGTGAACAAGTCACGACTGCCGTTCATGCCGCTCAGCATCTATGATGTGGACCGCGATGTGGCCGCCCTGCTGCCGCAGGATATTTGCTGGCAGCATTGCCTTGTGCCCTTCGATTTGATCAGTCGGTCACTACTCATCGCCACGGCCAATCCGTTCGACCAAGCCGCCCGTAAACAGGTCGAGGCAATGGTGGATTACCACGTGTTCTGGTACGTCGCTCCACCGGCCGACATCGTGGCGGCCCTGCGCAAAGCGCACGGACTTGACGCTCAGAAGGGACATTCCGCCAAGTCATGAAATCCTTCGGCGAACGAATTGCGGACTTGCTGATTGCGGATGGGCTACTGACACAGAAGCAGTTGACCGAGGCTTTGGAGTCGCAGAAAAAACAGGGCGGCCGGCTTCTGAAGTTGCTGCTCGAACGACAGTTCGTCTCCGATCTCGATATGACCGTGGCGATGGCGCGGTGTTTGAACACGCCGCCGATCATGCTTGCCAAGATGCACGTGCCTTCCGAAGTCGCCGAACTCATTCCGAAGGAGATGGCGCAGACCTTCAAGATGGTTCCGGTCGCCAGACTCGGGAAGAAACTCTACATTGCCATGGCCGACCCGCTCAACGTGATTGCGCTCGACGATTTGCGCCGGTTGCAGCCGGCGATGGAGATCGTCCCGCTGATCAGCACGGAAAAGGCGATCACCGATTTCCTCAATAACGCCCAAAATGCGGCGGGCGTCGGCATGGACGAGTTTCTGAAGGATGTCGACGTTTCCGACGTCGAGCTGACGAAAGAAAAGGCCGAAGACATCAACCTCGACCAACTCGTCGAAAGCAGTGAAGAAGGACCGGTCATAAAGATCGTTAACCTGATGTTGATGCAAGCCATCAAGGACCGGGCCAGTGATATTCACATCGAACCATTCGAGAAGATGCTGCGGCTTCGCTATCGAGTGGACGGCGTGCTGTATGACTCGATCGCACCCCCAAAATCGTTGCAGTCCGCCATCACTTCGCGCGTCAAGATCATGTCGACTCTCGACATCGCGGAGCGCCGGCTGCCGCAGGACGGTCGCTTTCGTATCAAGCTGTCGGGGCGCGAGGTGGATTTGCGCGTCTCCGTTCTTCCAACGATTCACGGCGAGAAAATTGTCATGCGCGTGCTCGACAAAGGCACCCTCAGTCCGAACCTTGACACCCTCGGCATCGAGCCGGATGATTTGATGAAGTTCAAGCGGGCGATCGACGCTCCGCACGGCATGATCCTGATGACAGGGCCGACCGGTTCCGGCAAGACTTCGACGCTCTACGCCGTCATGACGCAGCTCAACACGCCGGACTTGAACATCGTCACCGTCGAGGACCCGGTCGAGTACCAGATGATGGGCGTGAACCAGGTTCAGGTGAAGCCGGACATCGGCCTCACGTTTGCCGACGGTCTGCGCTCTATTCTCCGGCAAGATCCCGATGTCGTGATGGTCGGCGAAGTCCGCGATTCGGAAACAGCCGACATCGCCGTCAAGGCAGCCTTGACCGGCCATTTGGTGCTTACCACGTTGCACACCAATGATGCCCCAGGCGCGATCGCGCGTTTGGTCGACATGGGCATCGAACCGTTCCTAGTCAGTTCGTCGGTGCTGCTGATCTGCGCTCAACGTCTGATACGCAAGATATGCCCGCACTGCAAGGAGGCTTTCCAGGTGCCGGCCGATGTGATTCACCGCCTCGGCATGAAGCCTGAAGAAGTCGAAGGCCAGCAATTCTTCCGCGGTCACGGTTGTGCGCGATGCAAGGAAACTGGCTTCCTTGGGCGACTCGCGATTCTGGAGGTACTGCCGATCTCCGACGCGATGCGCGAGCAGATCCTGCTCGATTCCAGCGCCAAGGTCCTAAAAGATCTCGCCCTTCGCGAAGGAATGAAGACGTTGACTCGATCCGGTCTACTCAAGGCCAAAGCCGGCTTGACCTCACTGGACGAAGTTCTCCGCGTTGCCGGTTAACGTTCCGCCCGATTGCTACGTATTTGGAACATTCTGACCATCTTTGGCATCGCTTCCTTGCAAAGGTGAGAGCCGCTTCCACCATGCACGGCTCAATCATAGAATCTGGCGATTGTGGCGCCGTGGCATAAGGCGTGCTCAAAAAACATAGAAAGAGAGAAACGTAAATGCGATTCCCGTTTTTCAATAACCCAAAGCAAGAACCCAAGGCAATCACGCGCACGGCGATCACGGTCCGACCCGCCAACAGGCTTGCCGACACTCAGTCCATTCACCGCTTGGCGTCAAAGCCGGCGTCAGAACTGTTGCCCCAGCCCGGCGTCGGGACGTATGTGAGTATGTCCGCAGCTTCCCTGCTTCCTCAACTGCCCGAGCAATTGTTGACCGATGAAGGTCACAGCCAACTCGCATCCGTGTCTCTTTCCATTCCGGTCAGTCTTGTACTGCCTCAACTTTCCTCCGGCAGGATCAGCGTGAAGATCGCGGAGCTCGTTCCACTCTTACCCGCTCACCTGCTCCGCAGTCCGTTGCCCCCGCTCTCCGACCAGCAATGCGTTGTCTTGCCGTTGCCGGAAGTTATCGCCGGAATTCCGCCTGAACTGCTCGCTGTCGAACACGAGTCCGTGATCACAGCCGACGATCCCGAACTCGACAAGTTGCCTAAGTTGATCGACGACGCTCTGATGAACCCGGCCCCGACTCCGGAACCAGAACCCGTCACACCCAACGAACCCAAGGCAACCTCCGCGCGGCCAACCTCGTCCCTGGTCATCCCGCCTCGACCGCGGACATCGGAGGCGCCCGAGTACGTGATGGTCAGTTTGCGCTCCCTCGTGGCCGTAATGCCGGAAGCGGTGTTCTGCTGCCCGCGGACGCAGCTTGCAGACAGAGTCAATCTCGACACTCCGGTGCTTCTACCGACCGACCCCATCATGCCACAACTCCGGTCGGCCACTATCAAATTGCCGCTTTCGATCATCATCGCAATGGTCCCGCACCAAGTGCTCGCCAACCCCATGCCAGCACTCGATGGCCAAATGATTCCAATCCCGCTGATCGAAATCATCCCACAACTGCCGAAAAGTTTGTTCACCGATCAGCTGCGTAAGCCGTCGGAGGTGCTGGACATCGACAATTCTGAGATTCCCGATCCGTTCCACGAGAGATCGGCTATCGTCGAGGCACCAGCCGAAGAGCCGTCGCCGGCCGCTCCCACAGTGGACAAAGCCACGTTGGAGGACGACAACTTTACCATCTTCGCCGAACGCACCCCCGCCCCGCCCATCGAACCGGTCGCGTCCGAGCTTACGCCCGAGCCAGTCGCGACCGTCGAACCCGTTGCCGAACCCGAGCCGTTTGTTGAAGAAGCGGTGGCCACCGAGCCGGGGCCGGAGCCGGTGGAAGTCGTCACACCCGAAGTGAGCCAGCCGGTTGTCGAGTCGGAGACTGTGATGGCAGCGGCAGTCGTCTCGCCGGTCGTCGAGCCAGAACCCGAAGTGGCTGCGCCGGTCGCCGAAGTTGCGTCGCCGGCAGCGGAGCCGGTGTCCGAGTCTGTCGCCGAAACACCGTCGGTGGACGAGAGGAAGCTGCTCGTAGACCTCAATCGTTGCAGCGTCGAGGATCTCGTCACAATCCCCGGCATCGGTCGCTCGCTGGCGCAACGCATCGTCGATTTCCGCAACACCCGTGGTCAGTTCCACTCGGTGGACGAACTGCGGCAAGTGCCCGGCATTGGCCGCAAGACGTTCCGCGCCCTGGCCGGTATCCAGCCACGCGCGCTCAACCGGTTGCTCGGTGCACCGCATGACGGCGAGCTGACGTTGCAAGAAATCGTGCGTCTAACCGGCAAGTTGCCCGGCATCGAAGGCTGCATGCTGGCGACTTCGGACGGATTGTTCCTGACCGGCGAGTTGCCGGCGCATCTCGATCAGAGCACCATCAGTGTGTTTGCGCCTCAGTTGTTCAAGAAGGTCGGCCGGTACGCTCGCGAGCTCAAGGTCGGCTCGATCCGGCGGTTCACGATCTTCACCGACACCCAACCCATCAGCATCTTCCGCGCAGGAGATGTGTACCTGATCGTGATTCACGATCAGTTCCGTTTCAGCAAGGCGCTGCTGCGGCGCTGCGAACGCATCAGTCAGGAAATTGCCCGCTTAAGCAGTCAGCGGGTCACGGTCTAAGGAAGCTATGGCGATCATCAATTACGCAACCAAAGAAGTTCAATTCAAAATCGTCTTCTACGGTCCCGCGTTGTGCGGCAAGACAACGAACCTGGCCTACATCCACGGCCAAGTGAATGACGTCAACAAGGGTGAACTTGTGTCGCTCGCAACGGCGGCCGACCGCACCTTGTTTTTCGACTTCCTGCCGTTGAACGCCGTCGTCATCCGCGGATTCAAGACAAAGTTTCAGCTCTACACTGTCCCGGGCCAAGTCATCTACAACGCCACGCGGCAACTCGTCCTGCGCAGCGTCGACGGCATTGTGTTCGTGGCCGACTCGCAGTGGGATAAAATGGAAGAAAACGTCGAGAGCTTTAAGAACCTCCAGGAAAACCTCGCCCGTCAAGGCGCGAGCCTTGACACCCTCCCCTACGTGCTCCAGTTCAACAAACGCGACATGCCGAACCCGGCACCGTTGCACTACCTCGAATTTGTTCTGAACAACCGCCGTGTCCGTGTCCCGAGTTTCCCAGCGGTGGCACCCAACGGCCAAGGTGTGTTTGGCACACTCAACGCCATCTCGCGGTTATTGCTGCACAAGTTCGCGAAAGAAAACGAACAAGCGGCGGCGAAACACCCGCACGGACCGACTCCCGGCGGCCACACTTCCCTGTCCGGCATCGGTTCCACGCCGACCCGCCGGTAAGGAGACTGCATGCAATCCACGCCGATCCTGACGGTGCAGTCGGCCAACGCGCTCCTTGACGTGCTGGAAGATTTTCTCGACAAGTCTGAAGCCAACTTCGCCATGGTCATCGAGCGTGGCGGCTCGGTCCTCAGTCAGTGCGGCACAATCCCCGAAACGACCGATACGTCGATCGTTGCCGCCCTCGCCGCCGGCAGTTTCGCCGCGACGAAGGAACTGGCGCTGCGCATCGGCGAACAGGAATTCACCGCGCTGCACCAACAGGGTGAGAACTCACAACTCTTCATGGTCGCTGTGTGCGAGGATGCCGTGCTCGTCACGGTGTTTGGCCAACAGACCACTCTCGGTTTGGTTCGCTTTTACTCCGGCCGGACTGTGAAACAAATCGGGACGGTCCTGGATGAAGCCCGGTCTCACCACTACGTCCCGCCCGTCTTCACGACGCGCGATCTCAACGTCACAAAACTATTTGGCGACTAGCCCGCACACTTTCATTGAGCGTGTAGTACACATGCGTCTTGCCGTCCTTGGTGCGGCGATTGGCCTTCAAGAACATGCCGCAAGTCTGCCACCGCGGACGCGGCACTGTCGACGGGGTAGGTCTCCACACAAGCACTGGGAACAGACAACCCGTCGAATTCCTTCAGAAACCAACCCAAAGAAAATTCAAACCCACGCCGCTTACAGGTTTCGTGCGAAAGTCAGGCTAGAATACTATCGCGACAGTCTGCCGGAGTACAGCCGGGCGATTTCCTAATCGAATTGTGGTCGCGGCTTTGTCCGTTCACGTTTCGAGCGTTCACCTCTAAGGCACCAAACGGATGCGGTAGTAGCGTGACGGGAAGTTCGTCGCCCCACCGACGTCGAGATAGTTGGTGGTCGTATCGCCGCTGCCGCTGATAGAAATGGGTCCGCTCAGGTCGAAGTAGTTCGTGGAGGGACCGTTGTTGACTTGCACCACGTTGGTTTTTCCGCCCACTGTCGCCCATGCGATGTTGATGTTGTCGCCTTCGGGCGCAATCGACGTGATGCGAAGTGCCGAGCCGGCATTGTTTGGGTCGATGCCGGCGAGGAATTCCGCCAGATTGTTCTGGCCATCGCCGTCGGGATCGGCATTCGGGTCGACGCCAATGTTGCCAAAGTTCGCCACCTCCCAATCGTCATTGATTCCGTTTCCGTCAGCATCCACAGGCACAAGGACGGAGGCGGAGATGAACGGCGCGCCGTTGGTCTGGCCGTCGCTGGGCGTGATGACGACCCGGTAGTAATCGCCGGCAATGGTCCAAATGGCGCTGAGCGAACTGGCCGTCTGCCCAGTCAGGCTGATGAAGGTCACATTGTTGGCGGACTGCTGCCATTGATAGGCGTAACTGATCGGGTCGCCGTCCGGATCCGTGGCGCTGGTCACGACGGCGAGCAAGGCATTGGTCGTCGTCGGGGCGCTCGGACTGATCACGGCGGCATTGATCACCGCCGGGCGGTTGGGCGGCGTGAACAGCAGGTTCAACCCGTTGGTGATCACCCCTTGATCGTACGACCACTGGAGATTGCGGTTGTTGGTCTGGCCGCTGAGGTCGCGGATGCCGACCGTGGCGCCAACGCCGCGACCGGCAACAGGTGTGGACTCGTCGGCCACTGTTACGTCGAAATACGAAAACAGAATCCGGTCGCTGCCTTCAAACAACCGGACCTCAAAAGTCACGGAGTTGGTGCCGTCGCCATTGACTGGGATGACCTTGTTCCACTGCACGATGAACTGACGGCTGCCCGCCGGGCCGGTGGTCTTGTAATAGACTCCGTCCGAGCCCGCCGATTGGGTTTCCCAGTCGTCCCACAGCACGGCGATGCTCGGCAGGTTGTCGCTGGGCGAGGTCGTCGTCAAATTGACGTTGGAGTAGGCGAGGCTGGCTCCGCCGAAGGTCATCAAGCCATTCACGCTGAACGACACGGCGGTGTAGTTTGACCCGTAGAAGTGGAAGGTGAAGCCGATGTTCGCGTTGGTCACCGCCGCATCGTCGTCGAACCACAGCACCCGCGTGCTGCCGGTGGTGATCGGCAGAAAGCCGAAGTTCGTCGTCACGGCGGCGGTATATCCGAACGCGTCCGGCCCCGGCACTGCGGCTGCCCGCGCCAAAGCCGGCCACAGCAAACACACCACCACGGCCGCCCATTGTCCCTTGGTCATTTACTTCTGTTACGGCTGCACCAGGCACCCGTTCGCGTCCGGGGTCACATTTCCGCTCGCGTCCGCCGCACCGACCAATGCGTTTCCATTCAGACTGATCACGGCCACAATCGGGGGAGTGCCCGGCGACGACCACCGCGGCTCGCCACCGGTGTGTTTCACGTGGACAATGTCGCCGTCCTTGAACGGCCCGGCCACCAACGAGCTGCCGGTGTCCTTGACAAAGATGTCGGGGTCCGGGTCGCAATTGTCCTTCGCCAGCAGTTGATAGTAACCGCTGGGGCTGTTGGTGCTGGTGCCGTCCTTGCCCGGCACGTGAATCTTGCCCGAGGGATTCGGCGCGGGTCGGCAGGCCACGCGAGGCGCTTCCCCGTCCAAAACGGTTACGGTGAAGTTGCACGAGTTCGAGTTGCCGGCGTTGTTAACGGCGGTCACGGTTACGGTAGTCGTCCCTTTCGGGAAGGCCGAGCCGGAGGGTGGTTCACTGGTGAGACTGGCAATGCCGCTGCAGTCGCTCGCGCTCGCCTCGTAATTGACCACTGCTGAGCATTGGCCGGGGTCAATCGTCGCCACGATGTTGCTCGGACAGGTGATGCTCGGCGGCGTGATATCCATGCCGCTAGTGATCTCGACGAACATTCGGGTCGAGTCGTTGTTGATGTTGTTGCCATCTGGACCAATGATGAAGTTGAGACGGTCACCGGCGGACACCGGGACGTTGTATATCCAGAAGAAACCTGTGTCCCCACCGTTGGGAATGCTCCCGGAGGCGAGGCTCCCAGCGGCACTACCGTTATCCACGTAGTATGCCACGCCATTGCCTCCACCGTCCGTTCGGCCATCGAGGTCCGTGATGCGCATCTCGATGTTAACGGTGCCGCTGAACGGCGATAGCCAGCTCACGACCGCAAGGGCGTCGTGACCATTGTTACTGACCGCAGACGGATGAATGCTGGACTGCCCGTTGGGCCAGGGCCAGTGGGCACCGGGATCTGTCACGGGGTCGTAGATCTGACCTCCCGAGTCGTTCACGCCAATGTACGGAAGAAACTGACTCTCGCTGACGTGCCATATCGGAAAATACGGCATCTGGGGCGCCCACGGCAGGTTTGTGCTGAAATCCGGGAGCAAGGCGTAGACCCCGTCGCGCGTGAAGCTGTCCTTCCTACGGTAAGACCAGATGCTGCTCTCGGTGTTCACGGTCTTGGAGAAGTCATTCTCAAAGTTGTACATAACGGCCTGGCTGCCATTCCCGTCCAACACGGTAACGGTGAAGCTGCACGAGTTGGAGTTGCCGGCGTTGTCGACGGCCGTCACCGTTACGGTAGTCGGCCCTATTGGGAAGACCGAGCCGGAGGGTGGATCACTGGTGAGACTGGCAATGCCGCTGCAGTCGCTCGCGCTCGCCTCGTAATTGACCACTGCCGAGCACTGGCCGGGATCATTCGTCGCCACGATGTCGCTCGAGCAGATAATCGTCGGCGGCGTGACGTCCACACCGCTAGTGATCTCGACGAACATTCGAGTCGAGTCGTTATAGTAGTTGCCGTTCGGCCCGATGATGAAGTTGAGACGGTCGCCGATGGACACCGGGATGTTGTAGATCCAGAAGAAGCCTGTGTCACCGCCTTCGGGAATGGCCCCGGTGGCGAGGTTCCCAGCGGCACTGCCCTTATCCACGTAATATGCGACGCCGCCACTTCCCCGGCCATCGAGGTCCGCGATGCGAAGCTCGATGTTGACGGTGCCGTTAATTGGCGATAACCAGCTCACGACCGCAAAGGCGCTTCCATCCGGGCTACCCAACGGATGAATGGTGGACTGCCCGTTGGGCCAGGGCCAGTTGGCACCGGGATCTATCGCTGGGTCGTAGATCGGGCCTCCCGAGTCGTTCACGCCGATCAACGGATAAACCTGACCGTCGCTGGCTGTCCATATCGGGTAATATGGGATTTGGGGCGCCCACGGCAGGTTTGTGCGGAAATACGGGAGCAAGGCGTAGTTCCCGTCGCGCGTGAAGCTACTCTTCCAGCGGTACGACCAGATGCTGCTCTCGGTGTTCACGGTCTTGGAGAAGTCATTCTCAAAGTTGGATACATACGCCTGACCGCCATTTCCGCCCAAAACAGTCACGGTGATGCTGCACGTGTTCGACGCGCCGTGGCTGTCGATGACCGTGAGTCCGTAATTTCCCGCCGTCCCGACGGTGACGCACTGGACATCGGGCAAAGTCTCCGGGCCCGACCATGAGTATCCGGCCATTCCGTCGGGTCCGCACAGTTCGGTCGTCGCGCCCGTGCAGATGTTCGTCGCGCCGGCGATCACACATTCAGGTGGGAGTCCAGAAACCGAAGCCAACTCCCGGACTTCCGCCTGTGTCAGGGCTCTGTTGTAAACCCTGAACTCGTCAACAAGACCGTCATAACCGAAACCGTGTTGTGACCACGCGCCTATCTCCAATCTCGCACCAACGCCCACGAGTGCGCCTGGGTAGTCAACCACCTTCTCGGATGCAAGTTCTCCATTGACGTATTCTCTATAGGTGACGCCGTCGTAAGTCATCACATCGTGATACCAGACCCCTGCAACAAATCCGGGAAATCGAGCAGGTCCGTGCAACTGGTAACCTGCTGGGTTATCGGTCCACGCTTCGTCATACGCGAAACCCAGAACCCACCCTGATCCTGGCGGCCAAGTGGCCGCGCTTGTCACTTTATAGTTAGCCGCAGTGTCCGCCTTTAACCACAGTGAAACGGAGAATTGCGGCAAATGAGACGTTGGATTGCTATCGAGATAAATATAGTCTCGGAACGAGCTGCAACAAGGTGTCCCGTACAGCGCAGTGAAATGATACGCGCCTCCGACCATCCCTTGTGAAACAAATGCAGGTGTTCCCACAACTCGACCATTGTTTCCGGACGCGCTCTGATCAGTAACGGTGGGTCCCTCCCAGGTATCGAATGTGAAGTAAACGAGCAACCCATCACTAAGACCAGCAAGAGCCGGCTGTGACACTGAGACTTCGATGAATCCCAACAGAACTGCCAGCAATGCCGGCTTCCACGCCTTCGCCACAAGGGCTCGGCCTGTTATTATGCGACCTTTCATTGTTACTCCTTTCCTCTTCAGGCGCAGCGCGCCTCTTTGGTTGCGGTGATTTGTCCGTCTTTCTGCTGTCGTTGCACCTGCCCATTGCAGTGATGTTTGTTGCCGACAGACAGGTGTTGAAAAAGGGGTGCGTCGTTAGGTTGCGTAGCTAGCAGAGCGCTACTTAGCGCCTGGTCGGTCGCCACCGTGGCGAGCGGGTCGGGTATCTGCACGAGGGCGAGTTGCAGGTCCAACGCGATGATGCCGGCCGCGCATGAAAGTTTTCTGATGATCATAACCGTTCCTCCTTCTTCCGGCAGGACGGACGCCCCGCATAGCGTTGCTTGGATCGCCTTCTCCCCGAATCGGTATTGGTTCATTGCAATCTCCACAAGCTCGCGTTGCGGGTGGTGGTCCGACCATCCACTTAACCTCCGAGGGCGTCAGTGCCCCCGGACCCTTAACTAGTGGTTGGCGGAGAACTTTTCTGAAGTCGGCTGGCGTGGAATGAAGTGGGTATGAAGACGCGCGAATCTGGCCGCTGGGTTTGAATGTTTGCAGGAGTTTCGGTGTCTCTACTGGCAACATTCACCATGCGCCAACAC
>CAZMKD010000200.1:0-11310 GCA_964566575.1 uncultured Verrucomicrobiota bacterium
TGGTGCGCCAAAGGGGTGCGCCAAAGGGGTGCGCCAAAGGGGTGCGCCAAAGGGGTGCGCCAAAGGGGTGCGCCAAATCTCGCAATCGAGATGCTCACTTGTTTTGGAGTTGGATGTCAAGTTCTTTGTTCCTCGATGCCGCGTAGTTTTCAAAGCAGGAATGTCTTGTAGTTGGCAAAGCAGGACACCTTCATTGGGGGCGGTTGGTGAACAGCAGCGTGGGTTTGGCTCTGGCATTGGGCGGGGAGGACGCCGGAACGGTCCGACGGCGCTGCAGTTCAGGGCCGGTAAGCAGAACGCCCGGCAATCCGCGATGGGTTGCCGGGCGTCGTATTGTTCTGCGAAGTGTGGCCGGGATTACACCTGTTGCGCGGCCGCATCCTTCTCCGCCATTGCGGCCTTGCGGCTGAGGCGAATCTTACCACGGTCGTCCACGCCGAGGACTTTGACCCAGATTTCTTCACCCAACTTGAGCACGTCCTCGACTTTGTTGACCCGGCGATCAGCGATTTCGCTGATGTGCAACAGTCCGTCCCGGTCGGGCAGAATCTCGACGAACGCGCCGAATTCCTTGATCCCAACCACCTTGCCCCGGTACAGCTTGCCGACTTCGACTTCGGCGGTAATGCCCTTGATGTGCTCGATGGCCCGCTCCGCGCCCGCGCCGTCGGTCGAGAAGATGTGAATCGTGCCGTCGTCGTCGATGTCGATCTGGCAGCCGGTCGCCTCGACGATGGCCTTGATGACTTTGCCTTGCGGCCCGATGACCGCGCCAATCTTCTCCGGATTGATCTTGATGGAGGTAATCCGCGGCGCGTACTTCGACATCTCGGCGCGCGGCGCGTTGATCGCTTGCGCCATCGCGTCGAGAATCTTCAACCGCGCTTCCCGGGCCTGCTCGAACGCCTGCTTCGTCAGCGCGTGGCTCAAGCCGGTCAGTTTCAGATCGGTCTGGAAGCCGGTAATGCCGTTCTTCGTACCGGCGACTTTAAAATCCATGTCACCGAAATGGTCTTCCGAACCGAGGATGTCGGTGACCGTCAACTCGTTCTTCTCGTCCGTAAACAGGCCGATGGAGATACCGGCCACCGGATTCTTCAACGGCACGCCCGCATCGAGCAGCGACAACGTCGCGCCGCAGACGCTGGCCATCGAGGTCGAGCCGTTGGACTCCATAATCTCGGAGGTGACGCGGATGGAATAGGGGAAGTCAATTTGCGCCGGTATCATCGGCGCGATGGAGCGCTCCGCCAAAGCGCCGTGTCCGATCTCGCGGCGACCGGGTCCACTCGTGCGGCCGGTCTCGCCAACACTGAACGGCGGGAAGTTGTAATGCAGATAAAACGCCTTCTCCGTCGGGCCTCCCGTCCAGCCGTCCATATCTTGCGTGTCGGATTTTGAGCCGAGCGTGGTAATGACCAGCGCCTGCGTTTCGCCGCGCTGGAAAATGGCCGAGCCGTGTGTGCGCGGCAGGACGCCAACTTCGCAAAAGAGCGGCCGGATGTCGCGGGCACCGCGGCCATCGGGACGTTTGTTGTTCTTGAGAATCGAGCCGCGCAGCGCCTCGCTCTCGAGTTTGTAGATGCACTCCCGGAGTTCGAAGTCGGTGACGTCGGCGAACTTCGCCTTGAGCGCCTCGGTCATCTTGGTCTTGAGCGTGTTGACGGCGGCTTGCCGGGCGAGCTTCTTCTCGGTCAGAATCGCGGCGAGGATGTCGTTGCCGATGGTCTGCTTGGCGAGCGCGAACACGTCCGGGCGGACGGTCATGAGGGCGACTTGACGTTTCGGCTTGCCGGCTTTCTCAGTCAACTCGCGTATGGCGGCGACAATTTTCTTCGCGTGGCCATGCGCGAAATCGATGGCGGCCAGCATTTCGGCCTCAGGGATTTCCTGCGCTTCGCCCTCAATCATGACAAGGTCGTTTTCGTTGCCGACGTAGATGAGGTCGAGGTCGCTATCTTTGCGTTGGGTATGGGTCGGGTTGGCGATCAACTCGCCGCCCACACGGGCGACGCGTACCGCGCCAAAAGGCCCGGCCCAGGGAATGTCGGAGACCGAGAGCGCGGCGGACGCGCCGTTGATGGCAAGAATGTCCGGGTCGTTCTCAGTGTCAGCGGACAAGAGGACGGCGATGATTTGGGTGTCGTTGTAGAAGCCTTCGGGGAACAACGGCCGGCACGGGCGGTCGATCATCCGGCACGTGAGGATTTCCTTTTCGGTCGGACGGCCTTCGCGTTTGAAGTAGCCCCCCGGGAACTTACCGGCGGCCGAAGCCTTCTCCCGATAATCCACGGTCAACGGAAAGAAATCGAGGCCTTCCCGTGGATCCGAGGAGACGGCAGTGACAAGGACGACCGTTTCGCCGAGTTGGACGATGACGGAGCCGTCGGCTTGTTTGGCGAGCTTGCCGGTTTCGATGATGAGTTGGCCATTGCCGACCTGCGTACTAATCTTGTGATGCATGAGGTTCTTTGCGACTGGCGGGATCGGACTAATGGAATGATGTCGGCTGCCCAACGCTGAGCAACCGACATCAATCCATCAATCCACGAAACCCTCGCCGATCTTACTTTCTGAGGTTGAGTTTCTTGATGAGTTCCTGGTAGCGCTTCGTGTCGGTCTGGCTCAAGTAATCGAGCAACCGGCGCCGTTGGCCGACCATTTTCAGCAGTCCGCGCCGGGAGCTGTGATCCTTGGAATGCGACTGCAAGTGCTGGGTCAGCTCGTTGATCCGAGCCGTCAACAACGCGATCTGCACATCCGCCGACCCCGTGTCCTTGGGGTGGAGCTGAAATTGTTTGGTGACTTCCGTCTTCTTGTCTGTCGCGATCATTGGGTAGCTTTCTCTAGTCTTTCTGGTAACGACGGTGTGAGTTTAACGAGCGCCGGCGACTCTGTAAAGGAGTTTTTCGAGTCCTTTTGAATACGTCCGGCAATACAAAATTTGACAAATTCAGGTGGCCTCGTTAGCATCCGTTTTGCGGACCGCGGTCTTGGGTACGGGGACGTAGCTCAGCTGGGAGAGCGCCGCAATGGCATTGCGGAGGTCGAGGGTTCGATCCCCTTCGTCTCCACCAAGAAAATAGATTGTCAGGAACAAGAATTGGGGTTACCAGTAGCACTGGCGATTCACTCTTACGGACAACATCATGATTTGTCGTAAATTCATAACGATAAGCTACACCAAACGAGCTGGCCAAAGTCTTGTCGAGTACGTTGTGCTCTTGGCTCTTATTACGATCATTTGTGTCACCGTCGTAGCCGGCATCGGCCAGCGTTCTCGCGGCCGGGTCGCCCAAGCCAACGAGGCGTTGGAAGAAGCCGCCCTCGCGTCCAAGACGACGCCCGCCGGGATCGGCAGGCCGCCCTCGGGCAGCCCGGCTGGCAAGAAACCGCCCAAGAATTGACCCGGGTCACGCCACGAGGCGAGGCGGGCGCAAACTTCTTGCTTTTCGGCTAGATTACACTAACTTCTGCGTTCCCGCCGAACGGGACGTTACAACATGAACCAGAAGATTCGTAATATCGCTATTATTGCCCACGTCGATCACGGCAAGACCACGTTGGTGGACAAACTCCTCCGGGAAGGCGGGGTCTACCGCACCGGCCAAGTCATGGAAGAGCGCGCCATGGACTCCATGGACCTCGAAAAGGAGAAGGGCATCACCATCAAGGCCAAAAACGCCTCCGTTCACTGGAAAGACTACCTCATTAATATCGTCGACACTCCCGGTCACGCCGACTTCGGCGGCGAAGTCGAACGCATCCTTGGCATGGTGGACGGCGTTCTGCTACTCGTCGACGCTTTCGATGGTCCGCAAGCTCAAACCCGGTTCGTCTTGAAGAAGGCGCTCGCCCACGGTCTTAAGCCCATCGTTGTCATCAACAAGATTGACCGCGAACACGCCGACGCGCACGGCGTCCACGACAAAGTCCTCGAACTGCTGCTCGAACTCAACGCCACGGACGACCAATTCAATTCGCCCTTCATCTATGCCAGCGCCCGGGATGGCTATGCCTTGAAGAATCTCGGCGACCCGAAAAAAGGCATGACGCCACTCTTCGAAACGATTCTCGATCGCGTTCCTGCACCAGAGGCCAACCGGGACGCGCCGTTTCAGATGCTCGTCAGCAATCTTGACTGGAGTGATTACGTCGGCCGCATCGCCATCGGCAAAGTGACGGGCGGCCACTGTCAAGCCGGGGACTCCATCGTCTGCATCCACAAGGACGGCAAGCGCGATCGCGCCGTCGTCACCAAGATTTTCGAATTCAGCGGCCTCAAGTCCGGTGAAGTCGTCACCGCCGAAGCCGGCAACATCGTCGGGATCTCCGGCTTCGACGAACTTGCCATCGGCGAAACGCTTTGCGACAGCGAAGAACGCGAGCCGGTCCCGTTCATGGAACTCGACCCCCCCACAATCCAAATGCAGTTTGCCGTCAACGACGGCCCGCTGGCCGGTAGGGATGGCAAGTATGTTACCGCCCGGCATCTCAGCGAACGTCTTCACAAGGAAACGCGCACCAACATCTCGCTCACCGTCGATGACACCGAAGCCGCCAACATCTTCCTCGTCAGCGCGCGCGGCGAAATGCAGATTGCAATTTTGGTCGAGCAAATGCGCCGGGAAGGATTCGAAGTTCTCGTCTCACGTCCGGAAGTCATTTTGAAAACCGTCGACGGCAAGACGCTCGAACCGTACGAATCCCTTTGGATTGAAGTCCCGCAGGAATGTCTCGGCGACATCTTGCAGGGGCTCGCTTCCCGCAAAGGCCAGATCGTCAACATGGCGCACCATCCGCACGGCGTCGGCCTCGAAGTCACGATTCCAACGCGCGGCCTCATCGGCCTGGAAACCGACATGGTCAACCTCACCAGCGGTCGCGGCGTGATGAGCCACATGTTCAAGGAATACGGCCCGTGCGTCGGCGAAATCCTGACGCGGCTTTCCGGGACGCTTGTCTCGATGGAAACCGGCATCGCCACCGCGTGGGCGCTCAACAACATCCAGGAACGTGGCCGGCTCTTCGTCGGCCCGCAGGAAGAAGTGTACGAAGGCATGGTCATCGGTGAAAACCCGCGCAATGAAGACATGCCGGTCAACCCGACCAAGACCAAGCACCTCACCAACATGCGCAGTCAGGGCGATGGCAAAGGCATCCAACTCGAACCGCCGTTGAAGATGAGTCTCGAGCGTGCCATCGAGTACATTGCCGGCGACGAATACGTCGAAGCTACGCCAAAGAATTTGCGCCTCCGCAAGAAGATCCTCAACGCGACACTGCGCAAACGCGCCGGCCAGCGCGAAGCCCAACCAGTCGCCTGAGTAACCATTTCGTTGGAATTCGCACTTGTCCGTCGCCTGGTTCAGGCGTAGGTAGTTGTGCGGAGCAAGAATCGCGATGAAGGAATCAACTGAACTGCCGGTCCTGGTAGGCGGCAAGTGGACCGCCCCCAAAGTCGCCAACTACACCGACGTTCATAATCCATCGACGGGTGAAACGATCGCCCGCACCCCGATGTGTGGCGCGGCGGATGTGGACGCGGCCGTGCAAGCAGCCAAACGCGCGTTCAAAGGATGGTCGGAAACACCGTCCCCGAAGCGCGCTGAAATCCTATTCAAGTACCGGACCCTTCTCACCGACCGGCTTGAAGAGTTGGCAAAACTCGTCACCCGCGAAAATGGCAAGACCCTCGACGAAGCGCGCGGCGACGTGAAGCGCGGCCTCGAAGTTGTCGACCTCTCCTGCGGCATCCCGCACATGCTCCGGGGCGAAGTCGTCCCGCAAGTCACCGAGCAAATCGACGGCGTAACCACGCGCGAACCGGTCGGCGTCTGCGCCGGCATCGCCCCATTCAATTTCCCGGCCATGGTGCCGATGTGGATGTTCCCGCTGGCCATCGCCTGCGGAAATGCGTTCGTCCTCAAACCCAGCGAAAAAGTACCGCTCACCGTGATGCGGCTGGCGGAGTTGTTTGTGGAAGCTGGCTTACCGGAGGGCGTGCTCAACATCGTGCACGGCGGCCGCGAAGTCGTCGACGCCATCTGCACACATCCCGACATCGCCGCGATCAGTTTCATCGGCTCGTCGGCGATTGCACAACACGTTTACACGCTCGGTTGCCAGCACGGCAAACGCGTACAAGCCGGTGGCGGCGCGAAGAATGTGTTGGTGGTCATGCCGGACGCCGACCCGGATCCGACCTTGCGCGCGATCATGGGTTCTTCGTACGGCTGTGCCGGCCAGCGGTGCATGGCCGGCTCGCTCCTGCTCGGCGTTGGCGAAGCCGGTGACGGCATTCAGCGGCGCGTGGCCGAAGCCATTGACAAACTGAAAGTTGGCAACACCTACGACGATCCGACAGCGCAATTGGGGCCGGTGATTGACGCCGCGGCCCGTGAGCGCATTCTTGGCTACATCCAGACCGGTGTCGGCGAGGGCGCGACGCTCGTGCGCGATGGCCGGTCACTCAAATCGCCGCGAGGGTATTTTGTGGGCGCGACGCTGTTCGACAACGTGACGCCCGACATGAAGATCGCGCGCGAAGAGATCTTCGGCCCGGTACTCTCGATGTTGCGCCCCAAGACACTCGACGAAGCCATCGAGTACGCGAACCGGAGTGGCTATGGCAACGGCGCGACGATATTCACCAGCAGCGGCAAGTACGCGCGCGATTTTGCCCGTGGGGTGGCCTGCGGCATGATCGGCGTCAACGTCGGCATCCCGGCTCCGATGGCGATCTTCTCGTTCTCGGGCTGGAATCGCTCGTTCTACGGCGACCTGCACGTCCAAGGCGTCGAAGGCGTGATGTTCTACACCCGCCAGAAGCTCGTCCTGTCGCGTTGGGACAAGGGTTACCAGCGTCAATTCGGTTGGTAGCGGGGTAACCCGCCAAACCGCT
Source organism: uncultured Verrucomicrobiota bacterium (assembly GCA_964566575.1). Taxonomy (GTDB): domain Bacteria; phylum Verrucomicrobiota; class Verrucomicrobiia; order Palsa-1439; family Palsa-1439; genus CAZMKD01. The sequence continues at coordinate 6,905 of CAZMKD010000200.1, forward strand.
TGCATTCCGCGGTCGTCTCTGAACAATACCGTGTGCTTGTAGCCGGTCGTGATTGAGCGGCTGGGTTACTGCGTGTCTTCCGCCTTCGTCGCTTCCGCGGCGATCTTGATCTTCACTTCATCACCGACGCCCGTCATGGATTTCATTCCGTAGTCGGTGCGGTTGAGAGTGATTTCCGCGGTGACGGCCAGCCGCGTGTTGCCCCTATGATCTTTGATGGGACCCTTGAGGACAAACGGGAATGTGATTTCCTTGGTCACGCCGTGCATCGTAAATTTGCCGGTGACTTGGTTCTTCTCGACCTTGGTGCTCTCAAACGTGATCGTCGGAAACTTTTCCGCGTCGAAGAAGTCCGGGCTGCGTAAGTGGTCGTCGCGCTTACCGACGCCGGTGTCCACGCTCTTGACTGGGATCGTCGCCTTCGCGCTGGCCAGCGCGTCCTTGTCCAGCGTCACTTCCCCGGCGATTTCGTTGAACCGGCCATTGACCTCGCTGATCACAAGGTGGGCGATGGTGAACCCCACGCTCGTGTGCGCCGGGTCGAGCTTGTATGTGTCGGCGGCGCGCGCGCCGGTAGCGACCACAAAGCCGCCAAGAATTACAACAGCACTGCGAATGAATCTCATCATGATTGTCCCCTTTAGTTTGGTTGTTCGCTAACTCACGCCAAATCGAATACTAGCACCTCAGACGCGCTCTTGGCCAGAATGTTCAATGCCGCTGGTCGCGGAACCGCTGCCCCTTGGGGGCCAGCTCCAAAATGCTGACGCAGCAACTCCGGCAGATGGAAGCCGACGGTATCCTGCGGCGTGTGATTCCCGGTCGAGTGACCGTGGTCGAGTATTCACTGACACCGGCCGGCGAGACACTCCGCTCCATCATCGCCACCCTCCACGCCTGGGGCGAAAAACGACTGAGCCGGCAAACTTTAACGATAGAAGTCAGCGACACGGGCGTCAGCCCGCGTTCGCTGCACTGACTTGATAGCCGTTCCCTTCAATACTCCTTTCCGCAGTGCTGGCATCGCTCACCAACGAACGGTGTCGCTGCCCATCGCGGCGTGATAATTGCAGACTTCCGGCAGTGCGGGCAGCGCAAAAGGAAAAGCTGGCCGATGCCGAAAGCGAGAAACCACGAAAGCACAACAACGATGGCCACACTGTCCGAATACAAACTGAAGCCCACGAGCATGACTACCAAGCCTCCGAGCAAATACGAAATGAAAAAGACGATGCTCTTTGCCTTCATCCTCATGTCTCATCCTTCGGCTATCATTAGTAATGGGACTAAGTCAGATGCAATAGACAAAGTAGCTTGTTTGCATCTGACACCTTGGGATGACGCAAGCTGTGGCAACGGGCGACACGCATATCAAGCCGGCAAATGACAAACTCAGTTTGCTTCGCAGGTCTCGCAGACTCGGCTTGTCCTTTGCCGGGTCGATATGACAATGGCCATTCAACTTCTCTCACTGGGGCGAGTACCTCGCCTGCAATCGTTACGGCGTCGGAGCCGGCGGTGTTGCCGGGGTTACGCCTGGCTTGGGTTGTTCCTGCTGATACTTGCGCAACCGCGGTTTCAGCTCGGGCACCTTTGCGACATACGATTCGAGCAGATTGCGCAGATACGAGTTCTCGTCACGCAGTCTCTTCATCGAACCCGCGTCCTTCTGGCTCAATGCGGGCGCGGCGATGGTCATGCCGGGCGGGTTCTTGTCCACGACCTCGATCCGCGTCAGCGCGGTGTTGCGGGTTTGCTCCAATTGCGCCTTCAAGTCGGCGTTCTGTTTGGCCAATTCATCGGCGCGCGCATTCGCGGACGGAGCGCGATTCAATTCGGTCCGGACATCGTCGAGTTCCACCCGCAACTTCCGAAGCTCGGCGGACTCCTCAATGCTCAACGGCCGGACGTACGAGCTGTTCTGCCCCGCGGTCAGCCGCTCCGTGAGCAGCTTGTTCTCCTTTTCCAACTCGGCCACGCGGCCACCGGTGGCCTTGGCGCTCTCCGCTTCGGCGCGGGCGCTCGCCAGGTCAGCCTTCGCCGCCTGGAACGCAGTGGCCTGTTCTTTCGCGGCAGCGAGCTGAGTGCTCAACTCCTGATTCTGTTGGGCAAGAGCTGCGGCATCGGCGCTGGCTTTCTTCGTCCGCTCTAACTCCGCCTGCGCGTTGCTCAACGCGGCCTCCAACTTCTTCAGCTCGCCGGCATTGGCCGGCGCTGCGCTCTGAGCGGCCACTTGTTTTTCCAAATCGCTCACGCGGGATTGCGCCGTGGTCAACTGTGACGCCAACTCCTTGTTCTGGCGTGCGGCCTCGTCCGCCTGGGCGCTGGCGTTCCTGGCCCGGTCAGCCTCGGCTTGGGCGCGCTCGCCCTCGGTGTGGGCACTGGCCAGCTCTGCGCGCAGCTTGTTCAATTCGCCGGTATCCGCCGCTGGGGCAGCCGCAGGTTTGGCGGCGGCTTGACGCTTCGCCTCCTCAAGCAGATTCTTCAACTCGGCATTCTGCCGCTGCAACTCGCCCGCTTCAGTGCTGGCCCTCGAAGCGCGGGACGCCGGCCCGAAGTTCTGGCGCGGTCCGTTGCCGGGTTGGTTGCGGGCGGCGGCGAGTTGGTCGGCGAGATACCTGTTTTCCTGTTCGAGGCCGGCAACTTTTGCACTGGCTTGCTTCGTTTTGTCGGTCGCCGCGCGAGCTGCGGCCAATTCCGTGCGCAGCTTGCTCAACTCCGCCTCGGATGGGGTCGTTGCCGGCCTGGCGGCAAGCTGGGCGGTGAGTTCCTTGTTCCGTTTTTCCAATTCGGTAACGCGGCCAGCCGCAGCTTTGGCATGGTCGGCCTCGGCGCGGGCGGCATCAAGATCGGCGCGTAGTTTTTTTAATTCGGCGGAGTCGGATGCCGGCGCCGGGGTTTTCTTCTTGGCGGCGGTGAGTTGCGCATTCAAATCCTTGTTCTGGCGCTGGAGGTCGGCCATCTGCCGCTGGTTCGCCTTGCGCGTGCTCTCCAATTCGGTTTTGGCCGCGGCCAAATCGCTGCGAAGTTTTTTCAGATCCGCCGGCTCGGCCGGTGTCCTCGGTTGCGGCGTGCTCCTAACCGTGGTGAGTTCGTTGCGCAGCGCGGCGTTCTGCTTCTCAAGGTCAGCCAATTGCTTGCCGAGATCGGCGCGTTCCCTGGAGTCGGCTTCGGCTTTGGCGAGGGCTTGCTTCGCTTTGCCCGCCTCCTCGCGAACTTTTTGAAGTTCGGCGCGGAGTCTCTTCAAGTCGGCGGATTCGCCGGGAGACTTCGCAGCGGCCGCAGCTTGTTTCTCTGCCTCGGCGAGCTTGGCGGCGAGTTCTTTGTTTTGACGTTGAAGTTCGGCGACCTGCTGGCCGGCCCTCTGCGCGTCTTGCAGTTCGGCGCGGGCTTGGGTGAGATCGGCGCGAAGTTTCTTCACCTCAGCCGACTCCTCCGGTTTGGCGGACAACTGGCGTTTGAGGGCGGTAACTTCATCGTTGAGTTGCCGGTTCTGTTGTTTGAGCTGGTCAATCTGCTTGTTCGGCTTGCTCGAAGTGGGGGCTTTCCGGGCTTGTTCGAGGTCGGAGGCGAGCCGGGAGTTCTCTTCCTTCAAGCGGTCCAATTCGGCGCGGAGTCGGGACGTCGCTTGCGGCGTGGAGAATTCCGCTCTGAGCGGTTCCGGTGCGGAAGACGCCGGGGTCAGCGCAGGAGTTGGCTTGGCGGGATTCTCGGCTGACGGCGGAGCGGACGGGACTTTGCCTCTAATCGCGGCGAGCCGGTTCGCTATGTCTTTCAGGCGATACTCCACGATTTGAGGGTTCCAGTCGGGATCGGAGGCACGAAGTCCACGGAGCATTTCCGCAGCGGCGTTGTACTTGCCAAAGGCCGTGGCCCAATCGGAACTCGCCTCGGCGTCCTGGCCGGTTTGCACTAGGATAAACGCGTCGGCGTACGTCTGCCCGGGATCGTCCACGGCACGGGCAATCGGGCCGGTTAAAATGAGCAACGCCAACGCCACCAGAACTTGCCTTTTCATCAATAAGCCTCCGTGGCGCGACGGTATAGCGGAGCGCGGCGCGCTTTGCAAGCGCCTACTGCAATGCAAAAACAGCATACGGACCGTATGCCCGGCGAGCGGATCATTACCGGGCCTTCACCCGCTAGGCCGGCAGTGCCGCGAGGTTCGACCCGTGGCCAGCGCGACCGACAGTGACGCGACGTTAGCCGGCCAGACGGTCGAACGCGATCCCCGGCAGCGGACACGTGGCCCGATCAGCTGTCACCCTAGTGTAGTGTCCAATAAGTGATTGATAGTATTGGTGGGCGGTGTAAACTCCCTCCATGCCGCGTTCCGCACCATCACTGATCTTGACCGTCCCCGAACAGAAACAACTGACCGACCGTGTGCGGGATCGCCGTTCGAC
>CAZMKD010000201.1:0-17783 GCA_964566575.1 uncultured Verrucomicrobiota bacterium
TGGCCGTGCCCGGGCGAGAACGGGCGTGGTGGCAGCGGTTATGGGAGAAGATTCTGAGCCCGATTCCCAACTGCCATGCAGTAGAAAACCGCCCAGCCTTCAGTGGCTAAAATGAACTCCTATTGCATAGTTCCGGCTAAGACACCCGAGACCAATCAGAGTGCTGTAGCGCGTCTACTTCTTGGCGGCGGAGGTCTTGGCCACGGCGTCGCTCACCACGTCGCAAATCCGGTCGGCTTCCGCGGCGGTCAGCGTCAACGGCGGCTGGAGGCGAATGACGTTGGCGAACGTGCCGCCCGCGCCCACCAGCACACCGGCTTCGCGGCAGAGCCGGCGCACTTCTTTGGTTTCGGCCGCGGCCGGCGTCTTTTGTTTGTCTTTGACCAGTTCGACGCCGATCATCAAGCCCTTGCCGCGCACATCGCCGATCAACGGGGCGGTTTCGGCAAATTTCTGTAACCGTTTCATGATCTGCGCGCCCCGGGCGGCCGAGTTCTCCGGCAACTTCTCGTCGAGCATCACTTCGATGTTGGCCAGCGCCGCGGCGCAACTGACCGGGTTGCCGCCGAACGTCGAGAGATGGTCGCCGGGCTTGAACGCGTCGCCTACATCCGGTCGGGCCGTGAACGCGCCCAGCGGAAATCCGTCGGCAATGCCTTTGGCGGTGGCCATAATGTCCGGCTCGACGCCGTAATGTTCGATGGCGAACATCTTGCCGCAGCGCCCGAATCCGCTCTGCACTTCATCGCAGATGAACAGGATGCCATGCTTGTCGCAGACGGCTTTGGCGTATTTGAAATAGTTGTCCGGTGGCACAATGATGCCGCCCTCACCCAAGACCGACTCGGCGATGAACGCCGCCACATCCGCGGATGTCTGCGAGCGGATCACATCTTCGATCGCCTCCGCGCAAGCCACCGCGCACTCGTCCGGCGTGCGCGTCTTGAACGGGCACCGGTAAAAGTGCGGTGCCGGCGCGAACGCCACGCCGGACAGATACGGGCCGGAACCTTTCTTGCGCCCGTAGTTGCCGGTGATGGAGAGCGTACCGGCCGTGCGACCGTGGAAACTCTGCGTCAGCGCGATGAGTTCCTTCTTGCCGGTAAACTGTTTGGCCAGCCGCATCGCGCCTTCGATGGCTTCCGCGCCGCTGTTGCCGAAAAATGATTTCTGGAGCTTGCCGGGCATGATTTCGGCGAGGCGCTTGGCCAAGCGCGCAGCGGGCGGGTTGTAATAAATGTACGTGCAACAGTGGATCAGTTTGTCCATCTGCGCTTTCGCTGCGGCGATGACCTTCGGATGATTGTGACCGGCATTGACGACGGAGATGCCGCTGAAACAGTCGAGATACGTTTTGCCATCGCTGCCGGTGATGGTCGTGCCCTGCGCCCGCTCGACTTCAATCGGTTCGAAGCCAGCCACCATGCTCGTGATCATGTACTGGTCGTAGAGTTCTTTGGTCGTCATCATTTTTTCCTCGCAGCAATTCTGACTGTTGGCCGGGTATTGTCAAGATGCGCCTGTGCCGGTAACATCGGGGAGTCATGTATCTGCCCGGTCAAAAAGTCGTATGCGTCGACGATGTGTTCCCGTCGGGCATCCAGAAGTATTACTGGAAGCTGCCGGTCAAGGGCGTCACGTACACCGTTCGCGATCTGATCCCCGGCATCGATCCCAGCGGCGAACCGGGCGAGATGTGCGTCTATCTGACCGAACTGATCAACCCCTGCAGCGACATGCCGCCGTATCCCGAGCGCGGATTCAAGGCCGAGCGTTTCCGTCCGTTGGAGACCGACACGGAAACGGAGTCTGAAACCGACGACATCACCGAAGAAGCGCCAGTGTTCATCGGAGGAGGGGAATAGGTTTCGCGCGCGTGACTATTGAACGCGATTTCAAACGACCGCGGGTGCTGGGACGATGCGGGTTGACGGTGGGACGGTTGGGGTTGGCGTCGTCCTACGGCGCTCCTGCAGCAGCGTTTGAACGGGCGTTCGAGAGCGGGTGCAATTATTTCTACTGGGGTAGCCTCCGCACGGAGGCGATGGGCGATGCGATCCGGCATTTGGCGGGTCGGCATCGGGAGAAATTGGTGGTGGTGCTGCAGTCGTACTCGCGTCTGGGGCTGCGCTTGACGCCAAAAATCGAGTCGGGACTGAGTCGGTTGAAGTTGGAGTATGCCGACATCCTGCTGCTGGGGTTGCACAATTCGATGCCCCGGGAGGCGGTGATGGAGGCGGCGTTGCGGTTGAAGGAGCGCGGTCGGGTGCGCCACGTCGCCGTGTCGGCGCATCTTCGGCCGATCTTTCAACAGTACGCGACGGACCTGCGGTTTGAGGCGTTGATGGTGCGCTACAACGCGGCACATCGCGGCACGGAGACGGAGGTGTTCCCGTACTTGGAGAGCCCCGGACGGGCGCGGCCCGGGTTGGTCACGTACACGGCCACGCGATGGGGCACGTTGATCAACGCGCGGTATACACCAACGGGACGCAAGACGCCAACCGCCGTGGATTGTTACCGGTTCGTGCTCTCCAACCCGAATGTGGATGTGTGTCTCACCGCCCCGGCGACCACGCAGCAAATGGAAGCCAATCTCAAGGCGCTGGAGCTGGGGCCGATGTCGGACGAGGAGATGCAATGGATGCGCGTGGTCGGTGATCACGTCCACAAGTTGACCGGCCGAAGCTGGCGCAATCCGTTCATGCAACGGACGCAGTAGGGGATTTTACTTCTTGCCGAGAACCGCCCTTGGGGCCGGGCTGTCATTCATCATGAGCTCGGGGCGCAGCGCTAGCGCTCCAGCATACTTATCGAGCGCGTTTCCACGCAGTGACACGACCGGCAGACTTACTTCGCCGCTAGAGCGGCTTCGATGGCTGCGATCATTTCCGGAGAGTCCGGCGTCGTCTTCGATTCAAACCGCTTGAGAATTTTGCCGTCACGGCCGATAAGGAACTTCGTGAAGTTCCAATTGATATCGCCGGGGAATGGTGAGTCCTTGCCGGCCAGCGCGGTGTAGAGTGGATGGCGATTCGGACCGTTCACCTCGATCTTGTCGAATAGCGGAAAAGTGACGTTGTATTTGAGCGAGCAGAACTGCCTGATCTCTTCGCTAGTGCCCGGCTCCTGCGCGCCGAACTGATTGCACGGGAAACCGAGAATAACGAGCCCTTTGTCCTTGTACTTCTCATAGATGGCTTCGAGGCCGGTGTATTGCTTGGTGTAGCCGCACTTCGAAGCGACGTTCACGACGAGGCGCACCTTTCCATGGTAAGCTCCGATCGTGGTCTCTTTCTGGTCGATGTCTTTGACGGCGACCTTGTCAATGAACTGCGCTTGGCTGGTCATAGTTTGCATAAGGAATACCGACGCGAGAATCGCGAGCACTTTCATGGACAGACGTTAGCATGGAGAACCGCGCTGTCAAAGCCTGAAGCCGCATCCTTAACTCTGAACTCTGTGCTCTTAGTGCCTTGATGGCAAAGAACTCTGCCCGTTACGTCTTTCGGGTGGACATTGTCGGCAATTCGTGGCTTTTTAGCGGACTGGGAGACGTTCGGTGGATTCAAGATGTCCGGCATTGGCCCAAAGACATGCGGGCCGAATTATCTGAAACAGTTCTGCATGCCGCGGACAATCACTGAGAGCACGCTCCGGCACGGCTTCGCGCCGCCGGCGAGCAGCGTTACTCCCGAGTCACCTTGACGCTGATCGCGGTGCCGAGGGAGTTCTTTCCTTTCAGCGTGATTTTGCCGGGCAGCTTGAATGCGCCGGCCAATGACGACAGCGTTCCGTTGGTGGTCACAGCCGTGAGTGCCCCGCTCGCCGTGACGATCACGGAGCCAGTCAGCGTCTGGTTTGTTTCTTGTACGACCAAATCAAACACGTTGAGCAAAGCAGCCGACGGAGTGAAAACGCAGGTGACCGTGGATTTAGTCCTCGCCACGATGGTGATGCCGGTGTAGGTGCCGCTAATATCTGGCACGGGCGCGACGGGGATGCCGCCGAGTTTCAGTGCCGGGGTGAGTGTAAATGGCTTGACGGTTGCCGAGAGTTTCTTGGCGTTTGCGACTTTGCCCAGGATGGTACCGGTGAAAACGGGAGTGGCGTTGAGTTGCTCGGAGTAGGAGCCGGTGATCTGGTGTTTCGCATTAAACGCCCACGAGCCGGTGATGGAGAAAATTCCGTAGGTGCCGAGCGAAAGGCCGTGGCCGATGATGGTGTTGTCGTCGGCGAACTCGACGACGGCATTGCCTTTACCGGCGCGGCGGAGCTTGGTTTGCCAGGTGCCGACCGGCGATTTCAGGTCGCCGACGAAGATGTTGACTATAGCGGAGGTTGAGACACCGCTGAGCGTGTCGGTGGCGACCGCAGTGAGCGCGAACGTGCCCGTGTTCGAGGGATTCCACGTGATGGTGAACGGGTTGGTGTTGGTTTCGCCAATCTTGGTAGTGTCAGCGAAGAATTCAATTTTCGTAAAATCGAGATCGGTGTTGAGCCGGATCGCGGACAGCGTGACGGTCGGGCTGGGCGGATAGCTCATCCCATTCGACGGACGGATGAGCGCGACGTTGGACGGCACGATGCGTCCCCACCACGTGCCCCAGCTAGACCCCAAGGCCGCGTATTCTTGAATGGTCCACAACGTCAGATCGTCGGCCGGGTCAACGGCGGTGGCGCTGTAATCACCCCACCGGTTCAATCCATCGACGGCATTGTAGTACGAGCCTTCACCGTCTTTCAGGACGGTATCGGCGCGCAGCGTGCCGGGCGGATCAGTGCTGAAACGGAAAGAGTAATTCGCGCTGACATACTGCGAGCTCGAGAAGCGATTGTAGCCGATCAAGACATCCCCGTAGACGTTCACCGCCAACGACGGGAAGGCGTACATGAAAACGCCAGTCGGATCGTCCACGCGACCGAACTGTTCGACCATCCCATCCGGCCGGAATTGCCACCATTGCGCGGCGCAGCGAGTAGGTGTGTTCAAAGGCAGGAGCGCATTCTGGCTTACCCAGAGCGAGCCGTCCCGGTAGCGGCAAGTCAGTACGCGCGTGTCGCCGAGGTCAATGCCTTGGTTTATGCCGAGTTGCTGTCCCAAGTTATCGGGAATGTTGTAGGTCTCCCACAGGTTTGTCACCGTCGGATACGCGGTGCCAACCGTGAGCGATTCGCTGCCGACTGGTCCCGTGATCGTGCTCACGCGCAACTGGCCGAAGCTGCCATCCCATTCCTCAACCAGATACATCGTCGCCAGCGAGTTATCGTGCGTCTGCGCCGGCGCCACCGAGAACGCTTGGGTGCTCGGTTGCATCTTCAACAGCGTGAACACCGCCGGACCATTGGTGTAGAGATCGCTCTTGTCGAACACCCAGAGCCCCACGCTGTCGAAACCGCCGGTCGCTCCGTTGGTGAAAACATTGGCCGACACTACGACCCAGTCCTTGTTGAAACCGAGATAGTCGTAGTCCGCCCACAAATTGCCGTTGGTGTCCACATCTACGCTGTACAGAAACCAATCGGCGGTCGGGTCGCTGGTGGACGAAACACCGATGACAATGGACGCACTCGGTAAATTGGCGTTCGCCACGCCACTGAAAATCCACCGGTTGTTAAACGAGTCATACGCGATGCGTGGATCGTAGACGTCCGGAGAGCCGACGCTCGACCAAAACTCGTCTAGGCTCCACGTCCTGAGAATCGTGCCGGCTTTGGTTTGGATGCGCACCTGCGAATTCAACGTTGTCATGACGTGGTTCGGCCCGACAGCGCCCATCGTGTCCGGCGGAATGGCGGTGTTGTTATCGCCGACTGCAAGGAAGCTGGTCGTCGGCTCCGGCGATGGTTGAAACGGGGCCGACGTGCTGGAGGCAAGCGACTCCAGCCCGCGCTGCAGCGCGACGGGCTGGCGGTTGCGAAGATTGTCGGGCAGCGGCATCACGCGTGGGGCTTTGACCGGCGCGAGCGAGCGCTGGTTGGCGAGTTCCTCGAAATTAACCAACGCATGTCGCGTGGCGACGCCGCGGGCTCGACGAGGTAGTGGGAGAGTCCGCCGGTGCGTGTCGTTATCGTCGGCCGCAAGGGAACTGGTCGTCGGCGCCGGTGACGGTTGAGACGGGGCCGACGTGCTGGAGGCAAGCGACTCCAGCCCGCGCTGCAGCGCGACGGGCTGGCGGCTGCGAAGATTGTCGGGCAGCGGCATCGCACGCGGGGCTTTGACCGGCGCGAGCGAGCGCTGGTTGGCGAGTTCCTCGAAATTGACCAAGGCATGCCACGCGGCAAGACCACGGGGGCCGGTGATCGGTTGCTCTGCATAGAGCGAAAGGGACAGGCTGGCCAGAGCGACGAGTCCCAACAGAGCTGAAATCCTCATAGGGGCAGTTTATGCCGGAAAATCGAGAAAGTCACCTGCCTACTGGGTCTCTGTCCGATCATGCCGGGCGATGCGCACTTGCGGATTGCGGCCGAACCCGCCCACAAATTATCTAGTGTTCGATGTAGCCGGGCGGCTCGCACTTCGGATTCTTACCCAACTCGGCCTGGTACTGCCGCCACGACATCGGCTTCTTGCCGGTGTCTTTCTTCACCATTGTGATGCAACCGTCCACCGGGCAGACGAGCATGCAGAGGTTGCAGCCGACGCACTCTGGCTCATTGACGATGGGAACACGGCTGCCGTTTTTGGAGGCGAGGTCGATGCATTGGTGCGAACCATCCCATGCGGCGACATGGCAGAGTTCGCAGCCAATGCAGAGTTTCGGGTCGATCTTCGCGATGATCCGGTAATTAAGATTGAGATCGCCCCAGTCTTTGATGTTCGGGAGCGCCTTGCCGATGAAGTCGGTGCAACGCGCGTAGCCTTTCTCGTCCATCCAGTTGTTGAGGCCGTCGATCATGTCCTCGACGATCCGGTAACCGTAATGCATGACCGCCGTGCAGACTTGCACGCTCGTCGAGCCGACGAGCATGAACTCGACGGCGTCCTGCCACGTCGCCACGCCGCCGATGCCGGAAATCGGGATGCCGATTTCCGGGTCGCTGGCGCAGGCGCTGACCATGTTCAACGCGATGGGTTTCACGGCCGGACCGCAGTAACCGCCATGCGAACCTTTGCCATCAACGCTCGGGTTGGGTGAGAAGGTGTCGAGGTTGATGCCCATGATGGAGTTGATGGTGTTGATCAACGAGATGCCATCGGCCTTCGCAGCCGCAGCGGCGCGGCCGACGAGGGCCGGGTTGGTGACGTTCGGTGTCAACTTCACAAGCACCGGCACCTCGGCGATTTCCTTGACCCACTCGGTGATCATCTTCGTATACTCCGGCACCTGTCCAACCGCCGCACCCATCCCGCGTTCGCTCATGCCGTGCGGGCAACCGAAATTCAACTCGATGCCATCGCAGCCGGTATCGTTGACTTCCCTGACGCCTTCGTGCCACGACTCGCGTTTCGATTCGATCATCATTGAGACGACAACAGCGTTCTTCGGATACTTCTTTTTGGTCTCGACAATTTCGCGGATGTTCGTCTCCCACGGACGCGCGGTGATCAGCTCGATGTTGTTGAGCCCCATCATGCGCGTCGGGCCGTAGTCGTTGGCCCAGAAACGCGAGTTGACGTTGATGATGGTTTCACCGAGCGTCTTCCACACGGCGCCGCCCCAGCCGAGGTCGAATGCGCGCTGGATTTGGCCGCCGCTGTTGGTCGGCGGCGCGCTGGCGAGCCAGAACGGGTTGGGTGATTTGATACCGGCGCAATTGATACTGAGATCTGCCATAAATATCCTTTCGTCCTGTAGCCGAGGCGTGAGCATGGGCCGAAGCTTACGCTTCGGCTACAGAATTTGGTTCATGCATATTGATGCTCGGCTTTGTTCGCCACACGGCGAAGCTTCTCGTCTTTCCAGAGTCCTTCCAAATTCACGTCTTCGCCGGTCAGTTTCTTGTGAATCGCCCACGCGGCGCGTTTGCCGTGCGCGACGGCGTTGACGACTTCTGCGCCGCCGCTGGTGCAATCGCCGCCGGCATAAAACTTCGGGTGGCTCGTCTGCATCGTCGTCTCGTTGACGGCAATCCGGCCGCGCTTGTCGGTCTTAAGCCCGAGCTTCTTCTCGATGAAGTCGCGCTGCTTCTTTTGGCCGAGTGATTTGATGATCATGTCGCATTCGAGAACGAACTCGCTGCCGGGAATAGGCTCGGGCGACGGGCGACCGGACGCGTCGGGCTTGCCGAGTTTCATCCGGACACACTCGATGCCCGTCACGTGTTTGTTGCCGATGACGCGCCTCGGGGCGGTCAGGAAGTAATAGATGCAGCCGTCTTTTTTGGCGATTTCATACTCGTAGTCGTATGCCGGCATCTCCGCCTCCGTGCGCCGGTAAAGCACCATCACCATTTCCGCGCCGAGCCGTTTCGATTGCGTCGCGGCATCCACGGACGTGTTGCCGGCCCCGATGACGGCCACGCGGCGGCCGACTTTCACGTCGCGCAGTTTCTTGTGCTTCAATTCGTCGATAAATGTGATCGCGTCCACGACGCCGGGAATGTCTTCACCCGGGATGTTGAGGTCTTCGGTCTGGCCGAGGCCGATGCCGACGAAGACGGCGTCATTGTCTTTCGTGAGCTTCGCGACCGGGATGTCTTTGCCGATCTCGCACTTCTGTTTGAATTTCACGCCCATGTGCTCGACAAGCTTCACTTCCGTGAGCGCTTCCTCGGCGGTCATCTTGTAGCGAGCGATGCCGTACGTGTTGAGGCCGCCGGGCTTGTTGTTCTTGTCGTAAACGGTGACGCTGTAGCCGAGCTTCGCGAGGTTGAACGCCGCCGAGAGAGTTGCCGGGCCGCTGCCGATGCAGGCGATCTTCTTGCCGTTGGACTTGCCGGGTTTGTAGAGGTGTTTGTTCTGTTCCCAGTTGGCGTGAAACCAATCCACCGAGAATCGTTGCAGCCGGCCGATCTCGATCGGCTCGGCCTCGCGCTCGTTGTACACGCACGCGCCTTCGCACAGCGAATCGACCGGACAGACGCGGGCGCAGCTCAGTCCGAGGATGTTGGCGTCGAGGATTTCCTTGGCGCTGCCGCGCAAGTTGCCGGACGCGATCTTCTTGATGAATGCCGGAATATCGATGTGCGTTGGGCAGGCGCGGACACACGGCGCGTCGAAACAATAGAGACAGCGGTTGGCTTCGACTTTGGCGTTGTGCGCCAGGAACGGCGGGTTGATGTCGGCGAAGTTCGCCTCGTACTCGGCGTTGGTCAACTTCGGGGCAAGATTCTTAGGCATGTCATTCTCCGTTTGGTGCAACCCGTCTCGCTGTCAACAAATTATATGGCACGCCCCTGTGAGCGCAACGCAAAACTTCCCCGTCATGAAGAATCGCACTCGCGGAGTTGACCTCTTTGAATTTTCCAGCCAGACTAAGCTGTTGTAGGTCGCGTCACCGACAAACTCGGGAGGTTGGCATGAAACAGTGGTTGTTTAACAAAAGCGTTGGCGGTCGGGCGGCAGTCGGCCTGCTGGTGCTGCGCGTGGCCGTCGGCGCGGCCTTCATGTTCCACGGGTACGGGAAAATCCAGAACCCGTTCGGATGGATGGGCGAGAACGCAACCGTGCCCGGTTGGCTGCAAGCGTTGGCGGCGGTGTCTGAATTTGGCGGCGGCGCGGCTTGGATTCTCGGGCTGCTCACTCCGCTCGCCTCGTTCGGAATTCTCTGCACAATGGCGAAGGCGGTTCACTTGCACGCCATCGTTCGCGGCGACCCGTTTGTGGCCAAGGGGCCCGGCCCCGCGTTCGAACCTGCGCTGGTCTATCTCTGCGTGGCGATCCTGTTGTTGTTGGCTGGACCCGGCAAGTTGTCCCTCGACGCATTGATCTTTAACAGGAGAAAATCATGAGCAAGGTACGCGTTCTGGTCGGAACGAAGAAGGGCGCGTTCATCCTCACATCGGACGGTGCGCGCAAGAATTGGGAAGTCAGCGGCCCACACTTCGGAGGCTGGGAGATTTACCACATGAAGGGGTCGGCCGTAGATCCCAACCGGATTTACGCGTCGCAGACCAGCGGCTGGTTCGGGCAAATCATCCAGCGCTCTGACGACGGCGGCAAGACTTGGAACGCGCCCGGCGGCGGGATGGCGATGTCGCCCCAAGGCATGCCGCAAGGCGAGAGCAACAAGTTCGTGTATGAAGGCGAGGTCGGCAAGCATCTCTGGTACGACGGCACGCAACATCCGTGGGAGTTCAAACGCGTCTGGCATCTTGAACCATCGTTGACCGACCCGGACATCTGCTATGCCGGCGTCGAAGACGCGGCGTTGTTCAAGACAACCGACGGCGGTCACACGTGGAAGGAGCTACCGGGCTTGCGCAAAGCCAAAGGTGAACAGTGGCAGCCCGGCGCCGGCGGCATGGGTTTGCACACCATTCTGCTCGATAAGACCAATCCGAATCGCATTTACGTCGCCATCTCTGCCGCCGGCGTGTTCCGCACCGATGACGGCGGCAAAACGTGGAAAGTCGCGACCAAGGGACTCAAATCCGCCTATGAATTGCCGGACAAAACGTTTGAAGTTGGCCACTGCGTCCACCGCATTGCGATGCACCCGTCGCGGCCGAATGTGCTGTTCATGCAAAAACATTGGGACGTCAACCGCAGCGACGACGCCGGCGAGAACTGGACCGAAGTCAGCGGCAATTTGCCGACCGATTTTGGTTTCCCGATCGACGTGCACGCGCACGAGCCGAACACCATCTACGTCGTCCCGATCAAGAGCGACTCCGAGCACTATCCGCCCGACGCCAAGCTCCGCGTTTACAGGAGCAAGACCGGCGGCGACGAATGGGAAGCGCTCACGAAAGGCCTGCCGCAGAAAGATTGCTACGTGAACATCCTGCGCGACGCGATGGCCGTGGACACGCTCGACAAATGCGGTATCTATTTCGGCACTACCGGCGGACAAGTGTACGCGTCGGCCGATGCCGGCGACAATTGGACGCCCATCGTCCGCGATCTGCCGGAAGTACTGTCGGTGGAAGTGCAGACGTTGAAGTGAAACCAACCGGTGTAGCCGCGCCTCTGCGAGGCGCGCAGTTGTGCGGTGATGAGCCGCAACGCGCTTCACAGAAGCGCGGCTACAGCAACACAGTGCCATGATTCGCGTCGAGCTACCCTTTCATCTGCGAACGCTGGCTCGCGTCGAACGCGAGGTGACGGTCGACGTCGCGGCGCCGGTAACGGTGGGTGCTGTGCTCGATGCGGTCGAGTCTCGCTACCCGGTACTGCGCGGAACGATCCGCGACCACGTTACATTAGAGCGCCGCCCGTTCCTGCGGTTCTACGCCTGCGAGGAAGATTACTCCAACTTATCGGCGGACACGCCATTGCCGGACGCCATCGTGTCCGGCAAGGAGCCGTTTTCGATCATCGGCGCCATTGCCGGAGGCTAGGGGTGCCTGACACAATTGGCCGTAGCTGTAGCCGCAGCGTAAGCTGCGGTGGGTTCAACGCTCGAAATCACCGGCCCCGTCCGAAGCTCACGCTTCGGCTACAAGCTCTGTTTACCAGTCTTAAGAGGTCAGGACGTTGCCATCTCACGCTCGACGGCCTCGTACCGGTCAATGACTTGGCGAACATAATGACGCTTCTCTTTGTACGTGCCCGGGAAGAAACTGCCCTTGAATCCGGCAATGATGACGTGGCGCAGCTCGCGTGGGGTCATTCTCAGTTGATCGACAGCGATCTGCAGTTCTTTGCAGACGGTCGTGTTCGAGACGAGGCGGTTGTCGGTGCAGATGGATACGGATAGCTCATGGTTGAGCATTTGGCGGAGCGGATGCCGGGAGAGATCGCGGATGTGCGGGAGCGTTTGGGCGTTGCTGGTCAGGCAGACTTCGATGGTGATGCGCTGGCTCGCGATATATTCGGCGAGCCGGTGAGTGTACGCCACGGGATCCGGGATGTCCGGATTTTGAATCATGTCGTGCGCGAACATCCACGTGCCGTGGCCGACGCGGTTCGTATAACATTTCGTGATCGCCTGAAAAATGGATTCCGGTCCGTACGCCTCGCCGGCATGAACGGTTTTGCGGATGAAGTGGTCGTGCGCGTATTGATAGGCCGGGCTGTGGTCGTCGGCCGGGTAACCGTGCTCCGGCCCGGCTAAGTCGAAGCCGACGACCGGCAAGCCTTTCTTGTGCGCCAGATCAACCGCGTTGCGCGCCAGTTCCATCGAGGCGGTCACGCAAACTTGTTTCGGTGACGCCGCTGGTAAGATCTCAAACAGCCGCGCGTAATAGGGTGACATGTGCGGCGTCACAAATCGCATCGCACTGAAGATGATGCCGAAATGAAACGGGATGTCCGCGCCGGAGGTGACCGGCTTGGTTCGATTGTGTCGCTTCTGCGCGCGTTCCAGTCCCCGGCACACGGAACGGACGGCGGCCTCCATGTCGAGCCGGTCATTGATGTAGTTCTGCGGCGCATACCGGACTTCGAGATAGCGAACGCCTTCGGCGAGGTTGTCCTCCGCCAACTCAAAGGCGACACGCTCGAGGTTCTCGGCGTTCTGCATCACCGCGTGGGTGTACGAGAATCCCTTCAAATAATCCGGCAGGTCGATGTAATGTTCCTTGAAGACCAACCGGCGCATGCCGTCTTCCGTGAACGCCGGCAACTTCACCTTATGTTTTTTCGCCAACTCGATCAGCGTCGAAAGCCGCATCGAGCCGCCGAGATGCACATGCAGATCAGTTTTCGGAATGCGACGAATGAACTCGGTCGAGATCGCTTGGCTCATATCAACAGTCCCATCCCGGGGCGTTCAGGCGGCGTGAACTCACGGTTCGAACTGCTTACGCACGGCTTCAAGGATCGTTTTCAAGATCACTGGAGGTATCTTGCCGATGGATTTGCGGATGAGAGCTTGGTGGATCGTGATCAGCTTCGCCGTCTTGACCAACGAAGGTTTCAACAGTCCGCAGGAGTGAAGGTCAGCGGACGGAATCGCAATCTCATCAGCGGCCAGAGTCACCGGGATTTGTGATGTGACGGCGACGAGTAAGACATCAGAGTGATCGGTGTTGAAGGCGTCAGAAGAGACGATGACCGCCGGTCGTTGCTTGGAACCGGTCAGATCGGTGAAGGGGAACGGCACGAGGACGACACCGCCACGCTTATAGCTTGTCGTAGGTGGCATCGTCGGAATTATTCCAGAATTCGAATGCCGGCTCGGCGAGCTTGAGCCACGCGGCGGCGTCCGGGCCGATTTTCAGGTGCTCCGGCAATTCCTTCAAAAGCCGCGCCTGATCGGCGACGTTCAGCCGCTCAATGGCCTTTTCGATTTCTTCGACTGTGCTCATCGGCGGACACTCTACCACCTGGCGGTATGTTTTTCCAGTCCGTTGCGCTATTGGCTGACTGCTGACAAC
The DNA here is from genome assembly GCA_964566575.1 of uncultured Verrucomicrobiota bacterium. Taxonomy (GTDB): domain Bacteria; phylum Verrucomicrobiota; class Verrucomicrobiia; order Palsa-1439; family Palsa-1439; genus CAZMKD01. The sequence continues at coordinate 13,426 of CAZMKD010000201.1, forward strand.
TGATCGCTGACGGCTGACCGCCGCTTGCCGGGAATCTGTCCTTGGCTGACCGCTGATCGCTGACGGCTGACTGCCGCTGCTGCCGTCTCTTCCGTGAACAATTCAATCTGCGTCGAAAGAGTCAGCAACGCAGCTTAGCAGCCTAAGTCCTTTGAGGTCGGGAACGCGGAAATCACAATCAATTATACCGTCGGCCTTCAACCGTTTGAGTACCGGCGTGGAGTGCTGACATGTCATTCCCGCCTCGATGCACGAGCGAATCACGTCTGCCTCGGAGCTAATCTTCCCGCTACGAATACTGGTTTCCAATTCCTGCTCAAACTCGCGAATCTTGTTCGGGCGCATCTCTTCAAAGGGCAGCAGTGTCTCTCCTGCGCTGATATTCTCTCGTTCGATATCGAAATTGGCCTCACCGGCAATCTCGTCATTCTTCCACGCGACTTGCAGGAACTTATGAATGCCAAGGGGGTGGTGACTGCCGAAGATCAGGCCGTAGATGTTAGCGCGCTTCTTGATCGAGAACTGTCCGAGGAATACTTGGTCGCCCGTGAGGGTCAAGTTGCGGTAATAGTCAAACACCGCCCGGTGGACATGGTAGGGATCATCCGGTCTCTGGATTTTCTGTTTGATTGCCGGGTGGTCACGAAAACGATTGAGCGTAGAAGACGACAAAAAGAAAATGAAGTCTGTCGTCGGCAGACGAATGAGTTGCTTGAAAACATCGTCTGAAACTTCATCCACCCCGCATTGGTCAATGATTAGCAGCTTCGCTGCGCCGGGATTGTTCAACGTGCTCTGATGAACCTTCAGCGCGTTTTTGAACTCAATCGCTTGTAAGTCCAAGCTTACACCGGGCACGTTCCAACCCTCGTTATCAATCACTGTGGCAATTGATGCCGGTCAAGTTGATCTTGCCTACGTCTTCGAGCAAGGGCTCAATCGAGAGAAAACGAACCTTCGCCGGAGCTACGCGCAGGTGATCAATGCGTGGCAAGCCGTGCTTCCGATTCTCTACGCTCACTCCCCACCAAATATGGGATTCGTCCGCAGCGAAACGAATCTTCGTCTTGAGCAAATCGCACATTCGTTCCGAGCGTTTTGTCAGGACTTGGTAGGTGTGCCAATTCGCAAGCTGCATAACCCTAGCGACCTTGCGGATGTAATTGTCGGGAACGTCCTTGTGGAACAGATCGCTCATCGAGTTGACGAAAATCATCTTTGGCGTTTTCCAACGGAAAGGTTCGGTCAACTTCTCAGGCACAAGTCGAAGATCAAATCCAAATTCGTAGGGGTGGCCTTTCACGCCACGGAAACGTTCCGCGAAGGTTTCGGCGTAGCAGTGAGTGCAACCTGGGCTGACCTTCGTGCATCCGCGAACCGGATTCCACGTCGCGTCAGTCCATTCGATCTTGGAATGGTCACTCATGCTGTCTCCTTGTTTACGATACCGCCATCGGTGTCAGCCGCCCCTTATGCGGCAGTATAATGGGGTTGGCATTTGTCAGCAAGAACAGACGGCGGGCAACCTTGCCGGGTTGCCCGCCGTCTCAATGCCGGTATGACTTCGAGTCTAGCCCTTTTCGACGATCGAGAAACATTCGTCGAGGGTCTTGATGATGAAGTCGCAGTCGTTCTTGTCGATGCAGAGCGGGGGTTTGATGCGGATCGTGTTCGCCGCCATGCCGCCACGGCCGATAAGCAGGCCCCGGTCTTTACAGAGTTCCATCATCTTCTGGACGTGTTGGGGGGCGACTTCCCGGCTTTCCTTGTCCGTGACGATTTCGAGGCCGAGCATCAGGCCTTTGCCGCGGACTTCGCCGACCACTTCGTGGGTACGCTCCAGTTTCTTGAAGCCGTCGATGAGGATGTCGCCCATGACTTTGGCGTTGTGGGCGTAGTGGTGGCGTTCGATGGTTTCGAGGACGGCGAGGCCGGCGGCCATGCTGACCGGGTTGCCGCCGTAGGTGTTGAAGTGAATGTTGTTGCGCATCGACTCGGCAATCTCCTTGGTGCAGGTGACGCCGCCGAGCGGGACGCCGTTGCCCATGCCTTTGGCCATGGTGATCATGTCGGGTTTGACGCCCCAATGTTCGATGCCCCACATCTTGTCGCCGGTGCGGCCGAAGCCGGTCTGGACTTCGTCGCTGATGAACACGCCGCCGTATTTCTTGACGATGTCGTAAACGATCTCGAAGTATTCCTTCGGCGGATCGACGACGCCGCCGAAGCCCTGGATCGGTTCGCCAATGAACGCGGCGATCTTGCCGGAGGTGTTGAACTTGATGACGTCTTCGAGTTCGCGCGCGCAGGCGACGTTGCACGAGGGGTATTTCAATCCGAACGGGCACCGGTAACAATAGCCCGGCGAGATGTGCGTGACGCCGAACACGTACGGCAACGAGTGCCGCCACTTGGACTGCCCGGTCAACGTCATCGCCATGAGCGTGCGCCCATGGAAACTGTGCCGGAGGCCGACGAACTCGGTGTTCTTCGTATAATTCTTCGCGAGCAACGCGGCCAGTTCGTTCGCTTCGCAGCCGGAGTTGGTGAAGAAGCTGACCTTCAACCCGTCCGGCATGACGCTCGCCATCTTCTCGGCGTACCGGACGAGGTTCGGGTGATAGTACAGCGTGGTCATGTGTTGCAGATTCTTAATCTGCTCAATCATCGGCCCGGTCACCTCGGGATGACAGTGTCCGACGCTAATAGTCACGACGGCCGAGAAGCCGTCGAGATACTTCTTGCCTTGATCGTCATAGACGAATTGCATCTCGCCCTTGACGATATTCATCGGGAAATACTTCATCGTGCTGGGCAGCAGGTATTCGTCGCGCATCTTGCCGATTTGCTCGGCGGAGAGAGTGTCTGCTTTCATGTGCATGGCGTGACCTCGCAATTGTGGGTTGCCGGACAACATCAGCTTACACCTTGAGCCTGTTTGCAGGCCAGAAATTTTTCGGAGCGAAACTGTGCGGTTGCAAATCAGACGTGGATGCAGCAAATTAACCGCGCCATGAGCGCGACGGAGATCATCGAGCAAATCAAAGGTCTGCCCAAGAATGAATTGGCGCACGTGATCGAGTACGTCCACCAGCTCGAACGGCATGCGGGTCTGGCTGCTCCCGAGATGACGGATACCGAGCTTCTGGCCGCCGCCAATCGCACCGGCACGTTCCGCCTTCTGGACGCGCCCGGCGAAGACATCTACTCCACTGACAAGCAATGAGACGCTGGGACGTGGTGCTCCTGGCGTACCCCTTTGGCGACTGGTCAGGAGCGAAAGTGCGACCCGCCATCGTGGTATCCTCCGACGAATACAACAGCCGAAGCGAGGATGCCGTCTTCGTCCTGATCACCTCCAACACGGACAAGCGATCCGACTTCGACTTTCTCGTGGCCGACATTCACCCGGAGTTCGCGCGCTCCGGTCTGGCGAAATCGTCCATGATTCGGGCGGACATGATCTGGACGCTCAAACAAGTGCTCGTCAAGCGGACTCTGGGAATCGTGGGAGAAGGCATCCGCCGCGAGATCACAGCCCGCCTTCAAAAGCTCTTGCCGGATTGAGACTGCCTAAACAACCTGTAGCCGAAGTGTGAGCTTCGGCGTCCCGTACAGATAGCGATCAAGATTGACGGCCGCATCCGCCGGCAAATCCTTCGCTTTCCCCGCATGAGCGAGGAGCTTCTGCGCCAGCGTTGCACCTTTCCCGTCCAGCTTCGGCGGCGGCGCGACCGGCGTCACTTCAACCTCCGCGCCCTCGGGAATATCCACGTCACGCGGAAGAGTCACCGTCCCCTTGCTGTATTTGCCTCGGTAAGTCATGCGAATATACTAATGGCAGCGGCCTTCCGTTTCAAGCGCGGGAATGCGCCGTGGATGCCGCGCCGTAGCCGCCGCAGTAATTGAATGCGTACGACACAAAAAAGAGAAGCCCTACCGGCCTCTGTTTTTTGTCTGTCACCCTGCGCATATTGAAGGCCACCTGGTCATTATCCAGACCGGACCAACCCCCTCTTTCAACCATCTCTCTCTTTGCGCTTCTGTTCCAAACGAAACCTGTCAAGGAGAGCGTCCTCGAACTGCTCTACCTCGATCCAAGCAGTCGTCACCAAGTCCTCAAATTCCTCCATGTCTGTGAGGAGCTTCGTGTATTTCTGCAGGCATTTCCCAAATAACGTTTCTTTGGCCAGTTCCTTCGCTCGTTGATCCCAGCGAACTAGTGTAGTGTCCAATAAGTGATTGATAGTATTGGTGGGCGGTGTAAACTCCCTCCATGCCGCGTTCCGCACCATCACTGATCTTGACCGTCCCCGAACAGAAACAACTGACCGACCGTGTGCGGGATCGCCGTTCGA
>CAZMKD010000202.1:0-10744 GCA_964566575.1 uncultured Verrucomicrobiota bacterium
CGGCTCCAGCCGAGCCGCTGCCGTGACCGGCGGTCGCGCCGGAGCGCGACCCTCCCAGGGGCGCTTTCAAGAGCGCTTCAATCTGCTGAATCGTGAGAAACTTCGGAAGCTTGCGATGTCTCTTTGGTAACGTCAGGCCAATGACCGGGTTCTGCTTGATCCGCTCGGCGCGCACGAGCCAGCGGAAGAAACTGCGCAGCGCGGACATTTTCAGGTGAATCGTCGGCCGGTCGTACTGGCGTTCGCTGAGGTGCACGAGATACCCGCGCAGATGAAAGGCATCCACGCGCAGCCAATCGCACGGCGTCTTGGTTTTATCCACAAACCACGCGCGGAACGCCGCGAGGTCCGCACCGTAGTTGCGCAAGGTTAGCGGCGAGGCGTCGCGTTCGGCGCGCAGATAATCGAGAAAGCCGGCGACTAAGTCGTCGCGGACGCGATCTTTTTGATGTTTCTGCACTTCGGGTAACCGGAGCAGCCGAGGAACTCGCCGAACTTCCCTTTTCGCTTGAGCATCGGCTTGCCGCATTTCTCACATTTCTCGCCGGTTGGTTCGGGCGCGTCCTTGGGCGGAGTGGCCGGCAGCTTGGCCGCGATCTCGTCCGGTAGCGGCTGGGCGTTCTTGCATTTCGGGTAGGCCGAGCAACCGAGGAATTGCCCGCGCGCGCTGGAACGAATCGCCATCGGCGAACCACACTTGTCGCACTTGTGCTCGGTCAACACGGGCGCGGCCTTCGGCTCGCGTTTCGGTGTGACGGCCTTGAGCGCCGCGGCGATCTCGGCCGGGAACTTGCCGGAGGATTTACATTTCGGGTAGCCGGTGCAGGCGAGGAAGAAGCGGCCGAATGATTGTTTCAGTGTCATCGGTTTGCCGCACTTGTCGCACTTGGCGGCCGTGATGAATTGCGTGACGGCTTCCGGCAACACGATTTCCGGTTTCGGTTTCGGGATGATCTTGCCGTCGGGTGCGCGTTCGAAGGGCATTGCATTGCGACATTCGGGATAACCGCTGCACGCCAAAAACTCGCCGCGTCGCCCGCGTTTGATGACCATCGGACTGTTGCACTTGGCACACGTCACGCCGGTCTCCGCGCCGAGATCGGGTTTGAAGTTCCCCTGCTCGTCGCGCGTGAAATTCATCGTGCTCTTGCATTCGGGGTAACCGGTGCAGGCGAGGAACTCTCCGTGCCGGCCCTTCTTGATCGACATCGGTTTGCCGCATTTCTTGCAGGCGATGCCGGTATCCACCGCGAGTTGCGGAATGATCTTGTTGGCCTCGTCGCGTGCGAAACTCATCGCGGTCTTGCACTTGGGGTATTTCGAGCAGGCCAGGAACTCGCCTTGTTTGCCCATCCGCAACACCATCTCCGAGCCGCACTTCTCGCAGACGACGCCGGTCTTCTCGGCTTCGACGATCTGGATCTCGCCGTTCTCGAGCAGGAAGTCGCTGGAGAATTTGCACTTCGGATATCGGGAGCAAGTCAGATACTCGCCGCGCCGCCCCTCGGTGATGTTGAGTTTGCCCTTCTTGCATTCGGGGCATTTCAAGCCGGTCGGAGTCTTTTTCTGGTGCAAGGCCGCATCGAGCGCCGGCTTGAAATCATCGTAGAATCGCTGCAGCAACTCGTGCCACTCGACTTTGCCTTCCTCGACCTCGTCAAGCTGCTCTTCCATCTGCGCCGTGAACCGCACGTCGAGCAAATGCGGAAACGCCTTCACGAGCAAATCATTGGTTTGCTCGCCGATCTCGGTGGGCTTGAGCCGGTTCTTTTCCTTCTCCACGTATTTACGCGTGAGAATCGTCTTCATCGTTGGCGCGTACGTGCTGGGCCGGCCAATGCCCAACTCCTCCAACGCCTTGATCAACGTCGCCTCGGAATACCGGGGCGGCGGCACGGTGAAATGTTGTTCGGGACGCAGTTCGCGTAGATTTACCTTCTCATCCACGGCCAACGCCGGCACGCGTTGATTCGTGTCTTCGTCGGCGCGCTTGTCCTCGTCGCCTTCCTCAACGCCATAGACTTTGAGAAAGCCGGGAAAGGTGACTTCGGTTCCGGAGATGCGGAACGTGTAATCCCGGTATGGCGAATCGCCCGGAGTGATTTTCTTTTCCTTGTCGTCGGGATGAATCGTCCCACCGAGCGCGTTGAGATCGTGCCGGCGCTGGGTGTGAGCGTTGATCTCGACGGATTTGACCAACATCTCCGCCGGCGACATCTGGCTGGCCACGAACCTTCGCCAGATCAGTTTGTACACTGCGCGCTGCCGGTCATCGAGATAGTGCGCGACGCTCTCCGGTGTGCGATGCACGCTCGTCGGACGAATTGCCTCGTGCGCTTCCTGCGCGCCACCTTTGCTCTTGTAGAAATTCGGCTTCTCGGGTGCGTATTCCTTACCAAAATGTTCGGCAATAAACTTCAGCGTCTCGGCCTGCGCCTCGCGGGAGACGTTGACCGAGTCGGTACGCATATACGTAATGAGACCGACCGCGCCTTCCTCGCCCACTTCCATACCTTCATAAAGCTGCTGCGCGATGCGCATTGTCTGGTCAGGCGACATCCGCAAGGCGCTCGACGCGGATTGCTGAAGCGTGCTGGTGATGAACGGCGGCGCGGCATAACGCTTCCGGGATTGCTGGTCGAGTTTGGCGACGATCCAGGCGGCAGTTTGCAGTTCGTCGAGGATCGCGTCGGAGAGTGGCTCGCTGCCGATCCAGAATTTCTCGCCCTCGATCTTGTGCAGCTTGGCGAGGAATGCGTCCGCCGGTACCGGCTGCTTTTCCGTCGCTTCCTCCTCGTTCGACTTGGAGAGCTTCTTCAAAACCGGCGCCGGCAAATGGGTTGCCGCTTTCTGCAACGCCGCATCAATCGACCAATACTCCTGCGCCTTGAACGCGCGAATCTCCCGCTCGCGTTCCACGATCAACCGCACCGCGACCGACTGCACGCGCCCGGCACTGCGCGCGCCGCGGAGCTTCTTCCAGAGCAACGGCGAAATCTGGTAGCCCACAATCCGGTCGAGAACGCGCCGCGCTTGCTGCGAATCCACGCGATTCATATCGATGTGGCCGGCATGCTGGAATGCCGCCCGCACGGCTTCCTTCGTGATCTCGTTAAACGTCACCCGGTAAAAGTTCGGGTTCTTGCGTCCGCCCAGCAGTTCACTCAGATGCCACGCGATGGCTTCCCCTTCCCGGTCGGGGTCGGGACAGAGATAAACTTTCTCGGCCGCCTTTGCCGCGGCCTTCAGTTCACTGACAATCTTGGACTTCGTGGCCGTGACTTCATAGGTCGGCTCGAACTTGTTCTCAATGTCAACACCCAGCCCTTTCTCCGGCAAATCACGAATGTGCCCCATCGAGGCTTTGACGACGTAATCGCTGCCAAGATACTTGTTGATGGTCTTAGCCTTGGCGGGCGACTCGACTATGACGAGGTTCTTCGCCATGCGTTATGATTGGCCCAGTGCGGGGTTGCGGGCGTAGTGCCGGCCGGGCAGTTGTTTGACGATGCGTTTCATTTCGAGACCGAGCAACGTTGCGGAAACACTCGCGCTTGTCAAACCTGTTGCGCGAATGATTTCGTCGACCAACATCTCTTCTTCACCGATCGCCGCCATCACTTTGGCCTCCGTTTCTGACAACTCCAGCGCAGAACCAGTGCCACCACTCGCATCGGGCGCAACCTTCTCGTTCGGGATGAGATACTCGAATTCCGAGAGAATGTCCTCAACGTCTTCGGTCAATTTTGCGCCGTCTTTGATCAATTTGTTCGTGCCCCGTGACAAAATTGAATCCGCCCGGCCCGGCACGGCAAACACTTCCCGGCCCTGCTCCATCGCCTGCCTCGCCGTAATCAGTGCGCCGCTCTTCAAGTTCGCCTCGACCACCACGACGCCGATGGACCAGCCGCTGATGATCCGGTTGCGCATCGGAAAGTTCTGCCGGTCGGGCTTCACGCCAAACGGAAACTCGCTCACCACCGCCCCGCCTTTCTCCACGATCTCGTCGGCGAGCTTCTTGTTTTCGGGTGGATATACTGTGTCAATGCCGCAACCAATCACTGCCACGGTGCGCCCTTTCGCTTGCAATGCGCCCTTGTGTGCCGCCGTATCGATGCCGCGCGCCAATCCGCTGATGACCGTCACGCCGAGTCGCGCGAGTTGATACGCCAGCTTGCGTGACATCTCCTGTCCGTACAACGACGTGCGCCGCGAGCCAACCACACCGACAGCCAATGCATCACGCTCATTCAACACACCGCGCACATAGAGCACGAGTGGCGGGTCGTAGATCTCACGGAGACGTTTGGGGTAGTCGGCATCATCGCGCGTGACCACGCGAATCCCGGCCTTCTCGATCCGATCCAACTCGCCGGTAAAATCGATCGCCTCGCGCCAGCCGGTCACGTTGCGCGCGACTTCCTCGCCGACGCCTTGCACCTGCATCAAGTCATGACGGCTCGCGTCGAGAATGGATTCGGGAGTGCCGAACCGGTCGAGCAAAGCGCGCACTCGTACCGGCCCGACTTCGTCGATCATGTTGAGCGCGATGTAGGCTTCGCGGGAGGTCACTTCTTCCTGCGCAGTTTGAGTTCGAGTTGCGGCTCTTTCAGCAGGTCGTAGTTCTTGAGTAACCGGAGAATCTGGAGCAGATCGGATTTCTGATAATTCCGGTTGGTGTGCACACCGGCAATCAACTCCTGCAGGATCGAGCGAAACGAAATCACCCCGTCCACGCCTTTCGACTTCAACAATTCGACGCTGCGCGCCCGTGTCTTCGCGTCGCGCGGCAATCCCGGCACGATTAGAATCTTCGTCAACCCTTCGCCGCCGGTCAGTTGTTGCGCCTCGGTGATGGCGCGCTTCTCGACGAATCCGAAAATCTTCGGTTGATGCGCGAGCACGCCGGGCGCGAAGACTTCTGTGTGCCAGCCCTTCACCGCGACCACGGCGCGCGCGATGTGTTTGAGCGCGCCTGATGACAACTCGAAATCCAACTCGCCGGTCGTCGCGCGTGGGTTCAAGACGACCAAGTTGATCTCTTCGTCCGCTGTCTTCTGCCGGGCTTGCACGACGTACTTGCGGCGCTGGCACACGAGAAAGCCGTGCGACTCGAAGTATTCCCGGACAATGCTCTCGTCAACGGCAGACATCCACGGCCTCCTTCACATCGTTATCGGTCACGGCGTGGGAGACGATCGCTTCGCCAAGGCGTTTTAACAGCACAAAGCGCAGCTTGCCGGCCCGCGTCTTCTTGTCCAGTCGCATCGCTTCCATCAAATCCGGCAACTCATAATTGTCACCCATCCGCACCGGCAATCCGCAAGCCTCCAGCAATCGCCGCAGCCGGGCCGCTTCCTTCGCCGGTAACTTCGCGCGCTTCGTGGACAGATACGCCGCGCACACCATGCCCATCGAAATCGCCTCACCGTGTAACAGGCCAACGTATTCGCCCAGCGTTTCCATCGCGTGGCCGATGGTGTGCCCGAAATTCAGAAACGCCCGGATGCCGGACTCCCGTTCGTCCTGACTGACAATCGCGCTCTTGATTTCGCAGCAACGACGGACCGCATGCGCGACCGCACCGTTATCGAGGCTCAACACTTGCCGGTGGTTTGCCTCCAGCCACTCAAAGAACGCGGCATCCTGAATCGCGCCGTCCTTGATCACTTCCGCAAAACCAGCGCGCAGCTCACGCTCCGGCAACGTCCGCAGCGTCTCGGTGTCCGCCAGCACCAGTCGCGGTTGATAAAATGCGCCGACAAGGTTCTTACCTTGCGGCAGATTCACGCCGGTCTTGCCGCCAACCGAGCTGTCCACTTGCGCGAGCAGACTGGTTGGAATCTGAACCAGCGCCAGGCCGCGCAGATACGTTGCCGCCACGAACCCGGCCAGATCGCCCACGACTCCGCCGCCGAGGGCAATGACAAAAGATTGCCGGTCGAGGTGCAAAGATGGAAGCTTCTCCAACAACCGGTTCGCTTGACGGAGAGATTTCGACGCTTCGCCTGCCGGCACGTCCAACACTTCCGTCTGAAAACCGGCCGCGCGCAGCGACGTCTGCAATGGCCCGACATACGTGTGGCCGACATTTGAGTCGGTGATGATGACACCTCGTTGTCCGAGCTGGAGTGGACGGAGCAATTCTCCCGCACACGCCAACAGATTGGGGCCGATGAGAACATCGTAGCTGCGTTCGCCCAGTTCCACTCGCACACGGCTCGTCTGGTTGGAAGCCATAGAAATGATGGGAATACCCGTCGACAGGCGGCCTTGTCAACCCCGAACGCCAATCCGCAACACGCGATGCGTGCGCTCCGTCACCTTGAACGGCTCGGCAATGCGATGGCCGACGACCCACGCGATGCGGCCGTCGGCGACGCACAGCAGCGGCACGCGACCGCGCTGACGGCGGGGAACTTTCTCGTCCACGAAAAAATCTTGCATCTTCTTTTCGCTGATCATGCCGAGCGGTTGGAACCGGTCGCCAGTCTGCCACGTGCGGACGAACAGACCGTCTCCCAGCGCGTCGGCATCGAAGCGCTCCCCCTCGCCACCTACCGCGAAGTGGACGCCAAGCTCCGGCACCGCCGTCTCGCCATCCAGATTGAACGCCCACCGGCCCTTCACCGGCTCGACGGCATCGGCGATTTTCAACCCGTTGTAATCGCGATACACAATCACTCCGCCCGGCAACGACACCTCGTCGCCCATCGCCAATTGCCGGAGGGTCTCCACCTGCGCGAAGTTCACCTCGCCCAGCAACTGTCGGATCGCCCGCCGCTCCACCGCAATTGGATCGCCTTCCGCCTCCGCCCGCAAAACCTCCGCGGTTCGCAGCAACACATCACGGATACCGGGGTTGTAGTCGCGCTCCAACAACGGCAACAGCTCATGCCGGATGCGATTGCGGAGGAATCGCCGATCGGCGTTGCTCGCGTCCTCCCGCCACGACAATCGCCGGCTCTTCAAGTACTCGATGATTTCCGCGCGCCGCACTTCGAGCAACGGCCGGACGATGCGCAACGCACCGATCTGTCGCTCCGTCCACATGCCGACCAGCCCCGCCGTGCCCGCCCCGCGCAGCAGACGCAACAGAAACGTCTCGACCTGATCGTCAGCGGTGTGCGCCAGCGCGAGAGTGCGAATGCCGGTCCGCGTGGCGACCGACTCGAAGAACGCCAACCGTGCTTGCCGGGCGGCGTCCTCCGTAGGAGCGCCCTTCCGGGCGCGACCCCCGTCGCCCGGGCGCGCCCGGAAGGGCGCTCCTACAAGATTTGAAATCGATTCAATCGTTGCCGGCAAGTCATAGTGCCCGGCAAGCGCGCGGACGAACTCGGCGTCAGCATCGCTCTCCGCGCCGCGCCATTGATGATTGAGATGACAGACATAGGGCCGGTAGCCAAGCTGCACGAGCGCATCGAGTAGCGCGACGGAGTCCGCGCCGCCGGACACGCCGAGGAGAAGCGGTTCGCTCGGATTCAACGGAATCTTAAGCTTTAACAACATCGATTCCTTGTAGGAGCGACATTCTTGTCGCGACCGGTCGGGGCAGGAATGCCCCTCCTACGAAATTATTCTCAACCCGCCCATGTACGGTAGCAGAACGTCCGGCAACTTCATGCTGCCGTCGGCTTGCTGATAGGTTTCGAGCAACGCGACGTAGAGCCGCGCGAGCGCCGTGCCACTGCCGTTCAGCATGTGAACGAAGCGATTCTTGCCGGCAGCGTCCTTGTACCGGATGTTGGCGCGCCGTGCTTGGAAGTCCTCGCAATTCGAGCAACTCGATACTTCGAGGTAGGCATTCTGCCCCGGTGCCCAGACTTCGATGTCGTAGGTCTTGGCGCTGGCGAAGCCCATGTCGCCCGTGCAGAGCAACACGACCCGGTAATGCAGCCCGAGCAATTGCAGCACATGCTCGGCATGGGCCACCATCTTCTCCAATTCGTCGTAGCTCGTCTCGGGTTTCACGAACTTGATCAGTTCGACCTTGTCGAATTGGTGAACGCGGATCATGCCGCGCGTTTCCTTGCCGGCCGCGCCCGCTTCCCGGCGAAAACACGGCGTGTACGCGCAGTAGTTCACCGGCAACTGATCTTCCCGGAGAATCTCTTCCCGGTGAATGTTCGCGACTGGCACCTCGGCTGTCGGCGCCAGATACATGTCCTCGTCGCGCAGCCGGTACATGTCTTCCTCAAACTTCGGCAACTGACCGGTGCCGATCATCGCATCGCGGTTGATCAGAAACGGCGGGGACACTTCCGTGTACCCGTGGTCACGCGTGTGCAGATCGAGCAGAAAGTTGATGAGCGCGCGCTCCAGTCGGGCGCCGGCGCCCTTGAACAGGATAAACCCGCTGCCCGACACTTTCGCGGCCCGAGGAAAATCGAGGATGCCAAGTTTCTCACCGAGTTCCCAGTGCGGTTTCGGCGCAAACGCGAACTTAACCGGCTCGCCCCACCGACGGACCTCCGGGTTGTCTCCGGAATCCTTGCCGACCGCGACGCTCGAGTGCGGAAGATTCGGAATCATCAAGAGAATGTCCTGCAGCCGTGCTTCCAGCGCGGCAAGCTTCGCGTCCAAGGCGGCAACCCGCTCGCCGACTTTCTTCATCGCCGCCATCGGGCCAGTGGCGTCCTGCCCGTTTGATTTCAGCACGCCGATCTCCTTGCTGACGCGATTGCGCTCGGCTTTAAGGTTGTCGGCCTCGCTCAGTAGTTTCCGGCGTTGCTCGTCTAACGTGGCAATCTCAGCGAGACGCAACTCATCGCCGCCTCCGCGCACCGCGAGCCGGTCGCGCACGAGGTCTGGATTGTCCCTGATGAGCTTGATATCGAGCATGGCGGGAATTATCTCACACAGAGAGCGCAGAAACCACAGGGAAATCTCACGCAGAGATCGCAGAGAGCACCGAGAGTTGAATCTTCTCGTTCTGAATCCTTGAGCTGGAGGATTCAGAACGATAGACTCTGGCTTCCGATGGAAGGCACGCCGGCAGACCTTAATCAACTCACGTCGCAGATCATCAAAGCGGCAATTACTGTTCACACCAAGCTCGGCCCCGGACTGCTGGAGTCGGTCTACCAGCGTTGCATGGAAATCGAGCTACTGGAAATGGGACTTAAGGTCAAATCCGAGGTGCCGCTGGAAGTTGTCTATCGCGGCCGTAAGATCACCGATGAAGGCTTTCGGCTGGATTTGCTCGTCGAAGGCACGATCGTCGTCGAACTAAAATCCGTCGAGGAGATCAAACCAGTTCATCAGAAGCAGTTGCTCACCTACCTGCGACTGGCAAGGAAACCTCTGGGACTACTCATCAACTTCAATGTCCTCATGCTGAAAGATGGGATAACGCGAATCGTCAATTCTGCCAGCGAGAATGTTCCGCCTGATTAGCGCCTTACCAATCAGGCGGAAAGTCCTCCTCCACTCTCCCAACTCTGTGCTCTGCGACCTCTGCGAGAGACAAGTTCGGAAGTTTCTGTGGTCCCTGTGTGAAAAATACGCATTGACATCTACGTATGGGCAATGTAAATACATGGTGCATACAGGATATGGACTTTGACTGGTCAGATCCGCCATTTAACCCAAAGGATGCCCCTACGATCCGCGAAATCGAGGAGTCATTTGAGGATCCGCATGGTCTCCGGCTCTTCCCCGATTCTCCACGGTTTGCCACGGAATCGCGCACGTTTTGTCTGGGCAGGACGTTGACCAGCCGCGGGATCTTCAGTGTCTACCGGTCGGACGGCAAACAAGTGCGCGTGATCGCGGCGCGGCAGATGACCGAGGAAGAAGACTATTTTTACCAGAGGAAACTGAGCGAATGGACGTCATAGCAAAATGGGAAGACATCCCGGCTTTCACCTGCGAACATGACGAGGCGAAGTTCTGGCTGGTGCATCGGCTGGATGCCAAGCTGATGGGATTGTCAACGGCCGGCGCCGACCAAAGCGAGTCAACCACGATCACGCTGCGGATCGACCCGCGAATGCTGTCGCGGATCAAGCGGCTAGCCCGGTCGAGATACTTAAACTATCAATCGATGATGAAACAATGGTTGAGCGAGCGGTTGGAGTCGGAGCTGCGAGAGCGAGGGAACAAGTGAATCTGGAAGCCAGAAGCCAGAAGTCAGAAGTCAGAAGTCAGAGCCGAGTCCGCGGAGCCGAGTCAGCGAGACGCCGCTGTCGTCTGCGGCAAACGCGACCGCGGTGTTTCGGTCGCAACACAGAAGTCAGCAGCCGAGCACGACAAACTAAGCGGCACATTCTGAATTCTGAATTCTCGATTCTGAATTCTTCCCCTTCCCCCCGCGCCTTCACCCTCATCGAAGTGTTGGTGGTAATTGTGATCATTGCGATTCTGGCGGCACTCACGATCGGAGGGGCCAAGTTCGGGCTGACTAAGGCCTCAACATCTCGCGCCAAGGGCGAAGTTCACGCAATGGAGACCGCGTTAGAAGATTTCAAAGCTGACAACGGCAATTATCCCAGCAGCACGCAGACCCGAGGCAATGCTGCAGCGAATTCGATTCTTCTTTATACGGCGCTCGCGGGTGGACCGAAGCAATACTTCACATTCAAACGCAATCAAGTCAGAGACGGTGGCGGCATGATCACGGTGACCATCGCTTGCCCGACGCCGATTACTCTAACAGTTACAAACGTCGCAGTAATCGATCCATTTGGCCAGCCGTACAATTTCTTCCGGGATCCCTGTGGCGGCACAGGCTATGTGAACAAGG
>CAZMKD010000203.1:0-6801 GCA_964566575.1 uncultured Verrucomicrobiota bacterium
AAGATTCAAACTGTCCTCGCTTGATCGGAAGATGCTGGTTGTGCATCCCCAGTTTCAACCACAAATCCGGACAAACCGGAATCTTTTTCTGCATCAAATACTTACAACAATTCCTCCCTCACCCTATCTTCACGGCATTGAGGCTAGTCTGTCAGCGATGACGTTGTGCTCGGCAAGTTGCCGAGTAGCCAAGTCTAGCTGTTCGACATACGTCTGCAGCTCTCTCACAGGGTTTCCATCAGGTAAACTCGGAGCACACGAATCTGTTCTCGTCACCACCACGACAGGACAGATGCAGCCTCATCCACTTTTTACCGCGGTTGAACGTCTTCAAGCCTATATGTCACGCTGTACGGCTGCACGTCTATGAACGTGATCCGCACGCCAGAAATCACGATGTCCTTTTGCTTCTGTGTGTCAAATTTGATGATCGTAGGTTTATACTGCTCCCCATTCCCAATCGCTATTCTCGTGTCCACATCCACGCTCACGACCGAGTTACGGTTTTGGAATGGTTTGTACCTGTCCATTGTGGTCTCGGATGACTGCTTGTTCGTGTCGGTTATCTCCAGTACCAGCACCGATCCTTCTATGCCTACCAGTTTCATCTCTGCAAACCCCTTGTCTACCTTGCCGCCCCAAATGTCGCGGCCACCAAATGCGTTCGGAAGGTCACCCGTCTTGTTGAGTCTAAAGATAGTTCCGCCGATGCCCGCTGACAGAGTCGTCCCGGGACGTTGCTCGAAGTTACGATGCGTCCGTATCGTGCCGCAGCCACAAAGTGTTAGCGCCCCAAAGATCAAGACGAGGATTACGCTTTCTCCTTTCATGGTTCTGTTCATAGTGTCGGAGTCTAAGAGGCAGGGGATTCCTCGACAAGCTCTGAATGACAGAACGGCTGGGGCCGGCAAATGCGACTGTCGAACGCCGGCCAGTCTTCGGTGATTTCGGTTTCCCAAGCCTGACCGGTCTAATACGATACTGGTGTTGACGGAGGCGAACTCCCACCAAATTCGGACACTACCGGCGGCCTTCCCGGTAGTTCACGCCGCAGCGTCTCCCGTTACCTCGCCAGTTTGATTTTTCCGGTAACGGTCATGAATCCGCCATACGCGAAGAACGCCACGAAGAAGCCGACGAACCACGCGTAGTTGTAAATGTTCATCAGGAACGGGCCGACCGTGGCCGGGTCAACCACCTTGATCGTTCCGAGGAAGCCGGGGATGTTCGGCGCGATGCCCATGACGAGCGCGAACACGGCGATGGGGTTGAAGCCGCCATTATACGTGTATTCGCCGGTCGGCTTGTAGAGGTCGGGCGCGTTCAGCTTCATACGACGGACAAAGAAGTAATCACAAATCAAGATGCCGCCAATCGGCCCGAGCAACGCCGAGTAGCCGATGAGCCACGTGAAGATGTAGCCGGTCGGGTCGGAGTACAATCGCCACGGCATGATGAGAATGCCGACGATGGCGGTAATGTACCCGCCCATCTTGAATGAAATCTTGCGCGGCGCGAGATTCGAGATGTCATTGGCCGGTGAGACAACGTTGGCGGCGATGTTGGTCGAGAGCGTCGCAACCGAGAGTGCGATCATCGCGATTATGACGACGAGCAGTCCGCCGACTTTGCCCATCAGCTCGACCGGATCCCAGATTGCCTTGCCGTAAATCACAATCGTCGCGCTGGTCACCGCCGCGCCGATGAACGCGAACAGCGTCATCGTCGTCGGCAACCCAATCGCTTGTCCCCAAGCTTGGTCGCGTTGGCTCTTGGCGTACCGGGTGAAGTCCGGGATATTCAACGACAACGTCGCCCAATAACCAATCATCGCCGTCAGCCCCGGCCAGAACACTTTCCAAAAGTCGGCCGGCGTCTTGAATTGATCGCCCTGTTGTAACATCGGGCCAAATCCACCGGCCTTGAAGTATGCCCACGCCAACAAGACCAAGCCGGTAATGATGAGGAATGGCGCGGCGAGCGTCTCCATCCACTTGATGGACTCCGTGCCCTTCCAGATGAAATAGACGTTGATGAGCCAGAATAAGATGAAGCACGCGAAGGGCAACAAGCCCGGCCACGCTGCGTTGGCAGTCGCGGGTGGCAAATTCGGCCACACCGCGCGCGCCAATTCATAAATCGCCGAGCCACCGATCCATGTCTGGATGCCGAACCACCCGCACGCGACGAACGCGCGCAGCATGGCCGGTATGTTCGCGCCCAGCGTACCGAACGACGCGCGCGCCAACACTGGGAATGGGATGCCGTACTTCGTGCCGGCGTGCGCGTTCAGAATCATTGGGATGAGCACGATGCAGTTGCCGAGAGCGATTGTCCCAATCGCCTGCCAGACACTCATGCCTTGCGAGATCAAACTCGAAGCGAGCGTGTACGTCGTGATGCACACCGCCATACCGACCCACAACGCGGCGATGTGCCAGACGTTCCACGAACGTTGCGCAATCGTGGTGGGCGCGATGTCGGCGTTCCACAGCGGGCTGCCGGATAAATCGCCCTCGACGATGTGCAGGCCGTTGATTTCTTTCACTGATACATTCATGAGGTTGTTCTGTAGCCGAAGCGTTAGCTTCGGCCGAGGCTTACGCCTCGGCTACAGTGTTACGGCAACAACTGCACCATCTTGTCGTAAGTTTCAGGACGGCGATCCCGGTAGAACTGCCAGACGTTGCGCACTTCGCGGATCACGTCCATGTCGAGATCGGCGACGACGACTTCGTCTTTGTCGCGCGAGGCTTCGGCGATAATCTTGCCGCGCGGGTTGCAGAAGTAACTCTGCCCATAAAACTCGCCAAACTTCCACGGTTTCTCGATGCCGATGCGATTGATCGCGCCGACGTAATAGATATTGGCCACGGCGGAGGCCGGTTGTTCCAGCTTCCACAGGTATTCGCTCAAGCCGGCAACAGTCGCGCTCGGGTTGAAGACGATCTCCGCGCCGTTGAGGCCGAGCATCCGCCAGCCTTCCGGGAAATGCCGGTCGTAGCAGATGTAGACGCCGACTTTGCCGACAGCGGTGTCGAACACCGGGTAGCCGAGGTTGCCGGGTTTGAAGTAGAACTTCTCCCAGAAGCCGGGCTTGCAGTGCGGGATGTGGTTCTTCCGGTACTTGCCGAGATACTTGCCGTCGGCATCAATCACCGCGGCCGTGTTGTAATACGTGCTGGTCGCCTCTTCTTCGTACACCGGCACGACCAACACCATGCCGTGCTTTTTGGCGAGCTGCTGCATCAACTTCGTCGTTGGTCCGTCCGGCACGCGCTCGGTGGACTCGTACCACTTGAGTTCCTGTTCGCAGCAGAAGTACGGGCCGTAAAAGATTTCCTGCATGCAGAGCACCTGCACGCCCTTCTTGGCCGCTTGCGCGATGAGCTTGACGTGTTTCTCAATCATCGCCTGCTTGATCTTCTTGACCGTCTCATTCCCGGCGACGGGATTCGACGCCTGAATGAGTCCGCCTCGTACAATGCGTGCCATGTTCACTCCTCCGATTAGTAAATATGCGACTGCCGCTTCACGCCCGTGTAATCGTAGAACACGGTCTTCAATTCGGTAAAGAAATTCAGCCCCTCTTCGCTCATTTCGCGGTTGCCGTAGCCGGTCGCCTTGATGCCGCCGAACGGCAACTGCGCCTCGCCGCCGATGGTGGGCTGGTTGATATGCACCATGCCGGCCTCGATGTGATCGATGAAACGCATCACCAGGTTCGCGTCGCCGGTGTAAATGGAGCATGTGTGGCCGAACTTCACGCCGTTGGCGATCGTCATCGCTTCGTCGAAATCGTTCGCGCGCAACACCGCCAGTACCGGCCCAAACACTTCCTCCTGCGCCAGCGTCATGTTCGGCTTCACGCCATCAAACACCGTCGGCGCAACGAAGTAACCCTCGGAGAGCTTTCCTTCCGTCAACGCCCCGCCGCCGATCAGACACTTCGCGCCTTCCTTCTTCGCAATCTCGATGAAGCGCAGATCCGTCTCAAACTGCCCTTTGTCCACGGCCGGGCCCATCGTCACGCCATCCTCGAAACCGTCGCCGACTTTGATCTTCTTCACGCGTTCGAGCAGTTTCTCGACAAACTTATCGGCAATCGCCTTGTGCAAGATCACGCGACTGGTTGCCGTGCAACGCTGGCCGGTTGAGCCGAACGCGCCTTGCGCCGTGCCTTCGACCGCGAGATCGAGATTGGCATCATCCATCACCACGACCGGGTTCTTGCCACCCATCTCGCAGGTGACCTTCGCCAAATGCGCCGCGGCCTGCTTCGCCACTTCACCCCCGACCTCGCACGAGCCGGTAAACGAGACCGCATGAATTGCCGGGTTGTTCACAAACTCGTCGCCGACCACACCGCCGCTGCCGTAAACCAGATTCAATACGCCTTTCGGCAGTCCGGCTTCCTCAAAAACCTTCACCACCCACTCCGCGCAGCCCGGCGTGATACTGGCCGCTTTGAAGACGATGGTGTTGCCGGCAACCAACGCCGGTGCGATCTTCCAGACCGGCACGCAGAACGGAAAATTCCACGGCGTGATGCAACTGACGACACCGAGCGGCTGCCGGATTGTGTACACAAACGTGTTCGGCGTCTCGCTCGGATACGTGCGTCCTTCAATGCGGAACGACTGGCCGGCGTAGTACTCCAAGAGGTTGATCGACTTCTGGACTTCGCCGAGCGACTCCCTGTAGATTTTGCCCTCCTCGCGTGTCATCGCGCGGGCGATTTCTTCCTTGTGTTTGTAACAAAGCTCGACCGTCTTCGCGACAATGCGGCCGCGGGCGGGCGCTGGTGTGTTCCGCCACCCAGGAAATGCCGCTTGCGCCGCTTCGATGGCCGCCTGCGCTTCCGCGCGCGTCGATTGTGGCGCGTGACCGATGATGTCGTCGGTGTTGGCCGGATTGACGTTCGGGACGGTCTTGCCGCTCGAACTGTCCACCCACCGGCCGTCGATGTAATTCCTGTAACTGTGCCCGGCCGTGGCCGGCTTAGCTGCGACCCTGCGTTTGTCGCCGAGAGCGTGTGCTGCCATGGCTGCTGCTCCTTTTCGTGTGTCCGAAGATTTGCGCTGATAAGTGCTCGGTTGCATCGTATGGATCAATCTCCCTTGCTGCGACCTTGGCCAGAACAGCCGCCGCCTTTGGTTGCCCCAACGCGCGCATTATAGTGGCCGTGCCGCGCGCGTGCAACAGTCGAATCACTTCGCTGCGTGCCGCTCTGCTGCGCCGTTTCGTAAGTTCGCCGGATCGCACCAAGGAATTGTGGTGCGCGTCGATGGCCTGTACAAGCGCCGCGACACCGTCGCCCGTCTTCGCCGAGGTGTGAACGGCCGCTCGCGTCGTCTTCATCGTGCCCAAGTCCGACTTGTTGCCCACGAGAATATCCGCGATCTCCATCAAACCCGACTTCGCCTGCTGGATCGCGTCGCCCAACTCCGGCATCAACACGACCACCACCGTGTCCGCGACCTCCGCAACCTCTACTTCGTCCTGACCGGTGCCGACGGTTTCGACGATGACAACGTCGAACCCGGCCGCGTCAAGCGCGTGCACGATGGCCGGCGTCGAGTCCGTCACGCCACCGTGGTGATTTCGCGTCGCAAGGCTACGGATAAAAACGCCGGCATCTTCGCTATGCCGCTGCATCCGCAGCCGGTCCCCCAGCAGCGCCCCGCCGGTAATCGGGCTTGTCGGATCAACCGCCACCACGCCGACCGTCTTGCCTCGCCGCCGGTACTCCTCAAGCAACCGGTCAATCAACGAACTCTTCCCCACGCCCGGCGGCCCGGTAATGCCGACGATATGTGCGCGACCGGTTCTTGCGTAAAGATTCGCCGGTAACGCCGCGCCATTTTCGAGACGAGAGACGAGCTGGGTCAGTTCTTGCCGGTCAGGTTTCATTTTTCGGCGCTTGCTTCCACCAACTTGATCTCGTCTTGGGTCAGGCCGTAGAGGCGATAGACGATTTGGTCAATCAGCCGGTCGGTGAACTCAATCTGTGAGTCGAGCGGCACGAGCTTGTCTTGCGCTTTCTGGAAACGGGCGCGGAGTTTCTCGTCGTCGCCTTCCTTGAAGCGAAGTTTGTTGGCGCGGAAGTGGGCGAAGACTTCGCCGACTTGGAGCTTCCAGAACTCATCGAGCTTCGTCTTGGGCGTCAGGCTGCGCGCCTCGATGCCGTGAAAGTCTTTGAGGTCGGTCAGGAATTGTTTGGCGGTAGTCTGCTTGTCCTTGTTCAACGCCATCATCCGCTCCGCCAGAAACGCAAGCAGATCGTGAATCACGTCGCCCCGCTTCTCACGTAACTGTTTCTCGGCAAACTCCAAAATGCGCACTGTGTGCCCGGCGGCTAGGTCAACCTCGTAAAGTCTTACGCCTTGTTGTGCCAACCGCTTTTGCTCGGAAGCTTGAGCCGTAAATGCAATGTCTGGCAGCGGTAGAATGTCAATTTCGTAGTTGTTAACGTTGTTGTTGCTGCTCGTCAGTCGGAATCGCCACTCGATCAAGCTGCTATTCAGGAGCGCGGAGAAGAACGCCAAACGGTGAGAAGCGTTTGGCTTTACTCGGATATAGTTGACCGAATTACCGAGGAATGCACCCGGTCCGATGACTGTCGCCTTGAGACGTCGCCGGTCGTCTGTCCCGGTGACGGCTTGCATCACGAGCCGTGGATTTGCCCTGTCCTTTGTCTTCGAGCCCGTGTTGAACTGCTCATCAAACTTCGCCTGGTTAATCCATTCTCTCTCTCCCTGCTTCATAGCCTCAGTCGTGAAGTAGGGATATACTTGTGTA
>CAZMKD010000204.1:0-12410 GCA_964566575.1 uncultured Verrucomicrobiota bacterium
GTCCAAACCACCGCGTTGGTCCCCACCGGGTACGGCTCGCTGCCGTCGTTGACCACCGTGCTGACCCCGCAGTTGTCCCCGGTCACCGACGCGCCCAGCACCACGTTGGTCGCACTGCATTGCCCCACATCAGCACTGACCGTCACATCGGCCGGACAACTGATGCCCGGCGCTTCGCTGTCACTGACCGTCACCGAGAAACTGCAGTTCGAACTGTTGCCCGACGCATCCGTCGCCGTGCACACCACGTTGGTCGTGCCCTTGGCAAAACTCGACCCGCTGACCGGGCCGCACAGGATCGAACCGCCCGCGCAGTTGTCGGTGAAGCTCGCCAGGAAACTCACGTTGCTCGCGCACTGCCCGGGCGCCGCGCTCACCGTGATCGGCCCCGGACAACTCGGCACCGGCTTCTCCGTGTCATTGACCGTCACCAAGAAACTGCAGTTGGTCCAGCCACACGTATTGGATGCGGTGCAGCTAACAGTGATCGTACCCTTCGAGAAACTGGCTCCACTGGTCACCAGCAGCCCGTTGGTCGTGCAGGTGACGGTTGGGGCGGGACTGCCTGTTGTGCCAACCGTAAAGGCGACGTTACTGGCGCATTGGCCAAGAGCATTGGCCACCGTGATGTTGGCGGGGCAGGAAATAGTCGGCGCGGTATTGACCGTCAGAGTAGCAACGGCGGAGTTGGTGCTGCCGCAGATGTTGGAGAACACCGCCCGATACTGATTGTTGCTCTGCGAGAGGCTAACCGTGAAACTCAGCGGGCTACTCGTCGCCCCGGGGATGTTGGTGAACCCGCCCCCGCTGTTGGCCTGCCACTGCAGCGTCGGTGCAGGTGTGCCGGTGCCGGCGGCTGTGAATGACACCACCGCGCCTGTACAGACGCCGGTGCTCAGCGGGTCGGTGGTCATAGCCGGGGCGGTGTTCACTGTCAGGGTGGCAACCGCGGAGTTGGTGCTGCCACAGGTGTTGGAGAACACCGCCCGATACTGGTTGTTGTTTTGCGAGACGCTGACCATGAAACTCAGCGGGCTGCTCGTCGCCCCCGGAATGTTAGTGAAGCCGCCCCCGCTGTTGGCCTGCCACTGCAGCGCCGGCGCCACCGCGCCGCTCGCAGCAGCCGTGAACGACACCAGCGCACCGGCGCAGACATTCGTGCTTAGCGGGTTAGCGGTGACAGCCGTAGCGGTGTCGACCGTCAGGGTGGCAACGGCGGAGGTGGTGCTGCCGCAGGTGTTGGAGAACACGGCCCGATACTGATTGCTGCTTTGCGAGACGCTGGCGGTGAAACTCAACGGGCTGCTCGTCGCACCCGGAATATTGGTAAACCCGCCCCCGCTGCTGGCCTGCCACTGCAGCGTCGGCGCCGGCGTGCCGCTGGCCGCTGCCGTGAACGACACCAGCGCACCGGTGCAGACATTCGTGCTCAGCGGGTTAGTGGTGATCGCAACACCGGTATTGACCGTCAACGTCGCCACCGTGGAGGTGGTGCTGCCGCAGGTGTTGGAGAACACCGCCCGATACTGATTGTTGCTCTGCGACGCGCTTACCGTGAAACTCAACGGGCTGGACGTTGCCCCCGGAATGTTGGTGAACGTACTGGCACTTTTGGCCTGCCACTGCAGCGTCGGCGCCGGCGTGCCGCTGGCCGCTGCCGTGAACGACACCACCGTGCCGGTGCAGGCGCTGGTGCTGAGCGGGTCGGTGGTGACTCTCGGGTTATTGATCGTCAGCGTCGCCACGCTGGAAGTCGTGCTCCCGCAGGTGTTGGAGAACACCGCCCGATACTGATTGTTGCTTTGCGAGACGCTGGAGGTGAAACTCAACGGGCTGGACGTTGCTCCCGGGATATTGGTGAACCCGCCCCCGCTGTTGGCCTGCCACTGCAGCGTCGGCGCGGGCGTACCGCTGGCGACAGACGTGAACGACATCACCACACCAGCGCAGACGTTCGTGCTCAGCGGATCGGTGGTGACTCTAGGGTTATTGATCGTCAGAGTCGCCACACTGGAGGTCCTGCTGCCGCAGGCGTTGGAGAACACTGCACGAAACTGGTTGTTGCTCTGTGAGACGCTCGCTGTGAAACTCAACGGGCTGCTCGTCGCTCCCGGGATGTTGGTGAACCCGCCCCCGCTGCTGGCTTGCCACTGCAACGTCGGCGTGCCGCTGGCCGCTGCCCTGAACGACACCACTGCGCCGGCACAAACGTTCGTGCTCACCGGGTTCGTCGTGACCACAGCAGCGATATTAACCGTCAGCGTCGCCACAGCGGAGGTGCTGTTGCCGCAGGTGTTGGAGAACACGGCCCGATACTGATTGTTGCTTTGCGACGCGCTCACCGTGAAACTCAACGGGCTACTCGTCTTCCCCGCCATGTTCTTGAACGTGTTGGCAGTCTTCTCCTGCCACTGCAGCGTCGGCGTCGGCGTGCCGCTGGCTGCAGCCGTAAACGACACCACCGTGCCGGTACAGGCGCTGGTGCTCAGCGGATCGGTGGTGATTCTAGGATTATTGATCGTTAATGTGGCTACAGCAGAGGTGGTGCTGCCGCAGGGGTTGGATAACACCGCCCGATACTGATTGTTGCTCTGCGAGATGCTCGCCGTGAAACTCAACGGGCTGCTCGTCGCCCCCGGGATGTTCGTGAACCCACCCCCACTATTGGCCTGCCACTGCAATGTCGGCGCCGGCAACCCGCTGGCCGCCGCCCGGAACGACACCACTGCGCCAGCGCACACATTCGTGCTCACCGGATTCGTGGTGACCACAGCCGCCATATTGACCGTCAGCGTCGCCACCGCGGAGGTGCTGCTGCCGCAGGTGTTGGAGAACACGGCCCGATACTGATTGTTGCTTTGCGAGACGCTGACCGTGAAACTCAACAGGCTGCTCGTCGCCCCCGGAATGTTGGTGAACGTGCTGACACTCTTGGCCTGCCACTGCAGCGTCGGCGCTGGCGTGCCGCTGGCCGCCGCCGTAAACGACACCACCGTGCCGGTGCAGGCGCTGGTGTTCACCGGGTTGGTGATGACGATCGGGTTATTGATCGTCAAGGCAGCCACCGCAGAGGTGGTGCTGCCGCAGGGGTTGGATAACACCGCCCGATACTGATTGTTGCTTTGCGAGATGCTGGTCGTGAAACTCAGCGGGCTGCTCGTCGACCCCGGAATGTTCGTAAACGCACCCCCGCTGCTGGCCTGCCACTGCAGCGTCGGCACTGGCGTGCCGCTGGCCGCCGCCGTGAACGATACTCCCGCACCAGCGCAGACATTCGTGCTCAGCGGGTTCGTGGTCACAGCCGGACTAATATTGACGGTCAGGACAGCAACGGCAGAGATGCTGCTGCCGCAGGTGTCGGAGAAAATGGCCCGATACTGATTGTTGCTTTGCGAGGTGCTGGCCGTGAAACTCAACGGACTGCTCGTCGCCCCCGGAATGTTGGTGAACCCGTTCCCGCTGTTGGCCTGCCACTGCAACGTCGGCGTGCCGCTGGCTGCCGCCGTGAACGACACTCCCGCACCAGCGCAGACATTCGCGCTCACCGGGTTCGTGGTCACGGGCGGACCTATACTGACGGTCAGGACAGCAACGGCAGAGGTGGTGCTGCCGCAGGTGTTGGAGAAAACCGCCCGATACTGATTGTTGCTTTGCGAGGTGCTGGTCGTGAAGCTCAACGGACTGCTCGTCGCCCCCGGAATGTTCGTGAACCCGCCCCCGCTGCTGGCCTGCCACTGCAACGTCGGCGCCGGTGTGCCGCTGGCGGCGGCCGTGAACGCCACCACCGCGCCGGTGCAGACGCTGGCACTCACCGGATTGACGATGAGGATCGGGTTATTGATCGTCAGCGTCGCCACACTGGAGGTCCTGCTGCCGCAGGTGTTGGAGAAAACCGCCCGATACTGATTGTTGCTTTGCGAGACGCTGGCCGTGAAACTCAACGGGCTGGACGTTGCCCCCGGGATGTTCGTGAACCCGCCTCCGCTACTGGCTTGCCACTGCAGCGCCGGCGTGCCGCTGGCCGTTGCCGTGAACGACACCAGCGCACCGGCGCAAACATTCGTGCCTAGCGGGTTGGTGGTGACAGCAGTAGCCGCTTCGACCGTCAGGGTGGCAACGGCAGAGGTCGCGCTGCCACTGGCATTGGAGAATACGGCTCGAAACTGATTGCCGCTTTGTGAGGTGCCGGCCGTGAAACTGAGCGGGCTGAACGTGGCACCCGGAATGTTGGTGAACCCGCTGCCGCTGTTGGCCTGCCACTGCAGCGTCGGCGCCGGCAAGCCGCTGGCGGCAGCACTGAAACTGGCGGCGCTGCCGGCGCAAACTGTCAGGTTCGTGGGGTTCAGCGTCACGCTGGGGATTGTCTGAGCGATACTTGTTTCAGTAAACGTCACTTTTGCCGTGCTCGTCCCGCTTATCGCCGCGACGTCCACAAGGTTCGTACCGATAGTTGTAGACAGATACAGAAATGCCGAGGCCTGCCTGTTTGTCCCAGTCCGAACCTGTAACGACGAAGACAGCGGCGCACCATTGGTTGAAGTCGCCAATTGTCCGCCGCCTTGCGTTACCGTGAAAAGAACCGGCGCATTCGTAACCCACGCGCCGCTGACTGGTGTCACAGTAACCTGCACGGTCAGTGGGATTGGCAAGAAGGTGTTCGTAACACCGCTCTGGTTGTTGCCGTTGGTGATGCTAATGCTCGGCAGAGTTCCGTTGTAATAATCGTTCGGGTTTCGGCTCGCCGCCTGCTCCTGCGCGTTGGTCAGCCCGTCGCCGTCGGGGTCGCCGCCGGCGCCGTCATTGCCCCACGGATTGAGTGGGCCGAGGCCGTACTGAATTTCAAATGAATTTGTTAATCCATCTCCGTCGGCATCCAAGATGGATGACAGAATCGAGCTAGTGTACAACAGCGTGGCCGTAGGAGGTGGCGCAGCATAAACGAATCTAGCGCACGTGTTCGTGATGACGAACTTGTCGACGATCAGTGTTCCACTGTTAAACGTCAGCGTGCCGCCTGACAGATCGAGGACTGCCCCGTCGACAGTGTCGTTCGTCACAAACAGGCTGCCGCCCGCAATCACAACCGAACCAGAGGCCTGCACCGGGCAATAGCCCACCAACATGTTCGAGGACACCATCATAGTTCCATTGGTATGTATCGTCAGACTTCCCGATCGGCCTGTGGAATCGCCGACGTATAGACTTTTGGTCGTCGCCGTGCCGTTGGAGATCGTTATCTGGCCGTAACTCGGCGGCTGGTAGCCGAGGATCGTGCTGCCCCCAACATCAAACTGGCCGCCCGTGATCCAGATCGTTCCTGTGGTGCCGGCACTGTAGCCCGCAGTAAAATCCAGCAGCGTTTGAAAACTGCCTCCCGCCGTGGTCAATGTACCGCGCGCGCTGCTGTAAGTGCCGACCGTAGTGTCTCGGGCTAGAACCACGTTGTTCGACACGGTCATCTGTCCCACACTCGCGTTGGCGCCGATCTCAATGAAACCGTTGGCAACCGTCAGTTGGCCGCCCGTCATCCAGACACTGCCCGTCGATCCTACCCGACCCCCCACGTACGTGGTTGCGGCCACCGTCACCGTGCCGCCCGCTAGTGTCATCGTGCCCTGTGAGCCCGAGGCCAGGCCCAGGTATAATTGGTTGAGCAGCATTCTGCCGCCCTGCACGGTCAAACTGCCACTGCTCGCATTGCCCACAACGGTAATCGTGCCCGCCTGCGCACCGCCCGCGTTGGTGGTGGTGATTAAGCCGCCGCCCAGCACTGTCACAGAGCCGTCGATCAACAAATGCTTCTTGGAGCCTCCGGCTATCCTTACGAACGAGTTCGTGACCAGCAGTGCGCCACCGTTGCTGATGGTAAAGCCGTTGGCGATAGCCAGCGGCGCGGCAACGCCGGCGTTCGTCAGTTGCAAGGTGTTGACCGAAGCGCCCGGCCCAGACAGTACGAGATCGGCGATAGTCTTGTTGGCGGCCGGTGTGGCAGCGTTGATCGTGACAGTCTTGGAAGCTGTGTTGGTGATGAAAATCGTCCCTTGGCTGCTGATGGGCGGCACGCCCAACGACCAGCGATTGGATTCCTGCCAGAAGCCGGCGGCAGCCTGATTGGTCCAACTATTGACCGCTGCCGCGTCGGGGGCGCTAAACGCCATGCCGACACAAACAGCCGCGGAGATGCCCGCCCAGCATTTGAAAAATTTCACCCTGATTCCCTTGCCGTTAAATAAGCCTACCCGAAAACGTGTCCTCGCGGGCGAGCAGACAACCTGCTGTTCCCGTGCGTAGTTAAACATAAACAGCCAGAAAGTCGAGACAATTTTTCACTTGTCAGTTCAGCCGTGCCTTGATTTTATTGGCTTCCACGGGCGCCATAACAGCAACGGCTATAGTGATCGTACGACGCCCTGCGTTTGACGATCAGCCGCCTGGGTTGAGCACGTTAATCGATCATTTCCTTCATATGCCGATCCTCGACTCTGTCACTACCATCCCATCAGCATTTCTGGCTCCAGGGCGCACGAACTCATCGACGCCAAATCGCTCGCCCAAGTCGCGCTGCCGCTGGTATTGGAGAATACGGCCCGAAACTGATTGTTGCTCTGCGAGACGCTGGCCGTGAAACTCAACAGGCTAAGGCGCGGCCCCCGGGATGTTGGTGAACCCGCCCCCGCTGTTGGCCTGCCACTGCAGTCATGGTGCGGGCGAACCGCTGCCAGTCGCACTAAAACTGGCGAGGCTGCCGGCGAAAACCGTCAGGTTCGTGGGGTTCGTCGTCACGCTGGGCGCGGCTCAGTCGGTCGGGATGATGAAAAACATACCGCGTCCGTGAGTGACGGCGACCAGTTGATTGCCGAGCCAGAACAATTCGTCCACGGAGGCGTTGGCCGGGCCGTCGTTACCGGTCGACCACTGGTCACCGCCGTCGGAAGTGCCGAACACACCCACCTCGGTCCCGATGTACAGCGTGTTGGTGTCGTTGGGGGCGATGACAATGGAGTTTACTGGTGCGGCCGGTAGGTTGGCGGTGATGTTGGACCAGGTCACGCCATTGTTGCTGGTGCGCCAGACGTTACTGGAACTGAAACCGCCGAAGGTCACATAGACGCGGCTGGAATCCCCCGGAGCGATGGCGATGCGTTCACAGTAGCGGTTGGGAAGGTTAGGCGTGCCGAGATCCGCGCGGGTCCAAGTGGGGCTGGCGGCCGTGCCATTGAGCGTGTAATAGACGTCGCCGCTGTTGTGGCCGACCCAGATCACGGACGAATTGCCCGGGGCTACCGCGATGGCGCTGATCGGAGAGCCGGTCGTGGTTTTGATGGCCGTTCAGGACGGCGTGGAGGCTTTGACGTTGGTGCTGCGCCACAGCCTGACACCGCCGGCGAGCATGGTATTGGGATCGTTTTGGTCCAAGATAAACGGCGCGATGAAGTTGGCGGTGTTGGTGCTGCCCGCGTCCGTGATGCCGCTAAAAATGTAGGCGGAATTGAAGCCGCCGTCTGTACTGCGGTAGAGCTGCAAGTAAACGTATTCGCCGTAAAAATAATTCGGGTTGGTCTGGTCCGCGGCCGAGAATCCGCCGTCACCGGTATTAAACGCAGCTTCCTCGGCATCGTCAGCGAGCAGAGCAAGTACAGCCTCGCCTGCCGCACGATCGAGCTTGAAGTGATCCCCTGTTGCCGCGCGTACGGTGTCGGCCTCCTTCCTTGGAGCCCGCTCCACGGCGGCGCGCTCGCTGGAGCACTGAAAAAGACCACCGAAGGCCGCCGTGGCACCGACAAGAACACGCTCGAACGCGTCGAAACGTTGCGCCCTCAACTCGAAAGGTACGAGGCACTCTGCAAAAGCTGAAGGAAGAACCCGCCGACGTTGCGCTCGCGTGGCTGCTGCACAATCCTGCCGTCACCGCGCCGATCATCGGCCCGCGCACGATGGAACAACTCACCGTCTCACTCCGCGCGCTCGAACTCAAGCCAAATGCCGACACCACGAAGAAGCTCGACGAAATCTGGCCCGGGCCCGGCGGCGAAGCGCCAGAAGCGTACGCGTGGTGAGCCGTTCTACCACCACGACCAGAATTCGACGCGCACATACCGGGACAGGCGGCGGGTGACGAGATCGAGAAGCCGTCGCTTGCCGCAGTAGATCTTGGCCGTGCCGGTCATCTCGGGTTTCAGGAGCAGATCGGCGTTGTCGAGTTGGGTCGTGACGGTGACTGTCCGGTCAGCCTGCCGGGTTTCCTCTTTTGTCTTGGTGACGGTGGGAGCGATGGCAGTCACCTTACCTTCGAAGATCTGCTGCGGGTAGGCACGCGCTTTCAGGACGACCGTCGCGCCGACTCTGACATCGGAGATTTCCTTCTCGGACATGGCGATCTCGGCGAGGACGGTCTTGAGTTCGTGGACGGTGGCGACGAGGTCGCCCTTGTTGACGTGTACGCCGATTTTCTCTTTGAGTTTGGGCGTGGTGACCACGCCGCTGATGGGGCTGACGAGGTTGACACGCTCCAACTGGTCTTGCAGGTAACGCTGTTGTACGTCGAGTCGGCCGACTTCGGCTTCGAGCGCCTGGATTTCCTCGGGGCGACTGCCGGCCAGCAGGACGTTGAGTTTGCCCTCGGCCTCTTCGAGTTCCTTCTGGCGGACGGTGGCTTCCTCCTCGGCTTCGTTGAATTCCTTTTCCGAGACGATGCCTTGGGCGTGGAGCGGTTTCAGAAGATCGAACTGGCTGCGAGCAAACCGGACGCGTTCGGTGTCTTTCTCGACAGTGGTGCGGGCTACGGCGATTTCCTCTTGGCGCGGGCCGGCACGAAGCATCTCGAGTTGCGCCTGTTTCTCCTCGATCTGCGCCGTGACCTTGCGCAACTCGGCCCGGTTATCGCGTTCGGAAAGCCGGCCGATCAGGTCGCCCTTGGCCACGCTGACGCCTTCGTCCACGCGCACGTCTTCGATGATGCCTTCGACCTCAGCGCGGATGTCGGCGTTGTGAAGGGGCAGCACCTTGAACTCACCGGCCACTTTCAGTTCCATGCGCGTGAAGAACAGGGTGACGACGCCGACCACGACGACCGCGAGGATTTTGGCGTGCTTCTTCATGGGTGCGGTTTTGACTCTAGCAAATCCCGCGACGAGAGGCTTGCGGAAAATGGCGGCGAGCAAGCCAACGAAAGCGAAAAACCCCCACGCCTGATACCCGTCCACCAGCCAGCCGCCAAACCAGCGCGCCACCAGCACGAGCAACCACGTCGAGTACGTCCACGCCAGCAAACCGTACACGAGATAAATGCGCCGTTCGCGCCGGGTGGCATTGGACGCCTGGCGTTTCAGGAAGGCCATGGCTCTGGCGCGCAGATTGGGTATTTCGAGGTAATCGCTGAGTAAATAATAACCGTCGAGCTTGATCAGCGGATTGAGATTGAACAACGTGCGGATACCGGTCGTGCCCATGATGATCAGCGCGATGTGGCTGAGGCCCGTCGAGAACTCGGTGATCCGCCACGCGATCGTGGCCAGTGCCCAGATCAACAAATCGCAATACGCCCCGGCAAAGCTCACCCACAACCGCCGCGACTTCTGCGGGAACAGCCACGCGTCGCTGACGTTGCAGTAGAATGCCGGCTGGAAATACAGCAGCAGAAAGCCGAGTTCGTGGACGCTGCCGCCGAAATGTTTGCACGTCAGCCCGTGGGCGAATTCATGCGCGGTGATGGCGACGGTAACCACAACCCACGCCAGCAGCAACGATTTGAAGCTCCACAACGCGATTATGTCACCCAGAATCTCCGCCGAGTTGCTGACGGAAATCCCGGCGCCGATGAGGATCACCAGACACGACGCCACGACAAATGCCGGCGTGAAACAAAAACGCAACCTCCGTTCGAGCCGGGCCAAAAGCCGGTCTGGATCGAGAGCGCTCAGTCGCAGATACAATACTGTGCCGCCGGTGCGTCTGCGGGGCGCGGGAGGCATTGCCGGCTGGTCTTCGTCCTTCGCCAGCAGACCCAGCCGCTGCAGTTTGTCCACGAACTGTTCCAGCGTGGCCGGCAGGATGGCGAGGCCAAACGCCCGCTCGACTTCCGGTCGGAGCGAATCGAGGGCGGTCTTGCCGTCGAGTTTTTGCAACACGAACGCTTCCACCTGCCGGAAGCGATAGAACTTGGCCGTCGCGGGATCTTTGACGATGAGCGCGGTGGTGTCTCCGCCGCCTTGTGGGCTTAACACCAAATCCCGACGAAGCCTCGGCAGCGTCGCGCGGTGCTCGACGCCGGGATCAGGGGTTTGTGGCATTGAAGGCAATGGAAATCCGCTCCCCTGTTCCCTCGAACTTCTCCACCCGATGCTCGAGCCAGGCCGGGAAAATTAACAACTTGCCGGTCGCCGGCGTGAACGGGATACCGGCACCGGTGCCGACCCACGGCAGTTCGATGCCCGGCGTTTCGTACATCGCCACGGCCGGGCCGCGCGGGTCGTGGAAGTAGATTTCGCCACCCTTCATGTCCGGCGGGACTTTCACGTAATAGGTCGCCGATAGAAAACTTCCCGGATGACAGTGGCGCAGGTTGGAGTGGCCGGCCCGGTTCACGTTCATCCAGCCTTCGAGTCCGAAGTTGTCCTTCTTCTTGCGGGCGTCGGGCCGGAAATGATTGAGAAAGGCTTGGACGTGCTGGTGCATCTGGTCGCGGAACTCGGCAACGACCGGTTCTTCCAGCTTGAATAGATCGAACGCGTAATGCCAGCCCCCGGTATTCGTCCGCTGGGTCGCGTTCTGCTGGTCCTCCATCAGCCGGTGGGCGAACTGCTCCAAACGATCGTTGAGGTGACGCGGCCCGTCCTCGCACTGGTACACCCAAGTCGAGAACAAGGGCATCACGCCGACCTTGATTCGTGGCGACTTCTCGGGCGGCGCGCTCGTGCCCTGATTTTGTTGTAGTTCTGTCTCCATTATGGTGGGGCGAGGCCACTGGGTTGAATAGTGGCCTCGCCCGCGGGTTAGTGACGACTAACCACCTTGGTTGCCGGGCTGGCCCTCGTAGCCTTGCAGGCCATTGCCTTGGTTGCCGGGTTGGCCTTCATAGCCCAACTGCCCGTTGGCGGTCGGCGCGATGCGCTCTTCCAAAACTTCGATTTCGAGTTGGATTTCTTCGCGTTCGTTCATGATGTCACCTCCTTTCACGTCTGGCATTTACTTTCGGATACATCGTTCTCTGGGAACGATTAATTTCCTGCCGGGTGCGGCTTGGCGCCGTTGGAGACCTCATTGCCGGGCTTCCCGTTATTGGACGGGCCAAATCCGCTCGGAGCGATCCGCTCCTCCAACTCTTCCACTTCAAGTCTGATCTCATCGTTCATGGTGTGTTATTCTCCCGCCGATTAGTTTTCGGGGTTCGCGCTGCCGGACGGATTGTGTTTGGCGGCGGATTGGTTACCGGGCTGACCATCGTAGCCGCCCGTACCGTGAACACTGGGCGCGATCCGTTCCTCTAACTCTTCCACTTCAAGTTGAATCTGATCATTCATTTTCGCTCATCTCCTGTCAGTTGTTAATCCGTTGAATCTCGAGTTTTCACCAACTTGGGTAAGCGGCAGCCTCCGGGTTCCCTCGCACGATCGCGACCTTGGCGTGTGCGCAGAGGAATCCCGGAGACCGCCGCTCCCTCGCAGGCGTTTGACCTAACCGCCCGTGGACACCTGGCCGCCGGTGCCTTCGTTGCCCGGATTGTTCGTATTATTGCGCGGCGGATTGTTGTTACCGGGGTTGCCGGTCGCGCTCGGGGCGATCCGCTCTTCCAACTCTTCGATTTCGAGTTTGATTTGTTCGCGTTCGTTCATGTTGTCACCTCCCTTCGGGTTGACGGCTTATATTCGCCCGTCTCTTACTTCGGGCCGCCGTTCTCGTTTGGATTGCTGTTGCCGGGGGCTTGCGCCGGGTTGCCCGACGGGAACTGTCCCGGCGGGAAGTTGGCATTCGAAGGGGCAATGCGCTCCTCCAGCACCTCGATCTCGAGTTTGATTTCTTCGCGCTCTTTCATTGTGTCACCTCCCTTCGCGTTCGTGATTTACCCTTTGGACATGATGCATGCTCAGAATTCAGTCATGAAATGCGCATGAATGCTATACGACCCGATCTATTCGCCATACGGACGCCCATTCTCCCGCCCTCGCTGATCCTACCGCACGCCAATAGTACAACCAGACGACTCGAATTCTTGGTAAGGGGAAGTTTTGCGCTAGAAATCCGCGCCTCGCTAGGCTAGACAGGATGCTACCCTAGTGGTTGGCGGAGAACTTTTCTGAAGTCGGCTGGCGTGGAATGAAGTGGGTATGAAGACGCGCGAATCTGGCCGCTGGGTTTGAATGTTTGCAGGAGTTTCGGTGTCTCTACTGGCAACATTCACCATGCGCCAACAC
>CAZMKD010000205.1:0-22489 GCA_964566575.1 uncultured Verrucomicrobiota bacterium
CGGGGGTGCCGCCGGATTGATGGGCTCGGTCTCTGGCGTGGGTTTCGTTTTCTTCGCCCCGAGCTTGTCCACGATTTTCTGAGCGACGGAGCCACTGTCAGTCTCCGCCGGTTTCTTCAACTGCGGAACGGTGTAGTCGGCGAACTTCGGTTCAGGAGGCGGTTTGCTGTCGCCTTCGAGTTTCTTCGTTTCCTTTTCCTTGCGGGACAATTCCCGCTCGAGTTTGTACTCCTGGACGCGGATGTCGCGCTCTTTCTCCTTCAACTCGGTGGACACATCGGGCTTAGACTTGCCACGCAGCGACGCCCAGGAATCCTTGATGCCGACCGCCGCCAATGCAATCCAGTAGCTCGGGCGGAAGTTGATAAGCAAAATCAGGCTGATGAGGTAGCAGGCTCCAAAGATGATCAGTGTTCCCGGCCGGCCTAGCAACCGCTCGAAAAATCCGCCGACGAAAAATCCCAAAAAGCCGCCCGCGCTATCGGGCAGGTTCAGCGATTTCACCAGCCGCGCTAGGCCGGCGACGTGCAACAGACAGCACGACGCGACCAACAGCAACACGCCTGCCACAACTTTTCCGCGCCACGGCAGATTCTCCCGCATCAGCAACGCCGTCCCAATCACCCCCAGCGTCACCATCAGAAAATAGCCGCCGAGCCCAAACGTCTGAAACGTCGCAAACGCCAGCCATGCGCCGACCGGTCCGATGAAGTTGCTGATGGCGCGCGACCCGTTGCCGGCGCTGTTGCCGACATCAAAGGGATCGTACGAAATCAGACTCAGCAGCAACAGCAGCGCGAGACCGACCAACACGACGGCCCAAATCTCGCGTCCATGCGAGTGCGTGGAAGTTTTCCCCATAAACTCCTTGCAATTCCTCCTTGTGAGTTGGCAGTCTACCGAAGCCGCCAGTAAACTGCAATGCTTTATCCGCTGAAATTTGAGCCCATCCTCATCGAGCGCATCTGGGGCGGCGACGCCCTCGCCCGCTACGGCAAAGCCATCCTGCCTGGCAAGAGGATCGGCGAAACTTGGGAAATCAGCGACCGCGACGACGCCCAGTCCGTGGTTGCCAACGGCCCGCTCCAAGGCCAGACGCTCCGGCAAGTGATGGAGAAGTTTGGTTATGAAGCGATTGTGGGAGCGCCCTTCCGGGCGAGACCGGCGGGGGAATCGCGCCCGGAAGGGCGCTCCCACAAAACCCGTTTCCCATTGCTCATCAAAATGCTCGATGCTCGCGAGTGCCTCTCGCTGCAAGTTCACCCGCCGGCGGCCATCGCCACAAAACTGGGCGGCGAACCAAAGACCGAGATGTGGTACATCCTCGACGCAGCCCCCGACGCGCACTTGATGGCCGGCCTCAAGCGCGGCACAACGCGCGAACAATTCACCCGCACTCCCGCCGCCTTCGTTCACCGGTTTCCCGTTCGCGCCGGCGACACCGTCTTCATCCCTTCCGGCCGCGTCCATGCCATCGATGCCGGTGTCGTGTTGATCGAGATCCAGCAAAACTCCGACACGACGTACCGAGTCCACGACTGGGATCGCGTCGGCCGGCAACTCCACATCGCCGAATCGCTCGCCTCGATCGACTTCAACGACTTCGAGCCGTCCCCCACCCCGCTGCCGATCGAGTGCGAATATTTCCGCGTCGAGAAACTCCACGTCACCGGCAAGACGAACGGCCGTTGCGATGGCTCAAGCTTTCACGTGCTCGCCGGCATTGTCGGCAGGCTCAACATCAACGGCGAACCGCTCGCGGTGGGGGATTTCGTGTTGGTACCGGCAACGTTCGGCGATTACACCCTCACCGGCGATGCCGAACTACTCCAAGTGTCCGTGCCGCCTAAAACTTCACGGACCTGACGAATTGCAGGAAGGTTTCCTTCTGCCCTTCCACAAGCGGCGCGTCGCCGGTCAGCTTGAAGAACCATGAGTCGCCGGCGTGCGGAATTGTGACGACCATCATGCGCTGTGGTTGCGCCTTGCCGGAGGGCGCGACGTCTGTCTTGAAGTCAACCAGCGTCGCTTTCGTGCCATTCACATCGAGATTCGAGGTGAGGCCGGCCACGTCCTCAGGTCCGACCGGCCCGAGTCCGATTTGACCACGCCAGCGATTGATGTTGGGCAATAATCCGCCCACATCTCCCGGAAACGCCGACACGACGATCTCGGCGGATTGGTCGTCCGCTGCTTTCACCGTGAACTGGGCACGACGCATCGGCCCCGGCTTCCCTTCCTGCCATTCGCTCGGCACGCTCCACTGTGGATTGGGTGCATCGGCAGCCGCCCCGGGCGGCAGCAACTGGCCGCTCATGTCCAGCGGCGGATGCCCCGGCGGTAATGCCGACTTCTCGAGCGTTACCGGTTTCGCGGCAGGTTCGGACCGGTTGCAGCCGACGACCAAGGCAGCGGCCAACAAGTAACAATGTGTTTTGATCATAGTCTCACCTTTTTGGGGATGCCGGCGTCGGTTCGATAGAGGCGTGGTCAACGACGTAGACCCACTTGCCGTTTCGCTTCTCCGCCACTTCCGTGAAGCGACCGACCCACACGTTGGTGTTGCCGCTCGCCT
This sequence comes from uncultured Verrucomicrobiota bacterium, assembly GCA_964566575.1. Lineage (GTDB taxonomy): Bacteria > Verrucomicrobiota > Verrucomicrobiia > Palsa-1439 > Palsa-1439 > CAZMKD01. The sequence goes on from CAZMKD010000205.1 coordinate 2,576, forward strand.
TCTCGACGACAGTGATGGAGAACTTGCCCCAGCCGGTGGACGAATTGCCGGCCGTCTTGTAATGCACGTCCGAGGTCGCAGCATCAACAATGGTGAACGCGCCGAGCATTCCCTCATATGAGGCGCGAATCGCCTTCTCGCCCTTGGCCTCCGCGCCGCCGGGAAACCAGCCGACCGCGTCGCTGGCATAACAGGCCACCAGCACATCCACAGAATTTGCCTTCATGGCCTTCATCCAGGCGGAGTCGACCGCCTGCACCCCGGTCTCGCCGGCGTGGACCACCGCGCCACCCGCAAGTATCGCGACAATTCCGACAAAACAGCTTCGATTCATCTCATGTCTCCTGATCGATTGTTAGAGTTTGTACAATTCACCGTACTTGCGTCGCAAGTACCGAATGTACGGCTGAATATTCATCGGTTGGCCCGTGGCGCGCTGCACGAGTTCATCGGCCATGAATTTCCGGCCATGCTGATAGATATTCTCGCGCAGCCAGCCGTGGAGCGCGTCGAATTTCCCCTGCGCGATCTCGAACTCGATGCCGGGATGGGCGCGCGTGGCCGCCTCAAAGAACTGTGCGCTAAGGATGTTGCCAAGCGTGTAGCCTTGGAACACGCCGCCGATGATGAAGCCGTACCAATGGACGTCCTGCAACACACCGTCGCTGTCATCGGGCGCGTGGAAACCGAGGTCGGACTCATACCGGGCATGCCACGCTTCCGGCAAGTCTTTCACCGCGAGCTTGCCTTCGAGAAGTTGTAGTTCGAAGTCGAACCGAATCATGACGTGCAAGTTGTACGTCACCTCGTCGGCGTCGGTGCGGATGAGCGAACGCTCGACCTTGTTGATGGCCCGGTAAAACTTGTCGACCGAGACCGATTTGAGTTGCGACGGGAATGTTTCCTGAAGCTTCGGGTAGAAATGTTCCCAGAAGCCCCGGCTGCGGCCGACGAGGTTTTCCCACATCCGCGACTGGCTCTCGTGAACGCCCGCCGACGTGCCGCCGACGAGCGGGGTGGCTTCGTAGTCGCGACGAACACCTTGTTCATACATTGCGTGCCCGGCTTCGTGCAACGTGCTGAAGAGCGCGTCGCCGAGGTAATCCTCCTTCACCCGCGTCGTGATGCGCACGTCGCCGAGCGAGAACGTCGTCTGAAACGGATGATGCGTCTTATCCTGCCGGCCGCGATTGAAATCGTAGCCAAAGCGTTTGATGACCTCGATGCCGAACGCGAGTTGTTGTGCCTCAGGAAATTTCTGCCGGAGATAGGAATCATCGGCAACCGGCTGCGCCGTGATGGTCTTGACGATGGGCACGAGTTGGTCGCGCAGTTCGCCGAAGACTTTTTGCACCGTGGCCGTTTTCATGCCGTAATCCGCGTAGTCAATCAACGGGTCGGCGATGTGTTCATAGCCGGGGAAATAGTTCGCGAGTTGCCGGCTTAGGTCGAGCATCTTCTCCAGCAACGGCCGGATGCTGGCGAAATCATTCGCCGGCCGCGCCCTCGTCCAAGCGTCGTAGGTCTTCGCTTGATGCTCGACCAACTCCGCCGTGAATGACGGCGGGACTTTTGCGGCTTTCTCGTAATCGCGCCGGGCCACGCGCAGCAGCGCCGCGTCGTCCGGGTCGTCGCTGCGCGCGGCGTCGAGCAACTTTCCGACGACCAGCGACGTGAACTTCTCATGCGCGAGTTTCGACAGCGTGGCCAGTTGCCGGCCGCGGGCCTCGGCGCCGCCGGGCGGCATGTAGGTAGTTTGATCCCACGACAAGACAGCCGCAGCGGAGTTGAGGTTGTTGACTTCGCGCAACAATGTCTTGAGTTCGTCGAGTGTCGCACTCATGACATCACCTGCAAGAGAAATCCCCGCAGATACTCCGTCTCCGGCACCGCGGGCAATACCGGATGATCGGGCGATTGCGTCAACGTCTTCACCAGTCGCACGGTCTTATGCGCGTCCGCCGCCGCGTCCACGATGACGGCCTTGAACAATTCAGCGTGGATGTGGTGCGAACACGTGAACGTCGCGAGCAGTCCGCCCGGCGGCAGCATCTTGATCGCGCGGAGATTGATTTCCTTGTACCCGCGCAACGCGTCGTTGACGTTTTGCTTCGTGCGAGTGAACGTCGGCGGGTCAAGCACGATGACGTCGAACTGTCGTTTCTCGGTGTCGTACTTCTTGAGCACGTCGAACGCGTTGGCGCAGATGAATTCGATCTTGCCCCGCTCCGAGCGGGGCGAGCCGGTCAATCCGTTCAGCTCGGCGTTGCGCCGCGCGCGCTCCGTGGCCGGTTCGGAGATTTCGACCGCCTCGACGCTCGTCGCTCCGGCCTTCGCAGCCGCGAGCGCGAAGCCGCCGTGGTAGCTGAAACAATCCAACACCCGCGCACCGGCACAGTGCCCGGCCACTTCTGCGTAGTTGCCGCGTTGATCGAGGAAGAAACCGGTCTTCTGGTCTTCGAGCAAGTTGACCTCGACCGAGAATTCGGCGAACGGCAGTTGCACCTTGCCATCGGTCTGGCCCCACAGCACGCCCTTCTCCTCCGGCAAGCCTTCCAGTTTGCGCGACGGGACATCGCTGCGCTCGATGCCCGCCTTCGGTTGCAGTAATTCGCGCACCACGCCGATGATGAGCGCCTTACGCTTGTCGACGCCGAACGTGAGCGCCTGGATCACTAGGTGGTCGCCGTATTGATCGAGCACCAGCCCCGGCAGCAAATCGCCTTCGGACGACACAAGTCGGCGACCGGCACTCGTGATGCCGAGTTCTTCCCGGTACCGAATCGCCGCTTCGAGCCGGCGGCGGAAGAAGCTCTTGTCGAGTTCCTCCTTCTGCGTTGTGAACCGGCGAACAATGATTTTGGATTTCGTGTTAAACAGGCCGCGGCCGTGGAAACGTTCCTTGTAATCGCGGATATCCACTTCGGCGCCGTCGGCAGGATCGCCGGTAATCTTCGCGATCTCGCCGGCGTAGACCCACGGGTGACCGGCAACTAGCCGACGTTCCTTGCCGGGTTTGAGGATGACGGAAGGCATGGGCGCGACCGTAGCAGATGTGGCTTAGGGCCACAAGTGAGCGTCGCTGGTGTCGGTGGGAGTGGCCGCGATTTGTGTTTTGAGGTAGCCGGTAATCACCGCGATGATCTGGTGCACGATCGAGTCGGGCACGCCGTTGAAATACTTCGATTGCAGCCGCATGTCGCACGGCGTGTTCACGTAATCCACAACGACGTACCGGCTGAGCGTGTCGAGCGCGATCTCGGTGCTGAAGAAATCGAGTCCCGCGACTTGGGCGATGATGCCGACAATGCGCTCCAGTTCGCTGACGTTGATCAGCCCGGCATCGCCCGGCGTGAACAATGCGTACCGGTGTGTGCGGTCGTTCCACCAGCACGGGATGGTTTGGCCGCAGACGAAGTAGACGCGAAACCACGCGCGCCGGCCATTCAACATCTGCGGCTCGATGCTTTGTTGGAGCAGAAACCGCTGATCGCGATGCTTGGCCCGCGCGCGGATGACGTCTTCGACGCGTGTCCCGCCGGTCAGCACTCCGTCACCGCCACCGCCGCGCGCCGGTTTGACGACGAACGGTTTGGCGAATTCCTCGATCAGGCGCGGGTTGATGTCTGGTTGTCGGTCGTGGGACGGCAAGACGACGGTGAGCGGCAGGCGCAAACCGCGGGTGAGCAGGTCGGCGTGGATCTCGGCCTTGTCACTGGCGCGCAAGTACCGGTCGTGGGCGTTGAGAAAGCGCGTGCCCGCCGATTGCAACGTGTGATTGAGTTGGAGGAAATGCTTGTCCTCGTCGCTGGCCCGGTCGAGAAACCAGCGGAACCGCCGTTCGCCATTGTGCACTTCGAGGCACGTCTGCTGGAGGTTGTGAACGCCGATGACGAAGGTGCTGATCCCGTCTTGATGACACGACCGGTCGAGCGCGTGGATGAAATCCGCGTCGTACTGCCAGTTGTAAGCGAGGCCGAATTGGATTTCGGAGGAGCGCTTAGGAACGACGTTCATGTCCCTGGTCCGTGCAAGAAGCAGTTTCGCACGGTGTGGGAGAGACACCGGTCAGCTCGGGGTACTCGAAGACCTTGCCTTCGTAGTTGCGAAGGATGACACGCTGTTTGTCGTGCGCGAGCACGTACTCGGGGCCGACCGGCACTTTGCCGCCACCGCCGGGCGCGTCGATGACAAACTGCGGCACGGCGTAGCCGGTCGTGTGCCCGCGCAACGCTTCGATGATCTCGATGCCTTTCTGCACCGTGGTCCGCAAGTGATGCGTCCCGTGCACCGGATCACATTGGTAGATGTAATACGGCCGGACGCGCATCATCAGCAGCTTGTGCATGAGTTCTTTCATCACCGCCGCGTCATCATTGACCCCACTCAACAAGACGCTTTGATTGCCCAACGGAATGCCGGCATCGGCCAGCCGACCGCACGCCTCCCTGACTTCGGCGGTCGCTTCCCGCGGGTGATTGGTGTGAATGCTCATCCACAACGGATGATACTTCCGCAGCATCGCGCACAACTCCGGCGTGATACGTTGCGGCAAGAAAATCGGTATGCGCGATCCGATCCGCAAAAACTCGACGTGCGGAATCGCGCGCAACTGACTCAAGATGTGTTCGAGCCGCTCGTCGCTGAACAACAGCGGATCGCCGCCGCTGAGCAACACGTCGCGCACTTCGGTGTGCGCGCGGATGTAATTGATTGCCTCGGTAAATTCGGTGTGCAATTGCTGATCGCCCACCCCGCTGACGACCCGGCTCCGCGTGCAATACCGGCAATACGCCGCGCACCGGTCGGTCACGAGGAACAGCACCCGGTCGGGATACCGGTGGACGAGACCCGGAACCGGCATGTGTTCGTCCTCACTGAGCGGGTCGATCGATTCCCACGCCGCCGGCTGCGTTTCCTCGATGCGCGGGACGACTTGCCGGCGAATCGGGCAGTTCGGGTCGTTGACGTCAATCAGGTTGAAAAAGTATGGCGTGATCGCCAGCGCCAGATGATGGCCGGCGAGTTGGACGCCGAGCCGCTCTTCCCTTGTCAGCGGCATCAACTTCTCGATCTGTTCCAGCGTGGTGATGCGGTTGCGGAGCTGCCACCGCCAGTCATTCCACTCGCCGTCTGAAATAAACGCCCAAGAACCGCACCCCGCAGAAGCGAAGCGGTCGGTCAAAGTACTCGACTGTCCCCCAGGCTCATCAGGTTGCATTGCGGGCGAAGTATACGTCATCACATCCCTCTGTCAAGACGCGCCCCGGGAAGGCAAGAATACTGGGTTGTCTGGCAGGGTACGCCGCGTTGTTGGGAGGGTCTGACCGCCAAGTGTGTCAGAAACTCGCGGACGTGCGCCGCATTCAAATCTTTGGGGCGACGTTTACCATGAAAGTAGATGTATCGCTTGATCCAATCAACATACGCCTGCTCGGTGCGGATGCTGACTCGAACGGCGAGGGTGGCCGTTAGAGGACCTTCGCGTCGTGTCGAAGGCACGCAGGGTGGCTCACGCGGGCGCGTGAGTCATCAACTGCTTGAAGCGGCAAACGTCACGAACGGACTCGGGCAATTCCGGCTTGCCGGCCATGGCACCGGGCGATACGGTGCTATCCATGAGGCTGTTGCATCGCAAACGCGACCACCAGATGCCAGCCGAAATCGGCCAGCCGGCCGAAGCTGTCCGTTGCAGCAATAGACGACGGTCGGTCGCCTTGTTTTGCGATGTTAGGTCGTCGAATTTAAGTTAGAGGAACCAATGAATAAACGCGAATTGGCAAGAGTGTTCATCAGGGTGGCCGGCGTGTACATGGTCGCTTCTGCCATACCGGGCTGTGTGGCTAGCTTGGTCACGGCTTGGTGGGTGCTCGCGGCGAACGAACCGAAGTTTCACACGCCGACAGCAATGGCGGTGCGGAGTATGGTGCAGGCATTTCTCCAAGCCGCCATCGGACTCTATCTGTTTTACCGGGGAGGCTTGGTCGCCAAGAAACTGCTCCGTCTCGATGAGACGGCTGATGTCTAGGCGCGCATATGAACAAGCGAGATTTTGCTGGGGTGCTAGTGAGAGCGGTGGGCGTCTGGATGATTGTATCTGGTCTGGTTCCTTTCATCAGCAGTTTATGGGAGACACTCTCACAAGCGTTCCGTTTTGGCTTTCATGCGTACGCGTTCGCCCTGCCTTTGATTGCGTTTCTCAGCATCGGCATCGGCTTGCATCTGCTTTTCAAGGGGTCATGGATTGCCGACAAACTAGTTGAGGTCGATGACACGAGCGAGCCCTAACGATCTGTTCCAGCGAACGGGGCTTCGCCCCGTCGCTGAGTTTGATCGTTGCACTTACGGCACCAGGCCCACCCGGTAGAACCGTTGGGGCGCGGTGGCCGCTCCGGTATCGGTGGCCGTCATGATGTCGCCGGTGCCGACCACGCCATTGGTCAACGTCGCCCACGCGCCGCTAGCGAGGTCGTCGCGGTACTCGATGCGGTAGACCTTGTTTGTGCCGGTCGCGAAGTACACCTGCACGTCGTTGCCAACTGGCGCGATGCCGGTGATGCGTAGATCGTTGCCGGGTTCGAAATCGATGACGCTGTTGATCCATGCGACGTGCGACGAGACGCGCGTGCTGTAAAACGCGCTGGGCTTGTCGGCCCCGGTGTCGTGGACAAACGTCCAGCCGGCGCCGGTGTTTTCCCATTGTCCGCCCCGATCCATCAGGCAGGCCCTGAAGACTCCATCCACGGCATTGCTGTACGGGCCATCAACGGCGAGGTGGATGCCGGCCAATCTCCAGACGTTGCTTGCGTCCTGAATGAACATTGCTCCACCGGAATCGCCTTCGGTCATATGACATTCATTGGAGTTGGCGTCGCGGTCGAAGTCCGCGGTCAACAGCGAACCATACGTCAAGTCGGTGATGGTGTCGGACACGTCATTCTCGCCCCAGCGTCGGAGGCTGTCGCCGACACCCCATTGCCAGCCGTTGGTGACGCCGCTGACGATGACCGCCGGGCCGCGTTGCTTGCCGCGGCCGAACACGGCGCAATGTTGGCCCAGCTCGTTGCTGTTGGTGTAGAGCAGCGCATACGTCGGAAACGTCTCGGCCACCTTCCAGATGCGCAAATCGCTGCTCGGATCGTCGTAGAAGGCAATCGTGTGATAATAGAATCCGTTGAAGAAAAACAATTCGTTGGTGCTGCCGCCCACGTGCCCGGCCGTGATGAAAAAGGTTGGCGCGATGGCCGTACCAAGGTAGCTGCCCAGCCACTCACCCTGCCATTGCCAGCCACTATTGGTCAGCGACCCGTCCGGCGCGCTGGTGTTATAATTTGGATCGGACGAAGCCTTGAACAACACGGCGTGACACGCTGGCCACGCGAGGAGCAACCCCGCCAGCAGCAACGTGACTCTGCGTCCTTGACCCGAGGCGAACACGACATCAGTATCTTACTGTCGCCGCATCGGCTCCGCAACTGCACAGTGTCCTTGACGCTGCCGGCTGCGCCGCGTAGCATCGCCGCCCATTCGTCATGAAGAAAGCCCTTGCTGTCATCGTTGTGCTGCTGGTGGTTGCCGGCGTCGCTTGGTATCTGTTGAACCGCCACAAAGCGGCGCCGCAGGCGACCGATCTTTTGCCGGACACAACGCTGCTGTACGTGGCGATGCCGGATTTTCCGAAGAGCCGCGATAAATTTCGCCAGACACAAATCTACGCGCTGTGGCAGGAGCCGGAAGTTCAGGCGCTTCTGGAAAAGCCGCTGACCGCTCTTCGCGAAATGCTCGGCACAGACAAATCCATCAACGATCTGCTCGGGGACCAGTTGCTCGGTCTGTTGCAGGGCGAAACGTTTCTCGCTGTCACGCACATCAGTCCGCTGCCCGTCGTCTCGGCCGGTCTCATCCTCGGCACGGACGTGAAACAGAAACGACTGGAAGCGCGCGGATTCCTGAAATACGCCGAACACAATCTTGCCCACCGTTTTCCCGGCGCGACGGCCACCGACAAGAGTTACCTCGGCTCTGCGTACACGATCTGGCAGTTGCGTCAGAACCTGCAAGTCTGCCACGCGTTCCTCAACTCCCTAATCATCTTCACCCTCGACGAAAACACCATGCGCGATGTCATCACCCGTTTCGCCGGTCAAGCGCCCGCCGACGAAAAACCTCTCTCGGCCAGCCCGCGTTTTCAGAACGCGCTCAACCCGATGCCGGCCGCGCACGAGGTTGTCGCGTTCCTGAATGTCGAGCAGCTCCTCGGTCTGTTCGGTCCGCTCCTCGCACTCGCCCCACAATCCGGCGGCGGCATGCTGCAAAGACTGGGTCAGATTCAAGCGTCCGCCGCCAGTGTCACGTTCGCCGATGGCTTGGTCGAAGACGTCAACCTGGTCGCCTACACCGGCACGAACCACCACGCCGCCACCGCCATCGAACGCCACACACTCACGCTCACATCGCCAGACACGTCGTTCTACACGGCGCGCGCCCAGGATTTAGCGGCGACGTACCGGGGCGCGATGGATTCCATTGCGCAGTCCGGCAATGCCACATTGAGGACCGCCGCCGGGCAATTCGACCGCGCCCTCAGCGAGCGTGGCGTCCGGTTCGCCGACGATGTGCTCGCCAACCTCGGCCCAGAAACGGCAGTCATTGCCACGTGGCACGAAGGCGCAAGCCTGCCGGATATGGCGCTGGTCTCCGAAGTGAAGGATGCCGCCCAACTCCGCCCGAAACTCGACAACGCCATGAACGCGCTTCAGGACGCCGCCCACCGATCCTCGGACGTGCAGGAACATCTCGGCGCGACGCTCCACGTCATGCATTTCGGAGCAAGCACAGTTTCACCGACGTACGTGGTCACCGACCAGTTCTTCATCCTCGCGCTGAACGCCGATTATGCACGGGCGTTGGTGGCGAAGGTGAAGAACCCGGGTGAGACGCTGGCCGGCACTGCCGATTACCGGCAGGCAATGCAGCGGTTACCAACCAACGCCACGTCGCTCACGTATTGCGATCTCCGCGCGGTGTTCGGCGCGCTCTACGCGCTCGCACGCGCCAATACCATGACCAATCAGTTCGTCGACCTCGGGAAGTTGCCCAAAACAGAGACACTCACAAGACATCTCACGCCATACGTGTCGGCAACCGTTGAGGGCGACGCGATGCAAACGACGACGACGTACTCGCCGTTCGGCAAACCGCTGACGATCGTGGTCGGCGCTGCCGGCGTGCTCGGCGCGGCGCAGCCGTTCCTAGATCGATTGCCGCCGGGACTCATTCCAGCGTTGCCCACAATGTCTTCAGGTAATCGGCCGGCAGGAAATCAAACGGCACCGTCTCAAACTCCATCGCCGTAATCGTGCGGCCGCAGTGCCGGACGGCGTCGCGTAACGTGCGCTCGAACGTTTCAGGCCGAACCGTCCGCTGATTCGTCGAGCAGAACAACGTTCCGCCCGGGGCGACTGCCGGGATTGCCAGCGTCTCCAATTCGAGATAATCGCGCTCGGCGCGAAACGCCCGGCCCCTCTTCGTCGTCGAAAATGTCGGTGGATCGAGCAGAACGATGTCCCAAGTCTGCCCCCGCTTGACGAACCGTTTCAGCCACTCGAAGGCGTCGCCGTAGATGAACTCGTGTCCGGTGAGATCCAGTCCGTTGGCCCGGAAATTCTCCTTACCCCACTCCAGATAATTCCGCGACAGATCAACACTCGTCGTAATTGCACCCGCCTTTGCCGCCGCCACGGAAAACGCGCACGTGTATGAAAAGCAATTCAACACGCGCTTGCCTTGCACCGAGCGGGACGAGCCAGCCAGATGGCCTGTGAGCAAGCGCCGTCGATTCTCACGCTGGTCGAGAAAAATGCCGGAAGCGAGGCCTTCGCCGAAATCAATGAGATACGTCACGCCGTTCTCGCGAATCGGCTGACGGCCGGTCAGAGCATCACCGCGAATTAACCGGGCCAGCGTCCGTTTCTGCTTCGTTGCGATTTGCTCGTAGATCGACCGGGCCTGAAGTCTTTCATAGAACTCCGGCTCGACATGTTCTGTTTGCCATTGGACGAGCGCGCGACCGTCGTACCAATCCACCACAACGTCGTCACTTACGAATAGGCGGTAGGCATTTGTGGGAGCACCCTTCTGGGCGCGACCGGCATCGGGCGCAGAAGCGCCCTCCCACAATTCCCCGAACAGCAGTTCCCGACAATCCTGCGCCACGGTCAGCGCGGCTGGCTCGTCGAACGCGCGCGGCACGCTCGCTTCGAACATGCCCTGCTCAATGGCGATGCGGTGCGCGTGCAGCATCAGCCGCGGCGCGGGCGCGCCGCCGTATTTCGTGTCGCCCAAAATCGGGAAACCATTGTCGGCCGCGTGCCGGCGAATCTGGTGCGTCTTACCGGTGATCGGGCGCGCGATCACCAGATGCCCGTCGCCGTGCGGTTGCATGTACTCGAATTCGGTGATCTCGTGGGGCGTCTCAGCCCGGAATATCTTGCGCGTCGGTCGCTGCGACGATAGCAGGAGGTACTCTTTGCGGACCTGGTGCGACTCGAATTGCCGTGCCAGCGATTGGTTGGCGCGCGTGGATTTGCCGAACACGAGAACGCCCGACGTGTCTTTGTCGAGGCGATGCAGGATGGCGAGTTTGCGGCCGCGCTTTGTAAGCCACTCGTGCAAACCGTCAGGCGCGTAGCGGTCGGGTTTGTGGGTGTTGATGCCGGAGGGCTTGTGGACGACCAGCACATCGTCGTCCTCGTAGAGAATCAGCGCGCTCACGAGCCGGAATTGCGACGCTTCCGGCTGCGTTCGCGCCAGTAGCTGGCGAACAGGGTCAGCGCGATCGCACCCCACATGATCATCGCGGGCGGTTCGCGCAGCGCTCCCATGCTCATGTCCTCGCGAAATCGAACGGCCAGAATGATGGAGACGGCGGAAAACGCTACCGCAATCGCCGCCAGAATCAGTGTCGGATGCCGCCAGACCTCCGTGATGTCGAAGCCCCCGTCCGGCACGGCTGCGGCCTCAGTCCCGACCCGTTGAGGCGGCGGGGAGGCGACGGATTGCGACGGCTTGTGCTTCTTTTTCTTGGCCATCGGGAAATATTACAAATCAGGCAGCGAAAACGCGAGCGCGTTCAGCCAGGAGGCCAACCAAGCGCGCGGCCGCCGAGTAGATGCACGTGCAAATGCGGCACGCTCTCGCCGGCATCGCGGCCCTTGTTGATCACCAGCCGATAGCCGGTCTCATCGATGCCTTCCTGGCGGGCGATTTGCGTCGCAACGGTCAGCAAATGCCCCAGCAGCGGTTCGTCCTCTGTCATTGCTTCCGAGACCTGCGCGATGTCTTTCTTCGGGATGACGAGAATGTGGACCGGCGCTTTTGGGCCAATGTCGCGAAAGGCCAGAACCCGGTCGTCCTCGTACACAATCGTCGCTGGGATTTCCCTGCGAATGATCTTCGCGAACAGATTGTCGGCCATTTACTCCAAGACCTCCAGCCTCAACGCCGCCGCCGTTGCCGCGCGCGTCCGCGCCACTCGCGTGCGCACGAAATCAACGATGTCATCGGCGAGCAGCCGACAACTGTCCCCCCAGCGCCGCGTCCCCCGCAGTCGCATCACACACGCCCGCAACCCCCGGAGATGCATGACCGCCATCTCCTCACTGCCTGACGCCGCCCGCAAGGCTGCGTCGAGTCGCCGGTAGAATTCCAATTCGAACCCGGCAATCTCGTCGAGCCGGACTTCCAACCATTCGCCTCGGCGCGCATAGGCACGGGCAACGTCGTTGCACGTGAGCATGGTCAACACGTCGACCACGATCTGCGCGATTTCCACGGCGGCGATCGCGTGGTCGCGTTCGCATTCACACGTGTAGCGATGCACCGCCGACGCAACCGATTCCGCCAGCAAGTGGTCGCTGTGACCGGCAAACTCGCACGCGAGTTGGATCGAGCACGCGAGCCGGTCGGCGTCAAACGGTGTCAGCCGCCCGTCCTCGGCGCGCACCCAGGCAATGTCTTCACGGGGTTGGATCATGATTTATCGAGCCGTTTCACTTCCTCGATGAATTGGTCCACGTCATCGAATTGCCGGTAGACGGACACGAAACGAACATACGCGACCGGGTCAAGCTCGCGCAGTCGTTGCATCACGCGCTGGCCGAGCTCTTGTGACGGCACATCACGTCCAAACTCGCCTTCCAACTCGGAGACGACGCTGTCGGCAAGCAACTGGATCTGGTCATCACTGATCGGCCGTTTCTCGCAGGCTTTCTCGATGCCGGCGACGAGCTTGGCGCGGTTAAACCCCTCGTACCGGCCGTCGCGTTTCTGGATGCGGAGGTTCTCGCGGTGGATTTCCTCGTAGGTCGTGAACCGCGTGCCGCACCCAAGGCATTCCCGGCGGCGGCGAATCTGCACCCCGTCGCCACTGCTGCGGGAATCAATCACCTTGTCATCCTGTGAACCGCACTTGGGACAGCGCATTTTCTCCTTAGCAACATTCTGCTATCATGCACACCGCAATGGGTCAAGCGTGCAATGGCTAAACGAATGCTGAGTTGGCTGATAACTTTGCTTGCACTCTACGGCTTTGTCCTGCTGTTCGTGATCTGGCGGGAGAAGAGTTTCATCTACTATCCGTCGCGCGAACTCGGGCCGATGCCCGAACGCGTTCAGGACGTGTGGCTCAAGACCACCGATGGAGTTCGAGTCAACGGCTGGTTCGTACCGGCGGAGACCAACGCCGCGCTGACCGTCCTGTTCTGCCACGGTAACGCCGGCAACATTTCCCACCGGCTCGAAAAACTCGCCATCCTCCGCGAACTCGGCGTGAATGTGTTCATCTTCGATTACCGGGGTTACGGCCGCAGCGACGGCGCGCCGGACGAACAAGGCACATACCGCGACGCCCAAGCCGTGTACGATTTCCTCGCGGGGAAAACCATCATCGTCTACGGCGAATCACTCGGCGCGGCTGTTGCCGTTGAGCTCGCGACCAAGAATCATGTCGCCGGCGTCATCATCGAAGAACCATTCACCTCCGCTGTCGATGTCGGACAGAAAATGTTCCCGTACTTGCCGGTCCGACTCATCGCGCGCAACCGGTACGACACGCTCAGCAAAATCGGAGACATCAACGCGCCGCTGCTCATCCTTCACAGCCGGGACGACGAGTTTTTCCCGATGCAACACGCCGAGCGACTCTTGGCCGCCGCGCACGAACCGAAACGGCTCGTCGAATTGCGCGGCGGTCACAACGACGCATTTCTCACTAGCGAGGCAACATACCGGAGCGCGTTGAAAGAGTTTCTCACCCGCTTGACGCCTTAGCGCGCCCTGCTTAGTATCCCGGCATGGCCGAGATTCAACCGTTCCACGGCGTTCTCTACAACACCACGCGCGTCAAAGCCGCCGATGTCCTCACCCAGCCTTACGACAAAATCACGCTTGAAATGCGTGAGCGTTATCTGCGGCAGTCACCCTACAACCTCGTGCAAATCGAGCTGGGCAAGGAACAGCCGGGCGACACGGACACGAACAACAAGTACACCCGCGCGCGCGATCTGTACCGGGCGTGGCTCAAAGAGGGCGTGCTGCGTTGTTCCGCAAAGCCGGCGTTGTACTACCTTGAACAAACGTTCGATTCGCGCACACGTCGGGGATTGATTGCCGCCGTTCGACTGCACCGCTGGGATGAAGGCGTGATCATGCCGCACGAACACACGCTCTCAAAACCGAAAGCTGACCGGATGTCGCTGCTGCGCACCGTTGGTTCGCAGCAAGGACAAATCTTCATGCTGCACCCGCAACCGATACCGGCCCCAACACTCGGCGCACCCCTCTACGAGCTCGTAGACGATCACCAAGTCACGAACAAAGTCTACGAGATCACCGATCCGTCATCCATCCAAGCCATTCAAGTCGCCCTACGCCCACAGAAATTCTACATTGCCGACGGCCATCACCGGTATGAGACATCGCTCGCCTTCCGCGATGAATGCGGCAGCGAGGAGTCGAAGTACGTGATGGCGACACTGGTGGACATGAACGATACCGGCCTGGTCGTCTTGCCGACGCACCGCACGGTCAGCAACCTGACCAGATTCGACCGCAAGGTCTTTGCCGGCAAGCTTGCGCAACATTTTGAAATCACACCGCAGACGTCGTCGAAGGTCGGCCCGCATGAGATCGGGATGTTCGATGGTATTGGCTTCACGAAGTTGCGGCCGAAGAACCTCGACGCACTGAAGCCGTTGTTCGCCGCGAAACCACCGCTGTGGCAAACGCTCGACGTGGCAATTCTGCACGTCGCGATTCTGGAAGCGTTGCTCGGCATCGACGAAGCGCGCTTGCGCGAGGAGGCCAACGTCACCTACTGGCGCGAGCCCGAGAAAGCCGTCGCGGAAGTGAGAGCCGGCAAGGCGCAACTCGCATTCTTCCTCGCGCCGACACCGGTCGCCGACGTGAAGGCCATTTCCGATGCCCATTCGCGCATGCCGCAAAAGAGCACCGACTTTTATCCGAAGCTTTTGTCTGGTATGGTGATCTACGAGGTTCGATGATCTCACTGCGCGAAACCAAGCCCCGCAAGGTCAAGTATGAGAAAGAAGATCTCGAGTTCGAAATCCAGTTCTTCGAGGGCGTCGCCAAACGTGACCCCGATTTCATCGACGCGTTGCAGATTCTCGGCGACGCCTACACCAAGACCGGCCAGTGGGAAAAAGGATTGCTGATCGACAAGCGCCTCGCGCGACTCTGCCCGGACAATCCGCTCGTGTTCTACAATCTCGCTTGCAGCTACTCGTTGATGAGCCGGCTCGACGCGGCATTCGCCGCACTATCGAAAGCCATCAAGCTCGGCTACGACGACGCAATGTGGCTCGCGAAAGATCCGGACTTGGAGAATCTCCGCAAAGATTCCCGGTTCGAAACGATCAAGCGTGAACTGCGATAGCGCGCTTCACGATTTCGCCCGCAAGTCTCGCCTTCGACATCTCCGGCAACTTCTCGCACGCGCCGCGCCCGACAATCACAACGCGATTCGTGTCGGATTCAAACGCCCGCGTGTAGTTGGCCACGATCAAATCGAGTTTCTTGCGTCGCCATTTTTCCTTGGCGTTGCGCTCCAAGTTGTCCGTCTCCGCGGCAAACCCGACGAGGATTTGCCGGCGCTTGCGTTTACCGAGTTCGGCGAGAATGTCCATCGTCGGTGCGAGCGCCAATTTGCCGGTAAAGTTCTGCTTCTTGATTTTTCGTGTGGCCGGCGTCTTCGGTCGGAAATCACAGACTGCGGCTGCCATGATCACGATGTCCGCCTGCCGGTAACGGCGAAAGACTTCGCGCGCCATTTCTGTTGCCGTTGTTACCGGCACGAAAGTGATGCCGGCTGGTGGCTTTAGCGCGACCGGCCCGCTGACCAATGTGACGCGTCCGCGTCGCGCCGCTGCGCGGGCCAAGGCAAAACCCATCTTGCCGGAAGAGCGGTTCGAGAGATACCGGATCGGGTCGAGAAACTCGCGCGTGGGCCCGGCAGTGATGAGGAAGTGGAGCGGTTTCATGGAAGTTTGTCACCCTGAGCGAAGCGAAGGGTCTCTGTCGTTGAACGGCTGAGGTTTTTCGCTTCGCTCTGAATGACTGAGCTATACCAGCATTTTCTGAATTCTCTCCACAATCTTGTCCACGTCCCACAACCGGCCCAGGCCTTCGTAGCCGCACGCCAGCAAGCCTTTGTCCGGGCCGATGAATTCGACGCCGCGCGATTGCAACACTTTAACGTTCGTCTGCGTGGCCGGGTGCAACCACATCTTCCCGTTCATGGCCGGTGCGATGAGCACCTTCGCTTCCGGTCGGAGGGCGAGTGCAATCGTGCTAAGCGCGTCGTCCGCGATTCCGTGCGCGAGCTTTGCAACGACGTTGGCAGTTGCCGGCGAAACAACCAGCAAGTCGGCGGTGTCGGCGAGTTGGAGATGACTGGGCCGCCAGTCGCCTTCGCCGGCTTCAAACAAATCCAGAGTGACCGGATGTTGCGACAACGTCTCCAACGTCAGCGGCGTAATGAAATGTGTCGCGTCCTTGGTCATGACGCAGAAGACGTCGTGACCGAGCTTCTTGAGTTGGCTCGCAAGGTCGGCGGACTTGTACGCGGCAATCGAGCCGGTGACGCCTAGAAGGATAGTTCGTTTTGCTGCCATGGTTTGTCCTTCGGTTGCCGGAATGTGCGCCGCTTCTCGGCAATGATGATCGCCTTGCCCTGCTCGAAATCGTCGTCGAGCTTGCCGCTGACAATCACGTAATCGTATTCGCCCCAGCGCGCCATTTCTTTTTGGGCGAGCACCAGTCGCTTGCGAATCGTCTCGCCGCTGTCTGTACCGCGTCGGCGCAACCGGGTTTCGAGCAGTTCGAGCGATGGCGGCATGAGAAAGAGCGTGACCAGCGCTTCCGGGTAGGCAAAGCCGCCGTCGCGCACGCGATGAATGACCTGCCCCGCTCCTTGCACCTCGATGTCGAGCAGCACATCCTTGCCGGCAGTAAGTTGTTCTTCGAGGAAACTGCGCGGCGTGCCATAATAGTTGCTGTTGTAGATGGCGTGTTCGAGGAACTCGCCGGCGTGGATGCGGCGCTCGAATTCTTCGCGCGAAAGAAAAAAGTAATCCACTCCATGTTGTTCGCCACCGCGCGGGGCGCGAGTCGTGCACGACACCGAATACACGAGATTCGCCGACCAGTTCAGCAGCCGTTGGCAGAGCGAACTCTTGCCGCCACCCGAAGGTGCGGACACGACAATGATCAAGCCGGTCGGTTTGTCGCTCATTCGATATTTTGCACTTGTTCGCGAATCTTCTCCAGTTCCGCCTTCATCTTGACGACATGCTGCGAAATCACGGCGGCATTCGCCTTTGAGCCGATGGTGTTAATCTCGCGATTCATTTCCTGCGCAAGAAAATCCAGCGTCCGCCCCACCGGCTCAGAGGATTTCAGGCAATCGCGGAACTGCTGGAGATGGCTGTCCAAGCGCGTGATTTCTTCCGAGATGTCGCACCGGTCAGCAAACAGCACCACTTCCTTGGCCAGCCGCTCGTCGTCCACCGGCACGCTAAGACCGGCTTCCTTCACACGGGCGTGCAATTGCTCCCGGTATCGCTTCACTGTGTCGGGCACGGATTGACGGATGGCCGCCAGTCCGGTTGCGAGCAACCCGAGTCGCCCGGCCAAATCTACGGCCAGGAACTTGCCTTCTTTCTCCCGCATCTTTACGAGCTGCCCCAGCGCCTTCTTCAACGCAATTTCCACCGACGTCCACATCGCCTCGGCATCGACAGCCGTCTCCGCCAACTTCAATACGCCCGGTGCCCGCAGAATTGTGTCGAGCGTAATCGCGCCGTTGAGTTTTGTCTTCCGCTGCAACTTCTGAATCGCCTTCAGATACGCCTGTGCGAGCGACTCGTCCAATTCGACCTGCTCTTCCGCCGCGCTACGATGATAAGCCACGACGCCGTTAATACGCCCACGCGACAGATGCGCGTTGATCTCGTCGCGGATGCGCGGCTCGAGTTCGACGAGTTCCTTCGGCAGATTGATGGCAATGTCGCTCTGTTTGCGATTGATGGAATTCAACTCGACCGTGAATTTGAACCCCTCGCGAGCGCATTCACCGCGGCCATAACCGGTCATGCTACGCATTCAGAACCTCCATCACCTGCATCACGTCTTTGTCGCCTCGGCCACTCAGATTGATGATGACGATGTCGCTCTTGCGACGCGACTTCGCGTGCTTCATCACGAAGGCAACGGCGTGGGCGGACTCCAGCGCCGGGATGATGCCTTCGACTTTCGAACAGAATTGAAACGCCGCGAGCGCTTCCTTATCGGTCGCATACGAATACTCGATGCGTTTGAGATCGCGCAAGTAACTGTGCTCCGGGCCGACCGCCGCGTAATCGAGACCGGCGCTGACCGAATGCGTCAGCATGATCTGGCCATCGTCGTCCTGCAGCACAAACGTCCGCGTCCCCTGCAACACGCCGAGCGAGCCGCCCTTCTGAAACCGGGCCGCGTGGTCACCGGGCTTGATGCCGCGGCCACCACCTTCGACGCCGATCATTCGCACGTTCTTGTCGTTGAGAAATGCGTGGAACAAACCGATGGAGTTTGAACCGCCACCGACGCAGGCCACCAGTGCATCCGGTAAGCGTTCTTCCTGTTCGAGGATTTGCCGGCGCGCCTCCCGGCCGATGACACTCTGAAAATCGCGCACCATCATCGGATACGGATGCGCGCCGAGTACGCTGCCGAGGATGTAGTGCGTGTTGCGCACGTTCGTGACCCAATCGCGCATCGCTTCGTTGATCGCTTCCTTCAACGTCCGCTGACCAGCCGTGACCGCGCGCACGTCTGCGCCGAGCAATTTCATCCGGTAAACGTTCAGGGCTTGCCGGGCCATGTCCACTTCGCCCATGTAGACGACGCATTCCATCCCGAACATCGCGGCCACCGTTGCCGTCGCGACGCCATGCTGACCGGCACCGGTCTCGGCAATGACGCGTTTCTTCTCCATCCGCTTTGCCAGCAGAATCTGGCCAATGGTGTTGTTGATCTTGTGCGCGCCGGTATGCAACAGGTCTTCGCGCTTGAGATAAATCTTCGGCCCGGCAAGCTCGCGCGTCATCCGTTCGGCGAAATACAACGGCGTCGGGCGTCCACAGTATTCGCGCAGGTAATACTCGAGCTCTTGCCGGAACTTCTTGTCGCGCCGGGCACGCTCGTATTCTCGCGCCAGCTCTTGCAGCGGAAACATCAGCGTCTCCGGCACGAACATTCCGCCATACGGTCCGAAGTGGCCGTGTTTGTCAGGTTGTTTTAACGAGTTCAATGAATCTCCGCAGCTTCTCTGGATCTTTCTTACCGGGCTCGCGCTCGACGCCGCTCGACACATCCACCGCATACGGACGAACCTTGCGAATCGCTTCCTGCACGTTGGCGGTTGTCAGCCCGCCGGACAAAATAATCGGTGGCGTGAGAATTTCCTGTGCTTTGACCGCCAACGACCAGTCGAACGTTTTGCCCGTACCGCCCCGCTCCGTGTCAGTGTAAGTATCGAGCAACAGTGCGTCAACGTCATACTCTGCCGCCGCGCACAGCGAGCTTTCGTCGCGCACCCGAATGGCCTTGATGCTTTTCGCGGCGAACTTCTGGCAGAACCCGGGCGGCTCATCACCGTGAAATTGCAGCACATTGAGCAAACATTCGTTCACCGCCTTATCGATCTCGAATTCCAGTTCGTCCACAAACACACCGACCTTCGCCACGAATGGTGGCAACGCGTTACAGATGTCAGCCGCCTTGGTCACCGGAATGTAACGCGGACTTTTCGGACAGAAGATGAATCCGAGCGCGTCCGCGCCGAGTTCGACGGCGAGCCGCGCGTCCGGCAAGTTGGTGATGCCGCAAATCTTAATCTTTGTGTCCAAGCAACTCCTTCACCTTCGCGCCGATGTCTTTGCTGCGCATCAATGATTCACCAACAAGGATGGCATCCGCACCGGCCGCGGCGACGCGCTCCACATCGGCGCGTTCGTGAATACCGCTCTCGGCCACGACAATCCGGTCGCTACACATGCCGCGCTTGACTCGTGCCGCAAGCTTCTCGGTCGTGGCGAGGCTTACGGAAAAACTCTTCAGATCACGGTTATTGATACCGACGATGGCCGCGCCGGTATTCAACGCGCGCTCCAACTCGCGTTCGTCGTGCACCTCGACCAATGCCGCCATGCGCAGATGTTCGGCCAGCGCCCGGTAATCCCGAAGCCGCGCGTCGTCGAGAATCGCCACGATCAGCAGAATCGCATCTGCACCGCGACCCGCAGACTCGTAGACTTGCAGTTCATCAACAATAAAATCCTTCCGCAGGATCGGCAG
>CAZMKD010000206.1:0-15620 GCA_964566575.1 uncultured Verrucomicrobiota bacterium
GTTATGGTCATGCTTAGTTATCCGTAGATGCTTCCATTTACTTGCTGCTCTAAAATCATTTGTCAATCCCGCGTAGAAATCTCCTATTCGACGCGCAGAATGACCAAAAGGGTTTTTTCCTAAAGTTTTCCAAAACCAATAATTAATCCATTGCCAATCATAAGCTGGATTATCAGAAACAAATATAGGATAACCTTCAAATTGCTTTAACCACCCAGAAAATAAATAAAATGTATGAAACCATTCACAAGCCCTAGGGAATTCCTGGTCAAAGTCCATTCTAGGAACACCATGAAAAGTCTTCCTAGTTTTAAATTCGACAGCGCCGAATTCTGTCATTCCGGTTTCACCTATGTTTGGGCAAGGTGAATCAAATCCAGCTTCCACGTCTACAAATATTAAAGCCATTATAACGCTCTTTGTACTAATTTAGCGATTAATGATTGATCTTCTTTATAATTTTCAGGAGTTAAATTTACATGAGTATTCCAATGACCACCGCCGTGCCAATGTATAGCAACTACCTCATTAGGAAATTCTCCTATTTCTCCTTTTCTGTAATATTCAGTATCATCCCATTTATATTCAGTAATTGATAAAGGAAGTTCTAATAAAGTATGTCTGTATGACGAACTATTCTTATTTTGTTCCCATGTTATTGGTCCTGTAGCAGAAAAATTTCTTTGTACCTCATCGTGATTTACTGATACCGAAAGGTTAAATAAATCTTTCATAAAATTTGCCTTGTGTTTCGCTAATATAAAATTATTAAATACTCCTTGTAACCCCATAACTTCAAAATTATTATTCTCAGGAATATTATATACACCTTGTTCTATAGGCTTATAAAACAACATATCCATATTAACCCATAAACCACCATACTCATACAACAATCCCATATACGCAAAATCACTAAAATGTACATCCTTTACCGAACAATCTTTATAGTAGGACATATCAAAGTTAAATTGTTTTTCTACATCTAATATAGAAATTTTAACTCCCAGTTTTTCTACTTCAGGCCACCAATCTACATACCCTTCTGGTTTAGGAGGACAGCTACCATCAGATATTGCTGGATCATCCACACGGGTTAAAACTTCCTTCTTCCATAATATCATCTCCCAATCTGGATTAAGTTGTCTAAAAGTTTTTAAAGATAGATATCTTATCCAAGGTAAAGTATCTGTAGCCCAATAAAAGTGAACAATTTTAGGTATTTGTGTTAGATGCCACATAAATATTCCTTTGTACAATCTACAATATATTGGTATGCCTCTTTAGAATTTCGAGGGCTAACTGGTAAAAACATACCATTTTTAAGAATTAAATTCGCTCCGGTTAAATCTTCTAGTTGATAACTTCTTTTTACGTATGGCTGTTCCACTATATTTCCAGCAAAAATAGGTCTGGTTTCAATTCCTTTTTTAGTATAAAAATTCGTTAAATCTGAACGGCTTATATTACAATAAATAGGAAATGAAAGCCAACATGGCGCAGCATTTTCAACTACTTCTACTAATTGGATTCCCGGCAAGTCTTTTAAGTTTTCTTTCAGAAATTCAAAATTATCTGTTCTATCTTTCATAAAACTATTTAGCTTTGTCAATTGTACTAAACCCATAGCAGCTTGTAATTCTAACATCTTCAAATTAAAACCAGGTACTACATAAGAATAACGTTTAGGATAATCTCTAGGTAAAGATGGTATATTAGTTGTATTATCGGTGCCATCTTCTCTACCCCAATCCCTATACTGCCTAGCCTTTTCAGCTATCATATTATCATTAGTAAATACTGCTCCACCTTCACCTGTACAAATTATATGCGCAGCGTGAAAGCTAGTCGCGGCTACATCAGCATACGATTCAACCGGTTTTTCTTTATATCTACCACCAAAACCATCACAATTATCTAAAATTACCTTTACATTATTAACATTACAAATATCAAGAATAACATCTAAATCAGGAATATTTCCAGCTATTAATTCTACTAAAACAGCAGCAATATTAAAATTCTTGATAACATTACATAAGCTTTCTAAACTTATATTAAATGTTTTTATATCAGAATCTACTACCACCGGTATATGACCAGCATAAGTAATAGCATTGTATGCTGTAGGAAAACATGTCGCCGGAATAGCTATTAAGCTGCCTTTAGGCAAATCTAATCCTAATATAGATAATAACAAAGCAGAAGACCCAGAATTTGTAGTTACAACATTTCTACAACCAGAAACTCTACCAAGTTCTTCTTCAAATTGTTTACCTTTTTCTCCTATAGTCCAATTTCTCCCATTACTGCTATAAATTACATCTAGTATTGCGTCAACTTCTTTATTATCAATTACAGCGCCAGCGTAGTGGATAAAATTTCCTGGTTCCCAAATATCTTTTTCTTTAAAAATCATAGTTATAGCCATTCTGGATGTTCAGCCATCCATAAAATAACTCTTTCAAGACCTTGCTGTATAGGTGCCGCACTCCACCCAATAGATTTTAATTTTTCGTTATTTAAAGCATAACGCCTGTCATACCCAGGACGAATATCATGATAATCTGTCAATTCATAAACAAAATTTTTCTTTAAAATACTACTTACAATATTAGCCATCTCTAAATTATCAAGTTCTTCTATAGTTGAAATATTATAATTTTCACCGATTGTCCCATGTTCAACTAGAAATAACAGAGCTTCACATACATTTTTTACATCTATCCAGGATCGTTTTCCTATATCAAATCCTGAATCGTTCTTTTTACCATGAATAGTAAGTGTTTCGTCATTCAAAATTGCCTTAATGGCTTTACTAACAAATTTTTCCGTGAATTGTCTTTCACCAAATACATTTACAGTATATGTAGTAATTATTGGTACATTATAAGTTACATAAAAAGCCCTACCAATTTGATCCGCTGATGATTTAGAAGCTGCATAAGGATTACTTGGATTATGATGTGTATCCTCATTAAAAAATACCCCATCTGGTGTTGACCCAAAAACCTCATCCGTTGAAAAATTAAAAAATATTTTTAAATTAGGTAAAAATCTAGCCCAATTTAATAAATTAGTAGTGCCTATTGCGTTATCATACATAAACCCAAGCGGGTCTGTTATTGATCTATCCACATGGCTAGAAGCTGCGATATGAAAAATATAGTGTATATCACCTATACGATTATTAATTAAAGAATTAATCTCCGCCTTTAAATCATGATAGACAAAAGTAACTCTTTTATAGCTAGATACTTGTAAAACGTCTGTTAACCGTCCTAAAGAACTGCTAACATCTATACGATCAAGTGTGACTATTTCCCAATCTGTGTAATCTAAAATATATTTTACAAGATGATGCCCGATAAACCCTGTTCCACCTGTAATTAAAACACGAGTCATGTCAACTCCAATTTTATTCTTTTTAGAATGCTACCCCATTGCCAATTATTTAATGCCCACTCTTTACCCCTTTTACCCATCTCTATGCGTTCGCTATCATGGCTTAAATAATAATCAACTAATGATCTAGTTTCTTCTGGGGATGATGACCAATCTAGCTGGTTTCCTCTTTCAAACCCGTCTAATTCCATCCCTACTGTTCTATGCCAAATTACTGGAATGCCTGTGCTAAGTGCTCTAGCTAATTTTATACCATATCCACCATTAGGGGCATTCCAAGTAATACCTAAATAAATTTTTCCAAGCGCATAAATAGATGGGTATTCCCAATGATAAAAAAGACCTTTATGTTTATTAGTTTGAAGTAATTCCCACCCGACTCCATAAAGAGCTATATTATAATCTAAAACTGGCATTACCATTGTATCTACACTAGCTAATCTTTGCTGAAAATCTATCCCACCATCTCTGCCATATCTTCCATCTACAATTAAATCATATATTTTGGACTCTTGTGATATTTCAGGGTTATAACAACCAAACGGCATATAAAGTATATGTTTATTGTTATAGGTTTCTTTATATCTAGTAATTTCTAATGTATTATTAACACCTATATTCTGGTATTGGATAGCAGAACCAATAGCATATTCTAAAGTAATACCTTGTTCGGATTGCCAGCTAACTACATTTTGTTGATTATCGGGTAAAGACCATGAAGATTGAGGATACTTTAATATATATAAATCTGCTTGAGTTTCGTTTATAATTCTACCTATATCGTTTGTATTAATTAGAGTATATTTAATCCCAGGAGGATCAATAGCAGGAATACTATTACTATAAGGTGGAGACTTCTTAGAGAATGCTAAATAACCTTTAATATTCCCCATATCAACAAAAAATAATTCTACATCGATACCAAATTGTTGGCAAGAAAGGAAAAAATCATATTCTCCTTCTCCCGGCCAAGCGATTAAGATAACCTTCATCTCTACTCAAACTCTTCTGCTTTTTCTAGGTCTATAGCTACGTCAATAGCTTCACGAATAGTTTTACACCACTTTTCTTTAACTACAAAAAATGAAGTGTCTATATCCCCAGGATCAGGGTTATCATTTGTCCATTCTGCTGGTATATTTTGCATCCCATCACCAGAAACAGCCCAATGCCCAAAGTCATCAGAGATAAGACCAAACCCTTGTTTTTGTTCTAGCCAATCTAATCGTTCGGTATCAGTCATACATCATACCTTTTTCACTTAAAATAATTTGGGTAGTTAACATACGATCTTTATTATAAACTTGACCATTAGCTGATGAACCATTAGGGTCTTTATTCCAATATGCAGTAGGAGGAACAAGATGTTGGTTTTTAGTAATCTCTTCCATCAATTCTACCGTAGGCGGATTAACAATAAATTCTCCTTTATAAATACCACGCCAGACCCAAGGAGAAATTTTAGCTACTCTTGCATTGAATAAAGCATCTTCCATGTTCATAAGTCTAGAATCTACATAACACCCATGCTTATTTTTAATTTTCTTTAATACTTTAGTTTTTACTGCGAAGTCCGCCCAGCTTGCCAAGAATCCTTCTCTCTCGAAGCATTCGACTTGTTTGTCTAGTGGGTATGGAAAATTACCCTTTTCTTGAAATTGTTTAGTTACTTGATCGTGAGCTTGAAATGTACCCATAACAGCGTCGTAGTTTTGTAACGCTTTAAAATCTAGTTCTAATTTATTCTTTTCAAACCAATCATCAGACCCTAGTCGAGTCCAATATTCGGCTATATTTACAGCGCAATCACAAGCTATCTCATTAACAGCAACCCCACCCCTATGTTCTAGACACCTAATATAGAAAATTCTAGGGTCTTGCTCCTGATATTTCAACATCAAATCAGCAGTTTCATCAGTTGATCCGTCATCAACTACAATAAGTACCCAATCCTCAAATGTTTGAGCTAACACGCTGTCTATAGCTCTTGGTAATGTATCAGCACGATTACAGGTACTAATAGTTACACAAAAGGTTTTCTCTAAATTTTGTAAATTATTAAGTTTTAAAAGTTTTCTTTTAAATTCTTCACTATAAGGTTCTGGTTGTGGTTCATCTTCTCTATTATATTCAGCGCCACTTGGGTATAATGATTTGTCTATTTTTCGGTAAGAAGCATTATCAAAATTCATATGGCGTTCAAAACCACCAAGACCATTTCTGTATTGGATCACTTTCCACTGGAGATTTTTAGAATAATTACCATAATGAAGCACTTCCCAAGGAGTTTTTTCTACACGCCCAGCTTTATAAGATTCCCATACTTGGCGGGGGAATTGCGCATTATGGGTGCCAGGAACAATATCAAAACATAAATCTGGATGGTATCGCCATAATTTAATAAATTGACCGTCATCAAATTGGCTATCGGTACGCGCCCAGGAAGAATTTCTCCACATCTGGGTATAGTGAAATGACCAAGCTTGATACCAGCTATTTAAGTTTGCTCGACAAAAATCACGTATATCTAATGTTCCATGAGAATCTAATACTTCGTCTGCGTCCATCCAAAAGATATACTTCCAAGGCCCATTATCATGTATCTTTTCTATAAGTGTCTGTTTCCATTGAAGTTCCGCACCAAAACTTTGTTCTTCTGGTGCTACATTGATAATATTTTCTTCTGGTAGTAATTTATATAAATATTTATCTGTAGAATCCCAGCTAGCGTCGTTAACTACATAAATAGAATCACAATATTCTGACATATTGTGTAAAACTCTGACAATGTTTCCACAACGAATTGATTCATTACGAACCTTCAGCATCCCAACTAACAGATTGTCTTCAGTTGGCATCACCTTCTCCTACATGATTTGAGCAAGTAATCGTTGGATACTGAGTAGGCAACGGTGTTCCTGTATTAAAATCATCAGATTTTTTACCAATAGCATATATAGATGGTATAGGATTAGTATAAGTAAAAGAATAAGGAAAACTATGACTTAGTTCATAATCCCATTCTCGTTTACATTTCAAACAAAATACATTATTACATTTTTCACAAAACTTTACCTTTTCGTGCTTGCAATTTTGATGATCGCAATGTTTCATTTTTAAACACCTTCTCTTCTATTAATAGTTCTTTAATTTTTTGCCAAATAGGTCCGCGCCTATGCAAATCTGTTAACACTATATCTTTAATAGCTAGTGTCGATATCGGCTTAGGTAGCTGGTCCATCCAAATGTGTGCTTTAATAGAGAAGCTTTAACTACCGAAGTAACAATAAAGTTCTCTCCTTGAAATTCTATTACTTCTTTTTCCTTGATTTCTTTAACCGAAAATAATGATAAATCAGAAGTTTTTATAAAACCAGGATCAAATAGTTTAAATAGCGTTCTTACATCACGAGAAAAGTAAATTTTATTAGCTATATTATAAACTTTTATAGTTCTATCATATACCAATGTTTCGATAGGCTGACCACTTTCGGTTGCGGTACTAGCATCTATCAGAGAGATTCTAACGGTTTCGTTTAGTAGGCCGGATAGGCAACTCATGTTTTATCTTTTGTTCTTCTTGTTTATAAAATTTAATAATATTACAAATATCGTTATATAATTTGTCATATTCTTTCGTCTTGGAAATATCTTTCTTCTTCTTCACTTTTTATCCTATATTTTTTATCAAAAAAAGTTCTATTTCCTTCACACCAAGAACAACCGCCGTGGCATCTGCAACTCTTATCAAACGCCTTCGATTTTCGGTATGGTTTCCGTTTATCTTTACGATTAGGATAATTCTTATCGAACGACATTAAACTTGGCAATTGTTAATAAAAGGTTTAAGCATCTCACCTATTGGACCATCAAAAAGTTTCTTAGCCGTGGTGAAGCTTACATCAGCAAATTTTACATCATCTAAGCCTTGTGTGCAAGATAAATTATGTATGGCTGACGCTAAACTCAATACCGCTTCTCTAACTGATTCTGGAACCGTAGCAAATCCAGCTAGATATGAGATACCAATAAGCATGTTATCGTAATAATCATCGAATCCAGACGAATCGGTGAGATAGATAATACCATTGTCTTTGTCCAAACGATAGTAAAAGCTAACTTGGGTATCGGTAACAGTCTCGGTGAACAGATTCGTGACATCACGAGGAATCACTTTAGTAGTTGGAGTAATAGCCACTATCGAATCAATTGGAAAATGCTTAAGTTTTACACGATCTGTATTTTTAACTTCCACGAGTTCATAAAAAGAAGCTATACCATAATTACGCCGAGTATACCCCTCTACTAGCTCTATGCTGGCCCGGAGCGCCTGCCTTAGATTAGCATCGTCTTCTCTATCATCATCTGCTATATTAAGAAAATCTCTAAACTCTTCTATACCGACCCAGAACGCTTCAGTTTGTATATTTATAATTTCAAATACATTAGATTCTGAAAAAATAGTATCAGAATTTGTGATACCAGTTCCTAAAGCGAACCAATGACCAACAGTTAAACCAGAAGGTGCAAAGAAATTATATTGATATTTACCATCCAGTGTAGTAGTAGTTAACGCAGCAGAAGTAATATAACGGGTTTTTTGTGGGGTGAATATGTCTACAACAGGTTGGCTAACGTTAGTTCTACTTCCTGAAGAAGAAAAGAAATTAAAAAATAATGAGTATGTAAGACCAGTTCTAAAAGACCTTATCAATTAATTTATTCTCCTAACCATTACCCCGTCCACACCAACGACAATACCAAGCATGATATTTTTTAGATAGTAATTTTTTATTTATACTAGTAAATTTTTTGCATCTGTAACATCTTTTATACTTCATTCAAGATTCTCATACCAGCTTTTTTGCGAGCCTTCCACAGCAGGTGGTTCTAATATATCTTTAAGTGGAACTAATTTAGTAACTGCTTGAACTTCTACAGTTTTATCTTTAAAAAGTTCCGATAAGTCTTCTTCTTTTTCGATATTACCAATTAATTCAAAATTATAACCCATTAATTTATGAGCATTATGTTCAAATTGAACTAAAGCAATTCTATTTTTTACTACTATTACCTCGTCATAGCAATGTTCCAAAAAGTTATCTGGTCCATTACCTACAAATTTCAATACGTATAGCATATCATCTCCTAAGAAGGTTTATATAAATTATACAAGAAAAAACGCGGATAGTAAAGGTTAGTTATAGTTGCGTATATAGTTTAATAATTGCGCTAATAGCAGTTTTAATTGCGTATAGTATCAAAAAATAATACTTTATGACGTATAAAACAGAAATATACGCTAAAGAGTATGTCTAAATTTCTCCCTTAGAATTGCTTTTAGGCCAATGCCATGAATCTATAGTTTTACCTTCATTATTCATGAAATAGACATCTGCGGTGGTTTTATCAATTTCCCACTCACTAAGAATTTGATTATTTTTATGTAAGACTAGAGTTACTATATCATTATGGTCTAGATGTGAAAGAACATTAACAGAATCACATTCAAAAAGATTTTCACAATTAGCAAACGGATGGATAATTTTAACAAACATGTATTTCTCTCTTTCTATCTAAAAAAACCGGTAGTAGAATCTCTTCTACTACCGGGTTAATAAGTTAGTAATTAGCTATGTTTAACGACCCTTAACACCGGAAATCATACTGACTTTACGCCAGTCACGAACAACCAAAGTTTCGTCCATAAACATATCAAACTCTTCATATTGCGACGTAGTACGAGCCAACGGCAACAAACTAGGTTCGGTCAAAACACTCATGAACACGTCTTCGAGGCTAACCACGAAGAATGCGGTGCTTGAACCACCAGTCAAAGCCGAAATAGTTCCACCGGAGGTAATATTTAGGGTGTCAGGAATCGTACTACACGGCAAAACCGGAATACCATTGTATGACATGACCTTAAAACCACCGCGAATCTCAATACTATCCACAAAACGCTGTTGCGCTTGCAAAAGAGCATTAAGTTTTCGACGACCAACACGAGAAGTCAAAATTAGTCCAGGCATACCAAGACATAGATCAATCGCTTGATCCATCGCCTCTAGCGTCAAGGTGACACCAGTACCGGTATTAGTCAACGCAACTATTTGACCAGTATGACTATTCATATAACTGTTCAAACCTGGAAACTGTTTAGTGTTAGGCGTTGGAGAATGCCCCCAAAAGGTGCGAAATTCTTCCGCATCTCGGAGTTCCATCGCTTTACCTTCAAGTTCCTCACGCATCAAATCAGCAATACTAGCCCCAGTCTTTTGCACCTTACGATATACACGACCGCGAGAAGCAATCGTCTTATAAGCAAGATACAATTCGGTATACGCACCAACTTTTTCCTCGATAGTATCAGTTTCGCTAACATCAAGAACATTCTGGAACGTATTGGCGGTAAGACCAGCAGCACGTAGATAACCTTGATAACCGGTTCCACTACCTGGTTTACGATCCATATTTTGGCGTAGAGGATTAAGATAATCCACTAACTTAACAAGAACCGCATCAATATCCCTAGACTGATAAAGCGAAGAAATATCGCTTTCGCCTAGACTTTTCTTCAATAAACTCAAATCAGGCCCCATTAAATACTCACCCCCTCTTAATTAGCAGTAGCCGCTTGACTAATTAGCATGTGCAATTGGTCAGCCGGTTTAGCTTTTTTAAATTCATCACTATCCGTGATAGATTTTGTTACAACAGTCTCTTTAGTACGATCTTCTTTTTCATCCTCTTGTGTCTGTCCTTTTCGGAGTGGGATGTCTTTAACAACCGTATTCAAATCTGTTACCATTTTTGAAATCTCATCCTTAACCTTAGTAACTTCACTCAAAGTCGATTTAACTGTCTCAGATTGAGATGTAATGTCTTTAACCATAGTTTGAAGTTGGACGATCACATCTCGAAGCGCGGAAACATCCAAGCTAACTTCCTTTTTGATATCCTCTTTAATGTCCGCTTTCTTCTCGATGACTTCTTCCTCGACAACTTCTTTTTTAACTTCCTCTTTAATATCCACTATTTGACCCCCTTCTTCAATAGATTTTCCAATACGTCCTAACAATGCTTGTAATGACCGGATGATGGACATAACTTGGTCTTTATCTTCACCTTTTAACAATTGACTAACTTCTTGTAAATCAGAAATAGCTTCTTCTATAGGGCTAACTTCATCTTCATCGTCTTTTTTCTCTAGTAAAAACTTAATAATTTCATCGTAAATATCAGTTTCCGACATATCTTTAGTAGCTTTGCACTCAGATATCGCGGTAGCTATCGCTTGAGCGTGTTTCATGCCTTCAGCCATATTCATTTTAACTTTACGCGAAACACAATCGCTCATAGACTCGCCTTCATGGCGATAAACCTTTTTTTCGGTATCTTCATCAGATTCTTTTTTTAAATTTAAAGCTTTCTCGATATACCAAGATAAAGATTTAGCTTGAGGATTAGCCGGTACAGAAACTAGAGAAACTTCATGTAATTCCATACCTTTGATAACTCTAATTTCTTTAAATGTTCTAGCGTCCTCATAAGTCTCAGAATCAGTTATTTGTCCACGAATAGAAAATTTAGATAGTGTACCGTCTTTAATCTGTTCCCAAATCTTAGGTTCAGTTTTAGAAATAGCTACTTTAATCAATAGTTTACTATCTAAAGCTTCTGAATTTACTATTTTTCCAATTGGCCGATCTGGATCGTGGTTAAATAAAACGGTGTCATACTTCTTTAAGGATTCGGCACCCATCGCAATAGCTTCTGGACTAACAATATGATTTTGCGCATCCAAATCTGAAGTTGATGCATAACCTTCAACCACCCAAGTTCCAACCGATTGAGAATGCTTAACTATATAAGCTCTTCCAAACTCTAACTCAGCTTCGAAATCCAATAATTCCATATATATAGATATTATTTTACTTAATAATTCTACTTTATGCAACAAGTATATAGTATTATTGAGAAAATACCATTGCATCGTATTATCCAATAAATGTCTAGTAGACCATTTATAAGAAATACAATACAACCACAAAAAAGTACCCCCAGCCATTGAGAGTATGACCGGGGGTACGTCGGGCAGGAAGGAAACTACCTATGAAAACTATGCGGAAATTCTATTATATCTTTATTCTTTTTTAGGTGCAATATCTTTTGGTGGATTATTTGTTGGTAAAGCAATATTTCTATACATAGGTTCACCTGTTTTCTCATCTATAGGAGCCACTTCATTACCTAATCGGTAACTCCTAATATCACCAGCAGGAACAGGATCATAACCTAATTTTAAGCGAGCCTCGTTGGTGCTTAAAATACCACGATCCACTAAGTCCGATAAACTCTTAACATTCTCGTTAAAAGTCTCTTGCGGAGTACGGCTATAAACAAATAACGCTTTTGGGTCAAACTCTTCGACTATCTCATTATTTATAACCTGAGCCATCATATCCATCATCGGATAGATTAACTTGCTCTGTGACGATTTAAATGATGTTTCAGCTACATTTCTGGTGATATCCACTTGGGATGACTCAACAGGAGATAAACCAAAATTGCGGAATACAATACGCTCAATCATCGGCATCAACTCGGCCACTTGCATCTCTCTAAATGGACGAGTAAATTGTACCCAATTAACTGTATCTACGTTATCAACTACTCTTAATTTATTATTATTAGAAATACCCTTAGCAGCTTCAAAACTAGACTTGGCTCTATTTAAAGCTACCTCGCCAATCTCTCCTAGGTGTAAGATACCAGGAGGAATTTCATCACGAGTGAATGCCCAAGCAATACTTTTAATAGATAACATCAATAAAGCTACTTCATTTATGATAGTTTCTATAATAGGAGTAGCCCCAAATGTATAAGTAGTTGGCGTAAAATACTCAAATATAAGGTTTTTCTTAGGATGAGTACGAGCAATTGTCATCGTATCTCTAGTATATTCAGCATAATTGACAATAAATCCATAAGGATTGACAACCGGAGTATACAAAGTAGAATCTCTAGCTATTAATTCTTTAAGTTCTCCTAACGGATTACGAACTTTTTCTATAACACCTTTTCCTATAACTAGTTGATCTTGCAAGTATTTTGCTATAACACTCTGAAACTTTTCTCCATCCAAATTAGGATGATTAAGAAAATAAGAAATCTGTGCCATCTCTTTAGGAGAGTGATACTTATAATCCTTATTTATTACCTTCCAAGGTAAGGTAGACACCTCCCTGGATATGGAATCAACCGCTGGTCTAATAGCCGAAGAAGTCTCATATAGATAGCGAAGCAGCCTAAAGCTTAGTCTCCCTAGAGAAGAAGGGTGTACAGACCACGAAAATTCATTAAACCCGTTAGTTTTATTATCTAGATAAGACTTTCTTACCTCATGTAAATCAGGTGTTTCATGTGAAACTTCTTGTCCAAATTCATCGAATATCATTAACAATCACAACCTTAAATTAAAATTCCACCAAAACCTATTGGTATTTGACTTATACCAACCCAACTCAAAAAAATTACCATTGCCATACTGAAAAATTCCCCCCTTGATTTGCTCGTTCGCATACTTTTCTTAAAGCCGTCAACGCCAACCAGCAACTCATAACTGTATCGATTTTTGCTAATGGATAATTTTTAACTTCATTTATCCAAACACACAACGTACACTCGCATATATTCTCTTCATGATCCCCCCCGGCCCCCATTGCCAATACCCACTGCCCCGTTTCAATTTCTGCCAATAAACTAGGTACACCAGTATTAGGATCAAGTTTTTGAACTCCAGTAAAATGTCCTTCTATCGGAATTCCTTTTGGCCCTAAAGATAACATAATATCAGTGAGATATTTTTGAGCGCCATTGTTTTCTACCATTATAAGAGACGGGTTAAACTCATTATATGTATTGATAATTGCTTTACTAATTTCTAGAACTGAACTATTACGTAATATTTTAATATTTACAGGAATACGTTTACCAGAAGGAGTTCTTGCAACTGTAAAAATTACTGACGGACAAGCATTCTCCCCTTCTCGGTGTCCTAAATCTACTCCTGTGAAAAAAATATTCTCTTTATTAATTATTACGTCATATGGCTTCAAATTTCTGTCTATACAGTTTTTAATTGCTTGTGGATTAATCCAAGTCTCTTCATCAGATATGGCAATACCGCGATAAGCACGATTATATGCTCGTAACCCATCACTAGCTAATGACCGTTTAAAAATTTCAGATGATAATATCTCAGGCCAAGGGGACTCGAAATTAGGCCCCACCCACGTTTCTTCAGCTTTATTAATAGCTTTATTATGACTAAGTTCTGATACCAAGTCATTGATATGCCAAGGTGTAGCCGTCATCACCCATCTAGTTTTAGGATTATAAATATCTAATACTTTTTGCCAATTTGATCTAAAAGCTTCTTTAACTATCTCCCTCATACCAGGATTAATTAATGAGTTTTTCATTCCTACAACATCGTCATAATGGATCAAGTCGGCCCGCTTACCCGTAGAAGCACTCAAAATGGAACAGCTTTCTATTGTAGGGTCTTTTTGTGCCTTATCACGCTTGACAGTTAATTCATGTTTATTCCATGAATTAGTATCTGATTTAATTACATTAGGAAAAACTTCTTTATATCTCTCATTAAAAAGTATAGTTTCACTAATTTTAGAAAGTATTTTTTCTGCTAAGTCATCAGTTTCAGTAACTATTTTTATACGGATATCAGGGTCATTACCTATCTCCCATAATGAATTGCCAATAGTAATTTGCTCAGTTTTTCCCGACCCGCGAAACGCTAAAATTAAACCAGAATTACCTTCTCGTATATATTTATGCCATTTCTTATGGAAAGGAGAACTGGTATAACCAAATATATAATCTACAAAAGCTGAAGAATCTTCTCTACAACGTCTAAGAGTTTTCTCCTTTAAGGCTTTATAAAGAAGAAATTTTTTATCAAATGGTTCTAATTGCTCATTCATCCACAAATTTCTTCAATTCTTCTATATGCTTATCCAAATCAGCTTCATTCATGCCAGAAATCTCTATAGAATTAACTTCGCGTTCGGTAGGCTCACCCATCAACAAACGACGTTCTTTATGAGTAAATTCTAAAGTAGATACCACATCTCTCCAATGCTCGATATGAACAGACTTCTCCGATATAGCCTTGGCTACTTCTTCTTCCAATAATTCTATGAGTTTTATCTTACCTAAATCGCTTTCTAAGGTGAAATTATTTTCAGCCCTTTTAAGTATTTCATGCTGAGAACGCAGCTTATCTTTTAAAATGGATAACTTTTCGTCCCATTTCTCTGATTTCTTCCAATAAGTAAGGGTTTGGATAGGAATCTTTAACTCTTTTGAGGTTTTAGACAAGTTGTGACATTGAGCATAGTAATTGTACGCTTTTTCTCTACGTGGATAATCCGGGACTCCCGACATGGTATTTACCTCTTTTTAAAACACAAATATAATTCTATTTTATAATTCTCTCCAATTTCAATATAATTGTACCTTACTTTAAATAATTATTCAATTGACAAAAAAATAGGAGATAATTTCTTATCTCCTATTAACAAATTATACAAAATGTAAACGTTTAAGTTAACTTTAACTTCCTAGCAAAGCTATAAGAAATTATTAAAGTACCATTATCACCTTTTTGATATACTTCAGAATTATCACTCACACAGTCTTTAGGAATCCAATATTCTGTGTTATCTATATCGCATAGAATTGCCTTATCTGTTTCGGCAACAACATTATCACAATCTATTGAAATTTCATTATTCCATTCCATAAATTTACCTCTAGGGGAACTATTAAGCTACAGATAATAGTTGTTAACATAAAAAAAAACAAAAATACAAATAAGGCTATTGGGATATGCAAAAGTTTCATTTAGTAGGAACATGCCCACAATTAGGGCATGGTTTTTTTAAAGCTAATCCACGAATTCTCCACAACCTAGTCATCTGTTCTAAATCGCTTTGAGATTTTCTTAATATTTCCGTAGCATGATCTAATTGACCAGTACCAAAAGCCTCTCTCCAAGCTGAAAGTTGAACTTCTAAAAAGTCAACACGATTTTTCCAAAAATCTACTTCATCTTGTTTTGCATTCATATCAAACCCTAATAGCCTAAGCTCAATATTATTCATTTAACCATTTCTCGGCTAGAGCTT
>CAZMKD010000207.1:0-11290 GCA_964566575.1 uncultured Verrucomicrobiota bacterium
ACCGGCGGGACTCGCAGGCGACGGGAAGCCAAAGCCCTGAGCGAACAGATCCGCGACTACCTCGCCCAGCCCGATAAAAAAGCAACTGAGGCAGCAGGACGCAAAGTCACCCGCCTGCAAAACCTCATCATGCGGCTGGCAGAATCTGATCCGCGCACCTTGCTGGCCTACGCTTACGGGAAGCCCATCGAAATGATTCAGCAACTCCCCCGATGGGATCAGGTAGTCAACGTGGAGATTGTGCATGCCCATCAATTAAAAACCCAGCAGGCAAACAGCGTGAACCTCCGCTTTGCAGATGAAGATGACGCTGAGACGACAAAACAGTCTTTGGCGACAGTGCGCGAGCGGAAAGAACGCTGGACGTGACGGTGGGTGTAAACGCGGTGTAAAATGTCTGGAAATGTCTGCCTAGTGGCAGTCGAGGTGGTCATCATGGGCGCACATAAAGTCATAATTCCGTTGCTGAACGGGCGCGAATTTTTCTTCACGCCGAACAAGCCGAAGGGTGAGCGTGGGCTACATCTGGGGCACGTTGCGTGGATGATCAACTACGTCGCTCAGCACTACGACGGGCCGACGCCACGATTCACCGAAGGGGACGTGATTCGCATTGTGTGGCGGCTGCTCTACAAACGCGAGCCGGACCAGATCACGGGTTCCGGCAATTCCGTGCAGGTTGTCAGCCGGCCACTGACGATCAAGCAGCAGCGTTTCATCAACAACCTGTTTACCGTCGAGTGCATTGGCAACAAAGCAAAAGCGGCGAGGTTGGCGGGTTACTCACCGAAACGCGCCAAGCAGACAGCGTACGACCTCCTTCACGACCGCAAGCAATACTGAGCACGAAACTGCGCCGTGACTTTTCGTTACTTTCTGAGCTTGGCGAAGCCTCAAAATGGCGCATTCTTGCGTTTTCTTGCGGCGGGAAAAGCAGGCGAGTTAGCTGCACTCGGACTGCCAGCGCATGGAGCAGCGGCTCTTACTCCACCACCCGCTCGCCACTTCAACGCTTGGAGTAGCCGTAATTTTCCACCGGTCGGCTGCTGTTGATCGTCTTTCTCCCGGCAAAGGCTAACCTCGCTCAACTCTCGAATCGCGCCTCAGATCGCCTCGTGATACCGGCAAACACGGACGCATCCGTTAGCACCAGACGTTAGCACTTTTCTCGCGCAGTGTGGAAAATCGCGATTTCATTTGGGAAAATGAGATGGCGACCCCAGCGGGATTCGAACCCGCGTTACCGCCGTGAAAGGGCGATGTCCTGGGCCGGGCTAGACGATGGGGTCAGCTCGTGAGCGCAATGACTATAGCGAATCGCACCGGATTGGCAACTTGAAACACGCTCAGCGCCGGGAATCGCCGATGCGCGGGTTGTATCCGCCAGACCGTGGTTGGGGGCGGAGTTGAATAGTTCTTGGAAGTCCGCGCCGGTTAGACAGCCAGTCAGGTCGACATCTTGGGAGGACGTCGGTGAAATAGATTTTATTCCCGTCCATCTCGAAACATTTTTCCAAGGTCTGGATCGTCATTATACAGTTGTCCATGAGCGCATAGGCGCAGGCGTCAGCATACGCTCCGGAGTCAGACTGTTGGCCGCTGGCGGCACGGCGGAGTCAGCATCCGAACGCGCCGGGAACAACGGCGACACCCACACACGAAACTCAAGCATCACCGTTTCATCAGTGTTTCAACTTCCGTGGGGCAGTAGCGCGAATCTGATCGACGCACTGGCGCAACCGCCGGTCAACGGCGTGAAAGCTCGGCCACTCTCTGGCTGCCGCCACCGTCAGAAGGACTAGCCCTTCCAAATCGCTGATGCTCACGTACTCAGATCGGATTGCGTTGTTCTTTCCCATGTTGTGGTAATTGCCCAAGGCCAGGCACAGCCCACCCACTCGGTATCCATACCCGCCGAACGCCGTTGCTTCGGTGGTGCCGCCGTCCATTAGACACCGTTGCGCACGGATTGCTGACCGCCGCGCCACCTCACTGAGAAAGTGCGTCGCCCGGCCATCGAAAATCGTCATCAGGTCGCCGACGCGGATCACCGGGCCGTTGCCGATTCGCGCCCACGGCCGTTCCCGGCTCATCTCCATCGAAATCACCAGTGCCCCGCGCGGAATCCGGCCATCCCGCGCCATCTCGACCGCGCCATTGAATCCGACTTCCTCGGCGCGCGTGAACGCGCCCCACACCTGCGTTTTCAGTTTGCGTCGCGACACCTCCGTCAACGTCGCCAACACCACCGCCACACTGAGCACGTCGTCGATCGCGGTTGCATGCAACTTGCCGGCGCGCACGCGAAACGCCGGCACATCCCACATCCCAAAATCCCCCGGCCGCAGCACACCGTTTTTCACGTTCAAGTTCACAAGCTTGCGCCGTGGCCAGTGCTTGCTGTCGACACCGGTCACCTTCGCGCGCACGACGCCGGCCGCGGTGTGCATTCGGACCGGGCTGCCTTTGAACCATGCCTTCTGCACACCACCGAGGAATTCCGCGCGATTCCCTCCGAGCGCTTCAAAGCCGGGATGATCCATGTGCGCCATCAACACCAGCGGGGCCCCGCCCTGTCCGTACCGGGCGATGACATTGCCCACCCGATCGCATTCGACGCGCACGCCCAGCGCCCGGCAATACTCGATGACGAACGCCTGCACCGCGTGTTCGTGATATGGCGCCGTCGGCAATCGCAACACGCACTCGGCCAATTTCAGCAGTTCGACTCGCTGCATCGAGCGGCGACTATAACGATACCGGCAGTCCAATGACAAGTCGTGCGTAATTCGCTTGCTCGCGCGTGGCGGCGGCTGTATCCATTCCGGCATGAGGCGCGCATGGATGGCGGGGCTGCTGTTGTGGCCGGTGATGCTGTTGGCCGGCACCGGACAGACCGTGTGCGTGATCGAGATCCGCGAGGACATTACGCACAACACGCTCTTTCTCGTCCGGCGCGGATTGCACGAGGCGACCGCGAAACACGCCAGCGCTATCGTGCTCGACATGGAGACCAACGGCGGACGCGTGGACGTGACCGAGGACATCATCCAGTCGCTCGAACATGCGACGGTCAAGACCTACACCTACGTCAACCCAAAGGCTTTCTCCGCCGGCGCGTACATCGCGGCGGCGACCGACAAGATTTTCATGGCGCCGGGCAGCGTCATCGGCGCCGCGACCCCGCTCATGCTTGGCCCGGACGGCGTGGCGACTCTTCCCAAGGCAGTTGAGGAAAAGATGAATTCCGCAATGCGCGCGTTGGTGCGCGCCACCGCGCAGCAGAAAGGCCACAATCCCGACGTCTTCGAGGCGATGGTGGACGCCGACCGGGGCCTGACGATCGACGGCAAGGAAATCACGCCGAAGGGCAAGCTGCTGACTTTGACCAGCGACGAAGCCCGGCAACTCTACGGCATGCCGGCCAAACCGTTGCTTTCGGCCGCCACGGTCAAGACGCTCGACGAACTTCTGACGAAGGTGAATCTTACCGGCGCGACCATCGAACGCGTGAAGCCGTACGGCTTCGAAGTGGCGGCGCGTTGGCTGACGATGATGTCGCCGCTGCTGATGATGATCGGGATGATTGCGATTTATTTGGAATTGAAGGCACCGGGGCTGGGCGTGCCGACGGTCGTGGCCGTGATTGCGTTCGGATTATTTTTCCTGAGTTTCTTCGTCGCGGGGCTGGCCGGGTGGGAGGAAGTGGCCCTGTTTGTTGTGGGCCTGGGGTTGATCGCCTTTGAAGTGTTGTTTCCGGGCCATCTGTTGTCGGGGATTGCCGGCATCCTCCTGATCATCGCGGCCTTGATGATGGCGATGATCGAGAAATT
Source organism: uncultured Verrucomicrobiota bacterium (assembly GCA_964566575.1). GTDB lineage: Bacteria > Verrucomicrobiota > Verrucomicrobiia > Palsa-1439 > Palsa-1439 > CAZMKD01. The sequence continues at coordinate 3,834 of CAZMKD010000207.1, forward strand.
CCCGGGCGGGCCCGTCTGGCCGGGGTTGCCGGCTCTGGAGATTCCCATTTTGAAAGTGCTCGGCGCGTTTGTCGGCTCGGTGGTGGTGATGATGATCCTCGGCCGGTATCTGCCGAAGTCGACATTGTTCCAGAAGATGGAGCTCGTTGCCGCGACCACTCATACCTCCTCGACCGGCGAGGCAACCGCCTTGCTCGGCTCGACCGGCGTGGCGGAAACCAATCTGCGACCGTCCGGCACGGGACGATTCGGCGAACGGCTCGTGGACGTGGTGACAGACGGCGATTTGATTGAGCGCGGCGTGAAGATCAAGATCACCCAAGTGGAAGGCGCGCGCGTCGTGGTGGAGCGAGCATGAATGTCCTCTGGCTGATGATTGGGTTGGTCATGATCGGCTTGACGCTGATCGCGGTGGATTTTTATCTGCCGGGCTTCGTGCTCGGCAGCATCGGGATTGTGTTGCTGCTGCTGGCGATTGGGTTGTGCTACCGGGAGTACGGCTTGAATTGGGCGTGCGTGGCTTTCCTCGTCGAGGCGGCGCTCGGCGTCGGCATTGGCTTTGTCGCCATCAAGTATGTGCCGCAAACCGCGGCGGTGAAGAAAATGATTCTGTCAACCGAACAAACCGCGATGCGCGCCGGCTCTGAGCAGTCGCCGGAACTGGTCGGCGTGCAGGGCGTCGCGCAGACAGTGTTGCGGCCGTCGGGGATGGCTTTAGTGGGCGGGAAACGGCATGATGTCGTCGCCGAATCCGGTATGATCGAAAGCGGCAGCGCGATCAAAGTGGTCGCCGTCGAAGGGACGCGCATCATCGTGCGCAAATTATAGGAGAAAACAAAATGGAAAACATCGGACAACTAGTACTCGTCGGCGGCGTGATCATCGTGGCGATCGTCATGCTGATCTTCGTCATCGTCGTCATCTCGTTCATCAACATCTGGATTCAGGCCCGGTTTTCGGGCGCGCCGGTCACGTTTGTGAACCTGTTGAGCATGAAACTGCGCCGCGTGCCCATCGGCCTCATCGTCCAGAGCCGCATCACCGCCATCAAAGCCGGCATCCCGTTGACGACCGACCAACTCGAAGCGCATTTCCTTGCCGGCGGTGACGTGAACCAAGTCGTGCGCGCCCTGATCGCCGCCGAGAAAGCCAACCTCAACCTCGGCTTCAACCAAGCGGCCGCCATCGACCTCGCCACCCACCAGTCCGGCAAGAGCGTCTTCGAGGCCGTGATGACTTCGGTGAATCCCAAGGTCATTGATTGCCCCAACCCGGCCAGTGGCAAGCAACTCATCACCGCCGTCGCCAAGGACGGCATCGAACTGCGCGTCAAAGCGCGCGTCACCGTGCGCACGCATCTCGACCGGTTCGTCGGCGGCGCGACCGAGGAAACGATCATCGCCCGCGTTGGCGAAGGCATCGTCACCGCCATCGGCTCGGCCGACTCGTACAAGGACGTGCTCGAAAACCCCGACACCATCTCCAAGACCGTGCTGGCCAAGGGGCTCGATGCCAGCACCGCGTTCGGCATCATGTCCATTGACATCGCGGACGTGGACGTGGGTGACAACATCGGTGCCCGCCTCCAAACCGAGCAGGCCGAAGCCAACAAGCAGATCGCCCAGGCCGCTGCCGAAACACGCCGCGCCCTCGCCGCCGCCAACGAGCAGGAAATGAAAGCGAAAACCCAGGAGATGCGCGCCAAAGTCGTCGAAGCCGAGGCACAAATCCCGATGGCGATGGCCGAAGCGTTCCGGGCCGGTCGGCTCGGCGTGATGGACTATTACCGGATGCAAAACGTCCAAGCTGACACCCGAATGCGCCAGACCATTGCCGGCGAAGAACCCGGCAAGGGCGGCGCCACGAGCTGACGCATGAAACCGGCCAATGCCGATTTCACAGTTTGGCTGATCATCGCGATCATCGTTACGGTCAGCAAGCTGTGGAACAAATTCGCAACGGGACAACCCGAGGAGGACGAACAGTCACCGGCGCCGCCCCCGGTACGCCCGCGCACCCGGCCAGCCCCGCGTCCGGCGGTGCCGTTGCACCCGGTCATCCGCGAATTCGAGCAAGGATCGTCTAGGAATCTCCGTGAGTTCATGACGGCTCGCGCGGGCCAGCCACAACCCAAGCCTGCCCCGCCACCGCGGGTGCCGAAGGTCGTCGAACCGACGGCCAAACCGCCGCCGGCAGTCGCTAAGAAGGCGTCCCCGCCGCCCCGCCGCGAGTCGATCTGGGTGGAAGCGTTACGCGACCGGCAGAATCTACGCAACATCATCATCTCCGCCGAAATCATCGGACCGCCACGCGGCGTCTGAAAGTTCACTTCGCTGGACAGAACTTCCGTGACATGTCCAGTGCGTTGAACACTTTCCTAGCGTTGCAATTCTGAGAATCTGACCGCGCGCGCGTCGCAACTGCTTTTCGCAAGCGAGGTTGTGATCCCGGCAAAAAATCTGGCGTGATCTCGGCACGCCAGCCGCTAAGCATCACATTGTCGAAACGTGTGAAATAGGGGAAAACGGGAATGCACAAATTGAATTGCTCGTCTCGTCGTGTCACTGCGAACTATCGTCTTTGGCTCATCTGCGCCGCCGCATTGTCGTTATCGGCAAACGCCGCGCGCGCGGCGTTCAGTGCAGACCTGCAAGCCCAATCATTTGGCAACACAAACTGGATCTCTGGCCATATCTTAGGTTGGGCCGAGCTTGACCTGATTCCGGCCCGAGTGACCTTGGCCGGTGGCCCGGTCAGTAACCAGACCATCACCGTGCAATTCCCGCATGATGGCGTCCAGAATCTGTTCTCGTTCACGCCTTCCGCCAACGTCGTGATCACCTCTGGGCCGACACTCATCGCGCCACCTAATTCGATCAACTGGTCCTACACGTTCAAGGTCAAATTGACCGACAACAACCCGGGATTCGTCGAGTTTCGGATGCGATTGTCGGCGGGAGCGCACCGGTACAGCGGGTCGTCGCTGCAGGTGGACGGCAGCCCAGGGTTGAGCAAGCTGTTCATTTTCAAGCCCGCTCCGAAGCCGGGTGCTCCGGACTTGGCCATCGTCAAAACCGGACCCGCCAGCGCGAATTCCAGCGCCATCATCGCCTACAGCATCAGCTACTCGAACCGGCTGAGCGGATCCACGGCCACAGGCGTACAGATTGTCGACACGCTGCCGGATTCGGTGAGCTTCGTGGATTGCTCCGGCGGCTGCCAACTTGTGGGCAACACGGTCATCTGGGATCTGGGCGATGTGCCGCGCGGCTCCCATGGCGTCGTCACCTACCGCGTCGCCGTAACGAACATCGTGACGACCGGTTTCAACTTCAACAACAACGCTGTCATCGCTGAGGCGGAAGACGACGCCAACTACGCCGACAACGCATCCTCGGTCACGACTATTGTGACTTCCAATTGCATTCCGCCATCGATTGTGGCCGCACCGGCTGATGCCGCCGTTTGCGCCGGTGACTCCACAACCCTGAGCGTCCTCGCCAACGGCAGCGCATCGCTCGGCTATCAATGGCGCAAGGACGGCGTAGAAATTGACGGTGCCAATACGGACACGCTCTCGCTCAACTCTCTGACTGCAACCGACTCCGGCAACTACGATGTCGTCATCAGCAATCTCTGCGGCAGCCAGACCTCGGCGGCGGCGCAACTTACGGTGGGCGGCACAGTAGTCACCACACAGCCGGCCAACTTCGTTGCCTGCGACGGCGAGTCTGCCGCGTTCACCGTCGTCGCCAGTGGCGATGCATTGACCTATCAGTGGCGGCAGGATGGCGCCGTCATTGACGGCGCGACCAATGCGTTGCTCGAAATCGCCTCCGCCACCGGCGCCGATGCCGGCAACTACGATGTCGTTATCGGAAGCGCCTGCGGCAGCGCGACTTCCGATGTCGCGACGCTCACGTTCAATGTGCCGGTCAGTATGACGAGCAATCCGTCGGACGCCGTCGCGTGCGAAGGCGACACAGTGCTCCTCGAAGCAACCGCGACCGGCAGCGGCACGCTCAGTTATCAGTGGAGGAAGGATGGTGTGGAAATCGCGGGAGCAACCAGCAGCAGCTACTCGACCACCGAAGCCGGCACCTACGACGTCATCGTCGCCGGGGCCTGCAACTCCAGCGTGACCTCGTCCGCAGCTACGGTCACACTCAACTTCGCACCCGCAATTACTCAGGATCCGGCCGGCACAACGGTTTGCTCCGGAACCCCGGTGACTTTGACAGTCGCCGCGACTGGTACGTCGCTGACCTATCAATGGCGCAAAAACAGCGCAGACATTGCCGGTGCAAACGCCAACTCGTACAACTTTGCGGCGGAGGCCGGCTCGTATGATGTCGTCGTAACCGGCGTCTGCGGCCTGCCTGTTACTTCAGGCGCCGCGATTGTCACTCTCAAGTCCACCCCGGTCGCGGTGGATGACAGTTTCGACGCGGCCGAAGATACGATGGTCTCGGGAAACGTGCTGGATAACGACACGGATGTCGACGGTGACACGCTCAGCGCGTCGCTCGTTGGTGGTACGACCCACGGCACGCTAACATTGAACGCTGACGGTGGGTTCAGTTACACGCCCAACCAGAACATCAGCGGTTCGGACAGCTTCACGTACCGGGCGCAGGATGATTGCGGCTCGTCCGGCATTGCCACGGTCACGATTACGATTGCGGTCGGCAACGACACGCCTGTGGCCGCCAACGACAGCCTGGAAATCGCCGAAGATAGCGGCCCGCACACAGTGGATGTACTCGCAAATGATTCCGATCTCGACAGCGATCCGCTAACGATTACCGGCGTCACACAAGGGGCGCATGGGTTCGTTATGATTACCGGTAATACCGTGAGCTACACACCGAGCGTAAACTTCAACGGCAATGATTCGTTCACCTACGCCATCAGCGACGGCCAAGGCGGCACCGCCTCGGCGACCGTGACCGTCAACGTGACGCCCGTCAACGATGCGCCCGTCGCCAACAACGACAGTTTCGATGTGGCGGAAGACGATACGCTGACCGTGGCCGCACCCGGCGTCCTGGTAAACGACACCGATGTCGAGGGTGGCTCGCTCTCTGCGTCATTGACTTCCGGCCCGGCGCACGGCTCGCTCACCCTCAATGGCGACGGCTCGTTCACCTACATGCCGGACGACAACTTCAACGGCACCGACAGTTTCACCTACCGCGTCAGCGATGGCAGCCTGCAATCCGCTCCCGCGACCGTGACGCTCAACGTCCTGTTGGTCAGCGGCGCCGGTGACATCGATCTGTACGTGCGTCGCGCTTCTGCCAAGCTCGATTGGGCGCACCACATGGACACGCTGGCCCTCCGCGGCCAAATCAACCCGCGCGGGATGCTCGACAATCTGACCGGCGCGACCCTCAGCCTCCGCATCAACGGCACGGACGTCCTGCTTGTGCGACCGCTCGATGCCAAAGGCATTGCGGCCGGCACGTTCGGCGGCATCACGATCAAAGCCCGTTTGAAGAACACCAACGGCAAGTACAGCATTCGCCTCCGCGGTGCCGATTTGCGCAGCGCGTTCGGCATGAGCAACGCGACTGGGACCGGTCTTGATATCTTTGCAGTCCGCCTGACCGTCAACGGCGCAGGTCTCGAAGTGCCGGTGATGGCTGCCCAACTGGAAGGCTCATACCGCAGCAAAGTGAACAAGGCGACGGCACTACGATTCAACTTCCGTCGTAATCGCACGTTGAGCGGCGCGTTCAACAGTAACCGGACCGCTGCTGGCAAGTCATCGCACGGCGACCGGGTCGTGACCCGCGGCGTGGTGACAGCCGAAGATGGCGGAGCGATCGTGCCGAACGGCGATCTGACCGTTCACATCGGCAGCGATGTCATGATGATCCCGCTCGCCGCGCTGAAAACCACCGGGGCCGGCGCGACCAGCCTCTGGCAGTTCACTGCACCCAAGGGCGCGACCGGCTTGGTGAAATTCACACTCAGCAACGTCACCCGCAGCTTCCAGATGTCCGTCGCCGCCGACAGCGTGGGCTTGCCGACCGCCGGGCACGGCAGCGCGATGAAACACGATCTGCCGCTGTTGATCGAAGTGCCGACCTCGGGTGGGACGATGTTCTTCGAGAGCATCATCGAGCTGAAGCGCTCCAACGAGATGTCCAATCGCTGGAAGCGATAAGTTTGGAGCGGTGCAGAATTTTCCGCACGGAGCGCGGCTCGACCCAATGCTGACGGCGCTTGGGACGGGCTGTCGTGGCAAGACTGTCAGACGCGCTGGCCTCAAGAGTTACCGTGACGCCTCGTGACGTGACTGCGTTTTTTTCGAGCCGCTTGTGGTGCTAGTCTGGGGCGAACAGAAAGAACCTAGCGGCGACGCAGAGCGAGCAGGCCCAACACGCCGCAGACCACCAGCAGCGCGCTGTTCGGCTCGGGAATGGGAATGACGGTGAGCTGGTAGTATTCCTCAATCGTGTCAATCTCGTCTCCGTGGCCGACGAGGTTGTAATCATTGTTCACGTTCACATTCTGGAAGCCGGGGTAACAAAGTTCGAGCCGGGGAAGCTTCCATTGGGAACGTTCACGCCCAAAACATCGGTCGCGCCAAGCTGACCGCCGCCGTCGTAGTCGCCCGGGTTGTCGCCGATTTGTTCGAACGGGCCGTTGTTACCAACGCCGGGGCCGCTGTCGTAGTCGTCCCAGCCTGCGCCGTTCTGCGTCATGTACATGGCCAGCCTCAACTGCTGGCCGACCGGCTGAGAACCAAAGCCGAGCTGGGACCAGGCGATCTTGAACTCATAATTCGCAGCCACGCCGCTAACGGAAGTGGCATTCCATTGAAAGCTGCCGGGCGATCCCTGCGAGTTTCCGCCTGTGACGGGATGGTTGACGGTCTGCTCGACATTGGCCGCGCCGCCGCCCCCGCCTCCGTTATTGACGAATTGGCACCCAACAATGTACTTAGGTTGCTAACCATTGAAGTCCACAGCCTTGACGCCGCCGTAGCTCGAGTGGCCGCTGTTGGTGTTGAGCTGCGAGCCGGAGTTCGGATTGGTGTCAATGGCGATGTCAAGGTTGCCTTGGTCCATTATTGCCGCCGGTATTATCGTTCCAGCTATTGAACGGTGACGTGCCGGCCAAGACGCCCAGGTAAAGATAGTTCGCGTCCGACGCCCAGTAGATGTTGTTCACGCCGCCGCACGGGCCGGTGGTGAACCCGTGATCAACAGTCCCATCCCACCAGTGGTACTGCGACGATTCGGTGAAGTCATCCGACTGCGTTGTCGAGCCACCCAAAACCGGCGCGGCGTCCGGATTCTCCGTAAGTAGTGGTTGGCGGAGAACTTTTCTGAAGTCGGCTGGCGTGGAATGAAGTGGGTATGAAGACGCGCGAATCTGGCCGCTGGGTTTGAATGTTTGCAGGAGTTTCGGTGTCTCTACTGGCAACATTCACCATGCGCCAACAC
>CAZMKD010000208.1:0-20081 GCA_964566575.1 uncultured Verrucomicrobiota bacterium
GCGTTTTTCCTTGCCGACCGGATGAATCGGCATCACCCAGACGACGGTCACGCCGAGCTTCTTCAATTCCGGCAGGCGCGCCTGCAGTTCCGCGATGCTGCTGTTCTTCGAGACGCTACGGAGATAAGCCTCGTATACGACCACCTCGCGAACCCAATCGGCGCTGCCGCGAGCTTGCTGATCCGCCCGGGTTTGAAGCGCGAAAAAAGTGGTGAGGACGACGAGAACGACCATCAGTGATCCCACTACAGTTTCCCTTTCGTGCTCGGCAGGCCTTTGACGCGTGGGTCGCGCTGGCAGGCGAAATCCAGCGCCTTCGCCAGTGCCTTGAAGATCGCTTCGACGATGTGATGTGGTTCGTCGCCGCGCAGCACATCGATGTGTAAATTGCACCGCGCCTCGTTGGCGAAGCCCTGCAAGAATTCACGAACAAGTCCGACGCGAAATTCGTTCTTACGACCGAGAGCGACATTCGAGATGCGATTCCAGTTTTTCGTCTCAAACACGAGGAACGGTCGATTGCTGAAATCCAGCGCGATGCGTGCCTGCGCCAGCGTCTCATCCATCGGCACGAGCGCCCAGCCATACCGGCAAATGCCACGCTTGTCGCCGAGCGCCTGCACAAACGCCTGCCCGAGCGCGATACCGACATCTTCAACCAAATGATGCGCATCCACGTCGAGATCGCCGGTGGCGCGGATTTTTAGATCGCAGAGCGAGTGTTTCGCCAGCAGCGTCAGCATGTGATCGAAGAACGGCACGCCGGTCTTGACGTCGGCCTTGCCGGCGCCGTCGATCGTCAGCGCGAGCGCAATCTGCGTCTCGGCGGTGTTGCGTCGAACTTTAGCGCTTCGCCTTTTCACACATCTCCTTCGTCGCTTCCAAGAACTTGTCCATCTCTTCGTCCGTCCCCATGGTCACTCGCGCAAAATCGCGGGTCCGGTCGGCGTCCCACCAGCGAACGAGAATCTTTCGTTCCCGCAACTGCTCGAACCATTGCCGGGCTGTCAGCGGTACCGGCGGTCGCGCGAACACGAAATTCGTTTGCGAAGGATAGACGAAGAAGCCGCGTTTGACCAGCGCGTCAGTCACGCGTTGCCGGGTCGCACAAACTTTCCGGGAATTCGCCTCGAAGTACGCCCAGTCATCGAGCGCCGCTTCGGCGCCGACTTGGCTGAGACGGTTGACGTTGTAGCAGTCTTTCACCTTGTTCAACGCGGCGATCAACTCGCGCGCGCCAGCGGCCCAGCCCACTCTCATCCCGGCAAACGAGAATGCTTTCGAGAAAGTCCGGGTCACGATGACGTTGTCATACTCGCGCGAGAAGTCGAGGCAGTTGTCAGAGGCAAAATCCACGTACGCTTCGTCGATCACGACGACGCCGGCGGTTTCCTCGATCACGCGCTGCAATTCGATCCGTTGCAGCCACACGCCGCTTGGTGCGTTGGGCTGGGTGATGAACACGAGTTTCACGCCGGCGAGTTTCGCGAGCAATGGCGGGTGGGTCTCAATCTGGAAATCCTCATTGAGCGGCAGCTTGACCTGCGTCGCGCCCTGAATGTTCGCCAATACCGGATACAGCGAATAGCTCGGCCAGAAGTAGGCCAGCTTCTCGCACTCGCCACAGAACACGCGCACGCACAGGTCCAGAATGTCGTCACAGCCGTTGCCGATAATGATCTCCTCCGGATCAAACCCGTGCATTTTGCCGAGCTTCTGACGTAGCACGCTCGACGTCGGGTCGGGATAGAGCCGCAGCTTGCCGTCAACGGCGGCGCGGATCGCGTCCAACACTTTGGCTGACGGCGGATATGGATTCTCGTTGGTGTTGAGCTTGATAAGCCCGGCAACTTTCAGTTGCTCACCGGGGACGTAGCCGGCCATCCGCTCGACCTGACGGCGGACGTAACTCATAGAAATCGCTTCCGCGCTGACGCGGCGTGCGCGTCGAGTCCCTCGACTTCAGCGAACATCTCGATTGCCGGCAACGATTTCTTCAACGATTTCGCGTTCAACTCCACAACGCTCGTGCGCCGCTGGAATTGGTCAACAGTCAGTCCGGCAAACGACTTCGCTGCGCCGCCAGTCGGCAACTCGTGGCTCGGCCCGGCTACATAATCGCCGGCCACGGTCGGCGACCACGGGCCAAGAAAGACTGCACCGGCCGTCTTAACCTTCTTGAGAACAATCGCTGCGTTGCGCGTCATGATCTGGCAGTGCTCTGGAGCAAACTGATTGGCAATCTCGATTGCCTGCTTTAAATCTTTCACGAGTACGCACACGCCGCCGTTGGCCAACGCCCGTTCGATAAATTCACGCCGCTTCAACGACGGAAGCTGACGCTGGATCTCCTGCCGGGTTGCGTCGAGAATCTTCAGGGAAGTTGTCACGAGCCAGACGCGCTCGTGACCGCTGCCGTGCTCGGCTTGCGCGAGCAGGTCGGCGGCGATGAATACCGGATTGGCCGAATCGTCGGCGAGGATCAACACTTCGCTCGGCCCGGGCAGCAGATCGACAGCGACGTGGCCAAACAGCAAACGCTTCGCGGCGACAACGTAGGCGTTGCCGGGGCCGAAGATTTTCTGCACGCGTTTGATCGTCGCCGTGCCGAGCGCCATCGCGGCGATGGCTTGCGCGCCGCCGAGTTGATAAATCTCGGTCGCGCCGGCCTTCCGGCAAGCGTGGAGCAGGTTTGGATTCACTGGCGGAGGCGTGCAGACGACGATTTGTTGGCAGCCGGCCACTTTCGCGAGCGTAACCGTCATCAAGACAGTCGAAACCAACGGCGCCGTCCCGCCGGGGATGTAGATGCCGACGCGCTCGAACCCTTCGAACTTCTCGCCGACCACAGCGCGCTGCGCGTTGTACATCCACCAGTCCTTGCGCAGCGATTTCTTCGCGAAGCCGGCAATGTTCTTATGCGCAGTTGCGATGGCCCTCTTGAGATCGGCCGGTACGCTGGGCATGGGGCCGGTCACGGCCAACTGGTTCAGCTGGACTTTGTCGAAGCGTTCGGTGAGTTCGACGAGCGCCGTGTCGCCGTGGGTTTGGACGTCAGCGATGATGTACCGGACGCGCTCTTCGACGGTTGGATCGAAGAGGCTCGAAGTCGCGAGCGCCTTGGCGAGCTGCTTGGCGAAATCTGGTTGGCTGTGGCGCAGTATCTTCATGCTTGGCCGGACATCTTAACGCAGCCGTGCTATCCGTCAACGCACGATCTTAGCGGATTTGAGCGCGCCCTTCGGCGGATCCGTGAGCGTGAGCATCTTGAGGAAGGCGAACAACTCGTCAGCGTTGTCCTCGGCGTAGATGGCGTGGAGAGCAAGCAGTTCCTCGTCGGTGATCTTCTTACGCGTGCGCGCGAGGTGTTTCTTATCGGCGTCGAGTGTCAGGAGGAAGAACTTGCCGGTCGGAAAGTGTTGCCGGAGCGCGACCGCTTCGAGGTCGGCTTGCTTGTAGCGCTCACGTAGACTCGTCTTGCAACTGATGATGACCGGGCCGAATTCCTTGGACCAAAGCGTCACGTCGTTGAAATTGTTTGGCACGGACACAAACTCCGTCTGCCAGTAAGCGGGCGTCAGACCTTGTTGTTTCAGGGCGACGAGCGTCGCCCACTCGAGCCACGAGCCGCCCATGCTGCCAATGGATTGCGGCGATTTGCCCCGAGCGACGGCGTTGCTGCGGCAATTCTGAATTGTGTGCAGCAGAAAATACCCGACACCTTTGTCGAGATCGGCGAGGTTGACCGAGTGATCGAAAATCTCCGCGCTGTCGCCGTAGGTGCTGATGATGCCCAGCGCGCGGACTGGCGAGTTGGTCTGGCCAGCGACGTTCCACTGCCAGACGGCAATGAGTAGCAACGCGCGGATTAGCATGACCGGAAGCATACGCGACGGCGCCGTTCAAGCACAGCGCGAAGCAGTGTGGACACGATGGCTGGCGTTCCTAACGAAGTTGTGATGTCTGCTAGGGCGCCGGAGGAGTGAGAGCAGGAACTTCGCTGGGCGTGTGTTCCTTCTCCCATGCATCAAAATTACCGTCCGATGTGGCATAGAGTTGGACGTGACCATCGCAGAAAACATAAACCTTCTCGAACTTCCCATCGCTACGTTCAGTCGGCTGCTTTTCCTTCATGAGGATTACCTCCTCAGGATTCTTCACCTGATGAAGCGCGCCTCGGAAAGCGAATTCAAACTGATTTCCTTGAATTCCGTATAAAATTCCCACTGCCGAGGCCCAGTCGGAGCTCACATATTGAAGGAGATCGCTCATCTGGCTGATATCGCAAGTCTGAATCAAGCGCCGCTAGATCTGTCGGCATTTGACCATCGTGACGGTCAGCGTACATGAAACAACCCAATGCTAAGAATTTGGCAAAGTTAATCCCTGCCATTCGACGTGCCTGCTCGTTCGTCGGTTCGGATAGGGAAGTCTTTGTTGTGCTCGGAGACTCATTCGGTATTTGTTTCGCCATGCTATCGCGTTCGGCTTTCAATTGAGTATTCTCCTGCTCGGTCAGGAGCATCTGCGTAGCCTGAGCGCGTAATCGCATGAGATCGCGCCGATCGTCTTGGGAGAGAGCGCCTGAGGACTTTGCTGCATCCGACAGACTTTGGTTCTCTTCTCGTAACTGTACCATCTCTTGCCGCAACGCAGCGTTTTCCGCCTCCAACAGTTTGTTCTTTTCACGCTGCCACAAGAACAGCGTGGTGATCACTAAGATCACAAGGACGGCTGCCGCACTGACTATTGAGCCTTTGTTACTCATTCCCACTCAATTGTGCTGGGCGGTTTGCTGGAGATATCGAAACATACGCGATTGACGTCTTTGACTTCGCTGATAATACGCGTGAAGAGCCGCGCCATCAAGTCATAAGGCAGCTGCGCCCATGACGTCAACCTCTCCTACCGGCAGGAACACCACGCAAAGTCTGCCAGACTTTGTCGTAGAGGTCGGCTTTCTTCATCTCGTCGATGACAATGTAATCGGCTTCGCGCACGACGCCCAGGCGTCCCGTCGTTAACCACGATTCAAAGCAACCGGGTCGACCGGATACAACAACATATTGCGGATACCTACTTCGTTGCCCAGTAGAACCGCACCGCGCCCCAAACCAACGCCAAAGGGTCCGACGACGTGACCGGCTCGAACCGTAACCGGTGGACGATCTCCACTGCTTGCGTGTCAACGGTCTCATTGCCGCACGATCGATCGAGCACGGCGTATCGGACGCGGCCATCGGTGGCCACAGCCACGCGCACTCGGGTTGGTTTCAATGCGGTCTCGCCGGCAACAGCCGGCAATTCCGGTTGCCGGAGGAGATTGCGGTCCTCCAAAGCGTCCTCGACGCGCAATGTCGACTGCGTCGCAGCGGTTGTGACAGCGAACGTTTCGTTGGTTACGGTATTCTCGACGGCGGCCGGTAATTTTTCCACGGAGGATCGCACGGCATCGGAGATCGTCGACTGCACGAGCAGCGGCGCCATGTCGGTGGCGGCCGGCGGATCGAGTAACGCCAGTTCCGGGGTCGGGTCGAATATCCACGGGGGCGCCGTCGCGCTCCGGCGCCACATCGACTGCGAGAATCCGTGTTCGCTCGGCAACGACAGAAGGCTCGGGTCGAAGTAATCCGCGACGACGTAAGCCGAGGGTGCTGCTGAGGTCGTCTCCCGTGGCGGCATCCACCGCACTCTAGCTTGGTTGACGTGCTCGATGGGTTCCCCGTGAGGCCGAAAGCCCCCCAAGAGGAACGCCCCGCCAAAGCCGACAAACGACGTCGCCAACAACAGCAGCAACACTTGCCGCTCAGTCACGTGAAAACGGGGCACAGCCATGACGTCACTGCGATGGACCGGCGGCGGGAACCTCGGGACGCGTGGCCTGGTTGACAGCTGAGATGCCGGCTTCGAAGGCCATACTAATGATCTTGACGACGGTTTCGTGCGTGACTTGCCGGTCGGCCTTAATGATCAGTTCGGCGTTGCGCGATTGTTGTGCTGCGCGCGTGAGCTCCTGCCGGAGGGCATCAAGTGTGATCGGTTGGCCATTGAAGAAGTAAAGGTTGTCCCGTGAGACGGTAACCACTATGTTTTGAAACGTCGTCGAGGTCGCGTTGTTAGCCGAAGGCAACACCACGGTGCCGAAGCCCGGTTGCAGCACAAATGGCGAACTGAGTACGAGAAAAATCAGCAACAGAAACACAACGTCAACCATCGGCGCGGGGTCGATGTGGCCACGAGTAATTTCGCAATGGATCTTGAAGGTCATTTGGCAGGGACGTCGGCTTCGGGAGCGAGTTCGCCGCGTGTGAGAAACCGGGTAATTTCGTTTGCGGATTTTTCCATGTCGAGCACGAGGTTCTGCACGCGGCTGACGAGGTAATTGTAGGCGATATACGCGGGCACCGCCACGATGAGGCCACCGGCGGTAGTGTAAAGGGCCTGCCAGACACCGCCAGCCAGTTGGCCGGGGCTGGGCAGTTGTGCTTCCTGGATGACTTTGAACATCTGAATCATGCCGAGCACGGTACCGAGAAAACCGATCAGCGGCGCGATCTGGGCAACCGTGGCGATGATGACCAACCGGCGTTCGAGTCGCGCGATCTCGGCGCGGGCGGCGTCTTCCATTGCTTCGCGGATTTCCTCCCGGCTGCGGTCGAGGCTGGCGATGCCAGCTTTGACGACAGCGGGAACGGGGCCGGGAGTTTCATCGCACAAGGCGATGGATTCTACAACGTTGCCTCGCTTGAGCGCGTTGCGGATGCCGTTGATGAAGTCGGCAGTGTTGATCTGAGCGCGATGGAAGTGAAACAGTTTTTCCAGAAATGTGACGAGCGCGACGAGGCCGAGGAACGCAATCAGCCACATCAACAAACCCCCTTGGGACATGAAGGTCGGCATGTCTAAATCGTTTGCTTACAGCAACCCACCTGATTTATCAACGTCAAAGGACGCGCGCGCGAGGATTCTGTTCAAAACAAAATCCCGTGCTGGACGCGAATCTTCCGCGCGGCGTCTTCGGCCAACGTCTTCAGATCGGGACACGTCGTAGCGAGTTTCTCGTACAAGGTGATGGCGTCGCGCCACTGCTGCTGCTGCTCCTTGATGGCGGCGGCCGCGCGCAGAGACTTGCAGGACCAAAAGCGCTCGGGCGGCAGATTTGGATCGGGCGCGACGCTCTGCTCGTAAACCGGCTTGACGTAGAATTGCAGCGCATCGTCGAGCTTGCTCTGCTTCTCGTAACACTGACCGATCTTGAACTGAATTTGGGCACGCAATGGCGCGTCCTTTGCGCAGTCCAATGCCCGCCTGAACGTCGCTATGGCTTCCTCGTGCCGGCCCAACGTGTACTGGCAGTCCGCCTTCCTCCCCAGCGCCTCGCAGAGCAACGAACATTCCGGGAATTGTTGGACGAGCAAATCAAAAGCCGTCAGCGCGTTATCGAACTGGCCCAATTCGGTGAGCGCATCGCCTTGACCGAAGCGGGCGTCGCAGCGCCACGTCGAATCCGGGAATTTCTTGCGTAGATCCTCGTAGAGTTCGATCGCGGTCTTGTAGTCTTGCCGGCTGTAAGCGGCGCGACCGGCAAAATATTGTGCGGCGTCGGCCACCTTGCTGGTCGGGTACGTTTCCGCCAGTGTCTGGAGTTGTGCCTGGGCCTTGAGATAGTCCTTTTGCCGGAGGTACTCGTCGCCGATCCAATACGCGACGTCCGCCGCCAACGGCGCAGTCGCGTGCGATTTCAGGAAATCGGTGAAGTCCGCCAACGTCTTCTCGCTCTTGCCGGTCGCGGCGTAGCATTGGCCGCGCAGAAAGAACGCCTGTTGCGC
Organism: uncultured Verrucomicrobiota bacterium; assembly: GCA_964566575.1. Classification (GTDB taxonomy): domain Bacteria; phylum Verrucomicrobiota; class Verrucomicrobiia; order Palsa-1439; family Palsa-1439; genus CAZMKD01. Next base: position 7,830 of record CAZMKD010000208.1, read on the forward strand.
CAGTTCCGTGTCCAGACCGTTGACGGCGAGTTTGTCGAATTGCGCGATGGCCTGGCCGTAGTTGCCTTCGTTCTGCAGGGATTGCCCGATCGCCAGCGTCGCGTTCTTCGCCCACACGCTGTCTGGAAACTTCTCCGCCACGACGCCAAACATCGCCCGCGCTTCCGCCTCCTTGCCCTGCCCCACCAGAATCTGGCCGAGATTGTACTGCGCCTCGCCAGCAAACGGGCTCTGCGGGTACTGCTTCACGAGCGATTCAAACGTCGCCGTCGCCGCCTCGGTGTCCCGCAACCGCCGGTACGACTCACCCAATTGGAACAGAACGCGATCCAAGCCTCTCACCTCGGGAGTTGAGCCGGTGAGGCGTCGATAGCTCGCGACGGCTTCGCTGAACTGATTGAGCGCAAACTGCGCGTCACCGATCTTCTCCAACGCCTCCGCCAGCATGCTTGGATCTTTCGCCAGCGCGAGCGCCTGTTGGAACGACTTCAGCGCGTCGTCGAAGTGTTTGAGTTGCCACGCGCACCAGCCAGCCTGCAAATGCGCGCGGGGGATCGCAGGACTGTCGGGATACTTCGTGACGAGCAACGCGTATTCGATCTGCGCGGCCGCGTACTCCCCTTGCCCGAATAGCAGGTCCCCCACGGCCAATTGCGCCTGATCGGCCAGCCGGTCCGTTGGGTGGGTCTGAAGAAATTCCTTCAACCGCGCGGCGCCATCGCCCGCCTGCCCGGCACGCACAGAGGCTTCCGCCAACTTCAACAACGCGTCGCGTCGGAGCTGCGCCGTCCGTGCGTTGGTGAGCGCCAGCGCGAAAGCCTCGGCGGCGGAATCGAATTTGCCGGTCTGCCAATGCACCCAACCCGTGCCATACCACGCCTCCGACGCGAGTCCAGCGTCGACCGGCGTGTCGGGCTTGGCCTTGAAGACGTCGATGACCACGGCGTAATTCTTGAGGGCCTCGTCATAGCGCTGCCGGCGCGCCTGCGATTCGCCCAGCCAATAGAACGCCCGGTAAAACGTCCGGCTGACCGGATACTTCTTGGCCACCGCGTTGAACACCGCGTCGGCCTGATCGAATTTTCCCTGCGCCAGAAAAATTTGCCCCCGCAATAACTCCGCCTCCTGCCCCAATTCGGTTTTCAGGTTGAGTTTCAGGAGTTGGTCCAACCGGCTCGCGGCATCGTCGAATTTGTTCTGCTTCAACTGGGCGAACGCCATTCCGTACAACGCCGGCGCGTGGTAGGAGCTGCGTCCGTACTTGTCCACGACCTCGGCATACCGGGCTTCCGCTTCAGAAAACTTGTCGCCGCGGATGTACGCCTCGCCGAGCCAAAACCGGATCGCCTCCGGCCGTTTGTCAGGCCAACGCGCAGCCGCTTCGTCCAGCGACTTTACCGCCTGCTCCCACTTGCCTTGATTGAGCTGTGCCTGCGCGAGCAGGTACTGGGCGTTGTCCGCGCGCTCGGAGGCCGGGAATCTTGCGAGAAACTCAACCAGTTGCCGCTCCGCAACATCGTAAAGCTTGTCCTCGAACGTCGCCTGCGAGACGCGAAATTGCCGGAGCTCATCCGCTGTCGGCGCGGCCGCGACAAATGCGAGCGCAAGCATGGGCCACAGTCGTTTCATGCGCCGGCATTATTGCCAGAAGCCCGGCACACCCGCAAGGAACGAAACACGGATTTGTAGTTCCCGGCCGTCTCAGCGATACTGCGGACGTGATCTCCTCCGCATACCGGCACATCGGCCGCAAGAAACATCCGGTCAATGCCGCATTCTGGCAGCGGTGCTACGCCAAGGGCGATGCGTTCTGGGATCATGGCTCGCCGTCGCCGGGACTGGTCGATTTTCTCCGGAAGAACCGGCGCGCACCCGGCCCGACGCTCGTGCCGGGCTGCGGTCGCGGCCACGATTGCCGGGAACTCGCCCGGCATGGATTCACGGTGACCGGCCTCGATATCTCCCCGCGCGCCGTCACCGAAGCCACCAAACTGGCGCATGCCGACGGCGTCCGCGTGGCCTATCGGCGCGGCGATTTCCTCAATCTCGGTGCCCGGTATCGCGGCCGGTTCGACTGGCTTTTCGAGCACACGTGTTTTTGTGCGATCGATCCCGCGTTGCGCGATCGGTACGTCGTCGCTGCGGCGAGGGCGCTGAAGCAGGGCGGCTATTTGCTGGGCGTGTTCTACAACATCCAGCCCAAGTCCGGTCCGCCGTTCGGGACAACGCGGGAAGAATTACTGGAACGCTTCCGCCTCCACTTCCGCCTAGTCTCCTCTACCGTACCGCGATCGTATCCGAACCGGACCGGCAAAGAATTGCTGATGCTCTGGAGAAGGAAATGATTCACCGAACTCTGGTCGGCACCCTGCACCGGTCAGCCAAACAGATTGTCGAATTCGTTGTGCGTGCCGACCCACACCCAAGTGATCGTATCACCGTGGCGCTCGCCGATGGCGCGGTATTGTTCGTTGATGCGCACTGACCAGACGCGGGCGTGACCACCGAGTTTCTTGAAACGGAGCGAGGGATGGTCGGGATTCTGCGCGAAAAGCGCGTAAGCACGGCGCGCGGATTTGCGGTCGGATTCGCTTAAACGTGTGTAGGCCCGCCAGAAACTCGGTCGGGTGCGCGAATTCACAGGCGGTTAGGGTCGAGCGGTTCGTCACCCTCGGTGGCGGAGTCCCTCAGGAAAGTGTCGAGGCGCGGCCGGGGTTTCGACTCAGCGAGTCGCTGCTCCCATGCTTCATCGTCTTGCTTGGCGAGAAGAAAGCGGGCGAAATCCACCAGCTCAGCCTGCTTATCCGGTGGCAAAGCCTCGCAAACTTGGATGATCTCTGCCGTGGTGTCGCTCATGGTCAATTCATAATGGCAAACGCCCGAAAACTCAAGTGCCCGGTCTTCCTCCTACCAATGCCGACGATTCGACCTATCGCTCTCGTCCACCGTGCCGCGCTCGTATCCGAAGCGCGCCGGCAAAGAACTGCTGATGCTGTGGAGACGGAAATGATGAATTACGCCCGACGCCGTGTCGGGGGACACGGCCTACACCAACACGGTTGTAGGCCGCGTGACTTCACGCGGCGTGCTTCAGGGTCTTTCTTAATCACTGCAGCCAGAAACCCGCGACCTTCCCGTCCTTGAGGACAAGCTTCGCCAGCGTGTCATCCCCGTCGTCTTTGTAGACGATCTTCCACAGAAGAACCCGGCAGCCCTGCTGTGTCAACTCGCCAAGAAACTCTGGTGTATATCCCTTCTTCAGGCGTGGCGAAAGCTGGCCGCTGACGCCTTCCAGCATCTGCTTCGTCAACCCAGTCTTGAAGGCATCGTTGGCATCCCCCACGAAGCTGTCGTGGTCGTTGGCCTCGACCGCTCGGAGGAGTTTGTCCAGCGTCGTGCTTTCCGCGAGGCCACCGGCCCGACTCGGCCTTGCTGACAACGCCAGCGACACGCACATCACACACATCACCGCAATGATCATTCGTCTCGGATTCACTGGCATCTTTCTCCCTCTTCTTGCCTCAACCATACGAAAATCATATCGTTTTCTCAATCCGCTGGTTCGATGCTCGCAACAGACGCAGTCCACCTTTCTGATGCCGCAAGAGGACGACCACATCGACAGCTTTGCCAATCTCCCATTTCGGCCCGCCGCGCACGACTGCCCCTGATTGCCTGACCTCCTCGACGGAAGACTTCCATATCTTATCACCGTTAATTACCCAAACGGCAGTGACCTCTATGTCTCTAGGGATCGCCTTGCCATCAGTTGTACGGACCTCTACTGATGCCATAAGGGATGAGCCAGTGATATGTTGTGTGCCGGACCCAGGCATAAAGTCTCGCCACAAACTTGTTTCCAACTTGAGCTTTTGACCAGCTAATTCCACTTCCTCCACTGCAGAGCGCAATTCGTTCACGGATCGCTCCGTGTTCGTGTCGACTAGCGATGTGGAAGCCTGTTCAGCATAGTATGTGTGCAGAGCGTAGAAAACAGTGCACAAGATAATCGTGGCACTTGCCGCAGTGACCGTCGTTGCTGTCACTCTTCTCATTCCACGTTTCTCCAAAGAAGGTCAAGGCACCAACATGATCCGATAGAACCGCGCAGGATCATTGGTGGCCGCGCCCGCATCGAGGTAGTTGGTGAACGTGTCACCGCTGCCCGGTAAGACGATGTTGGGGCTGTCGTTGCTGTAGCTACCGGCAAGATCAGACGCCGACTGCAACACGTTCGTTCGCCCACCCGCTGTTTGCCAAGTGACATTGAGGTCGTTGTCTTGCTGATCCACGGAAAGAATTCGGAATACAGACGCGGGGTTGGTTGGGTTCAGGCCGGCAAGATACTTGAACAAGTTATTCTGGCCGGTGCCGTCCGCATCGCAGGTTGCACAGGAAAGAGCGTTGGTCGTGGTGCCGGTTGGATCAACATCCGGGAAATACTGCGCGCGCCATGAATCAGGAATGCCATCGCCGACTGAATCGGCGGGCGTGACGATGATCAGATTCTGCTGCGCATTAGTACTGCTACCGAATGGGCCGCTGACAATCAGACTGACCGAGTTGGTTTCCGGGGCCAAGTACGTGTGCGCGATGCTCGTCTCTGTCATATTGGTTGTCGAGCCATCGCCAAAATCCCAATACCGGTTTGTGACCGCGCTGACGGAAATATCAGTGAAAGTCACCGTCAACGGCACAGAGCCATTCGTCGGTGTGGCAGTGAACCCGGCAACGGGCGGCTGGAATCTGTAGAATTGAAGCCCCCGAACGCTGAGTGCTCCACTTGGCGGGTTGCCATCGCCATTTGAGCTAAAGAAAAGCTCCACTTGCTGCCCAGCATAAGCAGCAATGTTCATAACGCTCGATGGCGTCCATACACTATCTTGCAGGTACTTCGACTCCAAGGTGAAAAGGCTATTGGTCACATTGCCGACGGTCATGCCGATGGCAATAAATTCATTCGTTGCCGCACCGGTTACTTGGAACTCGAAAGTCATCCCCACAGCATTGCTCGGAATACTTACCGGCACCCAAGCATAGATTGAATTGTTCGGGCTGGCGCTCGCACTCGCCGTCATCGAATCAGCGACCTTGGTTTGCTGTAGGAGCGGAGCGACCGGCGGTTGTAGCGTGAACTGAAAATTCCATCCTGCCTCATAAGGCGATGATGAATCGGGTGGGAGGTAGTAGGCAGGAGTCGAGCCTGCTGTGCCGGTAAACACCGGCTGGCCGCTTGGGGGCGCAAACCATTCGGCTGTGGCCGTAACCAGTTCTCCGCCGTAGTAAATCACCGCGTTGGCCACGCTGCCACCCAATGCACTCACTTCTCGATAGGCGGCAATAGTGGGAAATGCTAGTAGACTGCCAACAATTCGATTGATTGGCGTCAGTTGCAGAGTCAGCGGGTCAGAGTTCAATTCCTGCACATAGCAGCTTCCCTTCGCCGGAACACCACTCAATGAAAATCTTTCGTACGACCACCGGTTCCCCATCTCGGTATCCACTGACGCATGAATGATCGAGTTTGAGTACCAAGTGTATGAGTAGGCATGATTGACGAATACATCAAGTTGCGCATTCCGCCACAGTAAGGCGTTTGCCGCTTCTCCACGAACCATGCCCACCTCGCTGATGTAGTTATCAATGCCCTTATAAGCATAATGATCAGGAATCACCTTGCGCCAATTCTGACCGGTCCCCAGCCCGCCATTCACCAGATATTCGACGAGGCTCTCCGCTTCTGCTTCATCGAACAACGTCATCTGCGTGTTCTGCCAAGCGAACGTCTGCGATGGAGCACCGGGACTTCTTGAAACATCGCCGTGAATGTAATCTGCTGCCCGGCAATTCACCATCGTACCAAAGCTGTGCCCCATAAAATGAATCGGATGATTGTAACCCAGGCCGAGCGTCGTCAGGAGCGCGTTACCCAGCGCATCACCTTCGCTGGTCGTCCGGTAAGCGGCTTCGGTCAACGATTTGCCGGCATTTGTCCGCCAATCCCACGCGACGATATTAACGGCGGGGCCAAAGGCTTGTGCGCCGAGCGTACTAGCCATGCCAGTCGGCCACCCATCCGAACTATCGATAAATCCGTGCGTCAACACGATGGTCATCTTATTCGGATCAATTGAGCCGCCCCCCGTAAAGACCACGAGCGTCCCAGTGCTACTGGGAACGGCGCAGAGATTAGCCGGCGGTGGGTCTGTCGTAAGAGTCGTTGTCGGCGGCGGTGGCTGCGGCGTGTCCGCCGGCAAATAGACCGTCAACCGCGCGGGGGCACTGGTCGTCGAGCCGGCACTGCTCCCCACCACAACCCAGTAGTAACCCGACTTGGCGGTGCCGACTGAGCTGAAACTCAGCGTGGAAGCGTTTGCACCGAGAATGACTTGACCGTTGTAATACCACTGATATGTCAGCGGCGGCGCGCCCACCGCCGTCACAGAAAGCGTGACATTCGCGCCGACAGGAACCGACTGCGCGTGCGGCGGAGTGATAATCATCGGTGCAAACTCATTGACCGACCGGTAGTAATAGCTCACCGGCAAACTACTCACCAATCCCAGCACATCATCGCCCGGCCATTCGAGATACTGGTAACTCACGACGGGCGACATGAGGCCGCCATTCGTCAACACGCCGCTGGTGAAATCTTCGGGGTACTGGTAGCTGACCACCGGTGACATCACATCGGTGATCGGTTCATCGCCAAATAAGGGCAGTGCAAGCCAAGCGGCGAACATGACTGCCAACACCCCACAGTGACGGACAAACTTCATGCGTTCCACTCAGGGCGCGGTGGCTGCCGTCGCGTAGATGATGCCACCAGCGCGGGGCATGTTCACTAATATCGTGGCCATGCTCGATGCCTGTGTGCCCGTGGTGTTGTAGCCGCTCGCACTAACGGAACTGCCCGTCACCGGGGTCACGATCACAGTGATGAGAGTATTCAATGCGATATTCGAACACTGCACAACAATGGGAATCGGATTGGCCTGCTGGCTCGAGATTACTGCGTCAGGCGTGAAAACCTGACCTGTCGGTGAGGCGGAAACGGGCACACCGCCAACACTCGTAACCGTCAATTGCGCTCCTTGCCCCGGCGTCGGAATGATGATCGGCTGATAACCTTGAGTAAAGGTACCGTTGATCGTACCACCAAAACTGTTAGCGTACGTGTCTAACCGCACGCGCCCTTGGCCCGCATTCCCAGAACTACAAGGAAATCCACCCATGCCGCCAGTCGCATTTACGGATCCATTACCAGCGATGGCTGATGCGATGAGTCGAACAGAACCACCACTTCCTCCTCCAGTGGCGTAAAAATTATAGCCGTCAAACCAGCCAGTACCCCCTTTAGCCAGAATGGATCCGACCAGTTGGATCGTACCTGACGCGGCAACAAGAATAGCGCCAGCACCCCCACCACCACCCACGCCGCTCCCACCTGGATAGTAGTTGGTCGCTCCCCCTCCTCCTGATCCACCCAACAGAGGAACAAGGAAATTATTGCCGTAGGTAGGAGGGGTCACCCCCGGGGGGGGGGGGAAGCAAGCGGTTGTGTACCCAAGAGTGCCAAAGGAGGCATTGCCACCACCGACGGCGCTCGCGTATCCTCCCCCTGGTCCCTGTCCAGATGAGCCTGTTGCCCCCCCGTTTCCACCCCGATAGCCGCCTGGTCCACCGAGTCCGCCTGACCCGCTACTCTGGTACTGTCCGGACACGTCCACACTTCCGTTGATTATGACATTACTCTGCACGAGCCACACAACCGGCGTGTTGTTCGCGTTCGGAATGAACGTTACCGTCGCGCCGTTGGCAATGTTCACAGAGGTATACTGGTAGATTCCATTTGGGTGGTCAGCCATATTGATGGTGGTGCTATTCGTAACGTTGAGCTGACCATCGCTGCCGTTGCTCCCGCTGTTTACCTGCGCCCAACCACTGGCCGTCAGCCAACTCACCATACCCAGCATTACCACCACCGACTTCAGAGTTCGTCGTTTCATTGCTTCTCCCTTTCTTGATACAATCCATTCACCACAAACTGAAACCCGTTCCCGCATCTTGCTTGCGACCGGTAAGAGAAACGGTCGCTTCTCCATAAGCCTCGCGCAGGTTACTCCCTTTGGGGATGCATCTACAAGCCTTAACATGCCAGGGATAGAAGACGCGGATTGTGACGCGCCCTACCGGCTCAAGACATGCTGGAGAAACTGGCCGCTGTATGATTCGGTGACCGCGCAGACTTTCTCCGGTGGACCTTCGGCGACAATTCGTCCGCCGGCATCGCCGCCTTCGGGGCCGAGGTCAATGAGCCAGTCGGCACTCTTCACGATGCCGCACCGAACGTCGCTCAACTGCCGGCCTTGTTCTTGAGTTCGGCCACCTGCTTTTCGAGTTCGCGCGTGCGGCGGATCAAATCTGGCAACTGCGTTAACGCGATCATCTGTCGCTTGGCCTGTTTGTCCGGCGCGGCCGGGATGCCGAGCACCGTTCCCTTGTCAGGAATGTCACGCATGACGCCGGACTTCGCGCCGACCGTGGCTTGGTTGCCGAGCGTTAGATGTCCTGCAATTCCCGACTGCGAAGCGATCACGCAATAATCTCCGAGCCGCGTACTGCCGGCGAACCCCACCTGCCCCATGACCAGACAATGCCGGCCAATGACAACGTTGTGCGCGACATGGACAAGGTTGTCAATCTTGGTGCCCTGACCGATGACCGTGGCGCCGAGCGCGCCGCGGTCAATGGCCGCGTTGGCGCCGATCTCCACGTCATCGTGGATGATCACGTGGCCGACCTGCAGCATCTTGCGGTGGCGGCCCTCGTCGAACACATAGCCGTAGCCGTCCGAGCCGATGACGGTGCCGGCGTGAATGGCAACACGGTGGCCAATCTGGGTCTGCGCGTAGATGACGACGTTCGGAAACAGACACACATCGTCACCGATGTGACAGTCGCGACCGATATGGTTGCCGCCCATGAGCACGGAGCGCGCACCCAATCGCACGCGGCCACCGACCACGCAATTCGGCCCGATGTGCGCCGTGGAACCAATCTGCGCCGAGTCGGCGATGACGGCGCTTGGATGAATGCCGAGTGGGTGTTGGTCGGGTGGAAAAAAGACCGGCAGCACCCGCGCCACCGCCACCCGCGCATTCGGCACGCGGATGAGGACTTTCTTCGCCGAGGGAAATTCACCCGACACAATGATGGCAGCGGCCAGGCTTTGCTCGGCGGCGGCGAAGTAGGTTTCTTTTTCGGCAAAGGTGAGGTCGCCGCTGCGGGCGTGGTCGGCTGACGCGAAGCCGGTTAATTCAATCGAGCCGTCGCCGATGACTTCGCCCCGGAGTTGCTCCGCAATTTGAGAAACAGTGTTAGGCATGGTGTGATGGGGTTGGGGTTTTACTTTCGTTTCGGGAGTATGTACTTAACGCAATCCGGTCGTCAAGCAGGCGGTGGCCGGAGTTGCAGCGCGGCGAAGGGTTACCGGCAGTCCTACCGGGTAGCCGTCACGGCAGGCTTGCCCCTGCCGGCTCGCGTTGGCATACTGGACGCGATGCGAGGAAAGAAAGTCAGGTATCTGCCGAAGAAGCGCCGCACGCCCCGTGTACGTGAGGAAACGCTGGTTGCGGAAGAGCCGAAGCCTAGAGCGCGGAAGAACCACCCACCCGCTCTCGCCAGACTGCGAACGCCCAAACTAATTCCGTTCGGTTGGTATGGCGGCAAGTTCTCGCATTTGGATTGGCTGTTGCCGCTGTTGCCGGCGTGCCACCACTATTGCGAACCGTTCGCCGGTTCTGCCGCCGTGCTCCTGAATCGTCGGCCGTCGCCGGTCGAGACTTACAACGACGTGGACGGTGAGGTGGCAAATTTCTTCCGTGTCTTGCGTGACGAAAAGGCTGCAATCATCGAGGCCATCGGCCTGACGCCTTTCTCCCGCGAGGAATTCGCGTTGGCCTGCACGCTCGATCCCAAACTACCGGCGTTGGAGAAAGCGCGACGGTTCTATGTGCGCGCCCGGCAAGTTCGTACCGGCTTGGCACAGACGGCCAGTTTAGGGCGATGGGCGAACTGCAAGAACACGAGCCGCGCCGGCATGAGTGGCGTAGTCAGCCGGTGGCTCGGCGCGGTGGAAGACTTGCCGGCAATCGCGGAGCGGTTGTTGCGTGTGCAGATCGAGAACCGCCCGGCAATTGACGTGATTCGGTTGTACGACTCGCCGGAAACTCTTTTCTACTGCGACCCACCGTATGTGCACGATACACGCGGCGATTCAAATGCCTACGGCTACGAAATGACCGACGAACAACATGCGGAGTTGGCGAACGTTCTCAATCACGCGCAAGGCATGGTGGCGCTCTCCAATTACCAATGCGCGTTGATGGACAGACTGTATCCCTCCGCGAAGTGGCGCAAGACGTTGAGCGGCCCAAAGACGAATCACGCCACCAAAGGCACGCGCATCGAGGTTCTTTGGACAAACTACGACCCGGCCAAGCTGAACCATGACCACCATCCAAGATTGCTCTAAACTTCTCGAAGCCGCCGTTCAACGCGCCACGGCACACTTGCGCGAGTCATTCGTTGGCGATTCGACACTCCGGCAGAAGTTGGAATACGTGATTGGCTGCCCCAGTAACCGGGCCGGTGCGCGTTTTCTCATGGCTTCGACGCTTGCCAAGCTGGACGATTCGAAATTGGACATCCGCAAACCGTTCATCGAGGTCTATACCGGCGCGGCCAAGAAAGGCGCGTATTCGGGGCGCGGCTACGACGAGCAACATGTTATCGATCTCATCCAGAAACACCGGCTGCCGTGCAGTCCCACGACCGCGTTCCTGACTCCCGGCTTTCGCACCAAGAATGTTGTCCTGACCAAAGATCAGAAGCTGCGTGGCCGACCAGCCGAAATGTACGAATACATTTTGGAAATTCTGGATGCCATCCATCGCGGCAAACTGGCAGCCCACGATGTCTTGGCTGAATCCATCCGCCTCTGATTATCGAGCGCGACAACCGCAAGAAACGGCTCGAAACACTGTTGCAGGGACTTCGCAAGGACGCGAGCGAACTCCCGCTATCGGCAGAAGACATTGTGAAACTGATTGAGCAACACCTGCAATGCAAGCACGCCAGCCGGTTGCCCGTCCTGATTGTTGCCGCTGCTTACCGGGCCGCAGCCGAAAAGCTGGGCGAACAAGTGTTGCGCCTCAATGCACACAACGCCGCCGACAAACAGACAGGCGCGTCGGGCGACGTGGATATCACGCTGCTGGGCGACGACAAGGTTGTGACCACCTACGAAATGAAGGACAAGGTTGTTACCAAAGGCGACATCGACATTGCCGTCGAAAAAATCGCGCAGGGCGCAAGCATTCAAAACTACATTTTCATCACAACCGAACCAGTTGACGCAGAAGTGCGCGTCTATGCCACCGAGAAGTACGCCGAGTTGGGCGGCGTCGAGATCGCCATCTTGGATTGCCTGTCGTTCTTGCGCCACTTCTTGCACTGGTTTCATCGCATCCGCGCTGAGTTCCTCAACAAGTATCAGGCATTGGTGTTGGGCGAGCCGGAAAGCGGCGTGAACCAAGCGTTGAAAGAAGCATTTTTGGCTTTGCGGAAGGCGACAGAAGCGATGGAATAGAGGAATTGGCGCAGAAGCCATCTTGAAACGAGAGGAATCAACGTTATGCCGACAGATAAAGTCCAAAACCGCACGTTCAAAGAAACACTTAACGGGACGGTTCGTTTTGAAGTCCCGTTCTTTCAGCGTGGCTACCGGCCATTCGCGTTAGCTCCACACTCCCGTTTCGCTCAGACGTTCCGGAGACTGACCATCTGCTGGGCTTCGACATCCCAAACCTTCAAACGCAGACAGCGGATGATTTCCAACGGACGGAGCGAGGTGGTCTTGGGTTGTTTCAACTCGGGTATCGCTTTGATGACTTCCGGCAATCGGTAGAACGGGATGCGGGCATTCAAATGATGAATGTGATGGTAGCCGATGTTGGCCGTGAACCAGGCCCAGATCCGGCCCGTTTTCATGTAACTGGAGGATTCGAGCGCGGCTTTGTCGTAAGTCCAGCCGGCGCGGTCGTTGAAAGACACACTCGGAAAATTGTGCTGGGCGTAAAACAGATACGTTCCAATGGCGCTGGCGATGAAATGCGGTATGACCTGCGTCAACAACAGCGCCGGCCAGCCAAAGAAATAAGTCAGCAGCACCGTGATCTCGACGTGGAC
>CAZMKD010000209.1:0-1796 GCA_964566575.1 uncultured Verrucomicrobiota bacterium
AAGGGCGTGGATACTCGCACGGACAATTCCACACCCTTCTCCACACCCTTCGATGACTCAGGGTGTGCCACCCAAACTGGCCTACGCCCCGAATTCGCCATGAGATTCCGCGAAGTCGGTGCCATTTGGGGGTCCGTCGCGCGTTTTTTAACGCAACCGCGGACCGGCCCGGTCACAAATCCCCGCCGGTTTTCCTAGATGTCCGTGAAGCCGATCCAATCTGCCTGACGAGCGAAATTGGCTCGGGCAGTTAGGAGTCTGTTGAAAACCCCACCGAGCTTGTCTCGGTGGATTTTAGGCCTTTGCACGACTCGACGTTTCCCGCGCTTGAAGTAGTGCAAAAGCCCGCGAGCCACCGCGACCCTTCGGGTGCCCGGCTCGGTGGGGCGAAGTTCAACGGGCTGCTAGGCCGGAAAAGGCCCGGGGGACCACGGCCAAGACGAAAGGATTCAGGACAATCCGCTGGCTCAGCCGGCTTTCCCCGGTTGTTTACTGATACATTTTTTCGTAGGATCAAACTCGCACGGACCTTTGGTCACCTTCGTTCCCAGGAGCTCAAGTCATGAAAATCTCTCGTCAGCCGACCCGTTCGCTCAATCGCCGGGGGTTTACCTTGATTGAGCTCTTGGTGGTGATTTCGATCATCGCCACATTGATCGCCTTGGTCGCTCCGGCCGTCCAAAGCGCCCGCAACGCCGCTCGACGCATGGAGTGCCAGAACAACCTGAAACAGATTGCCCTGGCAACCTTGAACTTCGCAGGCTCTCACAACGGACAGTTGCCTTCTTTGGTCAGGAACCACGGTGTGGATAGTACAGCGGCACCTGGTGCGCCGATCTATTACAACTGGGTGGTGGATTTGTTCCCCTATCTCGACAACGCGGCGCTGTATCGCTCGCTGGACGAATTTAACGGCCTGGCAGCCGGTTCGCCGAACTATTTTGCTAGCGGGACCAATATCGTGCCCATCCTCAAGGCGTTGATTTGTCCGGTGGATATCAACAATTACAACCAGAACGGCGGGCTCAGCTACGTGGCAAACGCCGGGTACATGCGGGGAACCGACTGGGGACCATCCATCGTTCACCGAGCTGGAACAATCGATTGGAACGGTAATAGTGTGTTGTTGCTGCCGCCCCTTTTAGTAGTGCCGGAAGATGGCTTGATGGCCCGCGCCACGGGTGTCTTCTGGTACAACGGCGGTCCGCCGCCCTCGCTTTCTGTCCCAAATCCCTACTACGACTTCGGTCCGAACATGACGATCGATTTCATCACCGAAGGCGATGGACAATCCCAAACTTACCTGTTCAGCGAAAACGCACAAGCGAACAGATGGGTGACTGCCGCGGGGGTGGGGAACAACACCATCGGTGACATGGCATTTGGAGTCATTGCAACCGATGCAGCGAGTACCGCGCCGAATACCACCCCTACGACCGGCGCCTTTGCGGGCGTGTCGAGCACGACGCCTCTGCAGCTCCAAACTGCTCCAAAGCTTGGCCCCGTACAAACGGACGCTGTGAATGGAACTAGCTTTCCGGGCGCCGTGCCGACGGCCGGTATCGGAGCGGCTCCGCGACCCTTCTCCTATCACACTGGCATCTTCAACATGGCCTTCTGTGATGGGCGCGTCGACCAAATCAATCTGAGCATCAATGCGAGAATCTATGCCAGCCAGATGACGCCCAACGGTCAACGCTACGGACAGTCGGCTTCGGATAACTTCTAGTCATCATCCCGCCGGGGTGCTGGCTGTCTGCCGGATCCTTGGCGATCTCTGCGAACGAAGGTCCGAC
>CAZMKD010000210.1:0-25407 GCA_964566575.1 uncultured Verrucomicrobiota bacterium
GCAGGACTCCGACCCAACACCAACACGCAACCTTGACAGAAAGATTCCACTTTCTTATGAACACAACTGCCAGCGTCGCTGCGCTCCGATGGGTGGAAACATAAAAGCGAAATCACTGGTAACTTTCACCGAAATCCGCAGACGGATGAACGAACTGAGATTTCATTGCTCCTGCGCGGTTCGACGGATCATTTGCTACGAAAGCAGTCGTGGCTCGTTGGGGATCTGCAGATTAACGTTTATGGGTCGGCATCACACCTAGTCGAGGAGGGGATTATCGATGTGGAGTTTACGACTGCAGTAATGACGGTGAGCGAGTATCGGAGACAGGTCGGTGGGACATGAAACTCCTCTACCTCGACTGCTTTGCCGGCATCAGCGGCGACATGTTTCTCTGCGCACTAATTGATCTTGGCGTGTCGGAGAACGCGCCTTCATCCACCATCTGCTGCCGTGAAACTTGACTGGGACAAGATTGACGACCGCATTGCGTCATTCATGCGACGCTGGGGGATGTTGGCGTTGCGTGTTTCGCTGGCGATCATCTTTGTCTGGTTCGGACTGCTGAAACCACTCGGACTGTCGCCCGCGGCCACGATGGTGAAGGCGACGGTCCGCTGGATGCCGTTCTTTTCGCCGGATACATGGCTCGCAATCATCGGCTGGTGGGAAGTGGTCATTGGCGTGACGTTCCTGTTTCACAAGACGATCCGCGTCGCCATTGCCTTGCTTGCTCTGCAGATGGTCGGCACATTCATGCCGTTGGTGATCTTGCCCGAGGTCACCTTTCAGCCCGGCCGGTATCTCTACGCGCCAACCATGGAAGGCCAGTATATCATCAAGAACCTCCTGATCATCTCGGCCGCGCTGGTCATTGGCGGGACTGTCCGTCGCCCCCACCGAAACGAGATTGCCGCATCATGACCGACTCTGTTAGCATCAGCCCGGCATGAAACTCCTCTATCTCGACTGCTTTGCCGGGATCAGCGGCGATATGTTTCTTGGGGTGTCGCAGTCGCGGGAAGGCGGACGACCCGGACAGCCGAGGCGTCACGCCGAGACGCCGCGACGTCGTTCTCGCGGCAATCCGTCCCTACCAACTGCTCTAAGTTTGACGCGCTGGAGGGTTTCGATTAGGTTCACGCCATGAGCACGGTTGAGGAAATCCGGTCGGCGATTGAGAAATTGTCGCCGCGCGAGCGGGCGGAATTGAATGCCTTGCTCCAGAATTGGACGGAAGACGACTGGGATCGGCAGATAGCGGCGGACTCCGTCGCGGGCGGCAAGCTGGACAAGCTCCGGCAAGAGGCCGAAGCCGAAGCCAAGGCCGGCAGGCTCCGGGAATTTCCCAAGCCCGGCGAGCGATGACCTCCAAGACGGCTGGCTCGTTCTGGCGGTGTTACCAAGCGTTACCGGAACAGACTCAGCGACTGGCTCACAAGAATTACCTGCTTTGGTGTCAAAACCCACAGCATCCTTCCCTCCGCTTCAAGCCGCTCAAGGGCGGACAATGGTCGGTGCGCGTAGGTGAACATTACCGGGCCGTCGGCTATTTCCGGGACAACAATACGTTTGTTTGGACATGGATCGGCACGCACGAGGACTACAACAAACTCTAACGGATTGCCGTCACAACAAGACATTTGATAACATAGCACTAGTGACATGAAACTCCTCTACCTCGACTGCTTTGCCGGCATCAGCGGCGATATGTTTCTCGGCGCGCTGCTCGATCTCGGCGTGTCGGAGGACGCGCTGCGCGCTGAACTCGCGAAGCTTAATTTGCCGGGGTACACGATCTCGACGCGGCGCGTGGTGAAGCAGAACATTTCGGCGACGAAGTTTGATTACATCGAAGCGTCGCACCCGGTGATGAAACACAGACACGACCATCGCGGTTATACCGAGATTGCCGGGATGATTAGCGCCAGCGGGTTATCGGAAGGCGTGAAGCGGCGGGCGTTGAGCGTGTTCAGGCGAATCGGCGAGGCGGAGGCGAAGATTCATGACGTGCCGCTGGAGAAGATTCATTTCCACGAAGTCGGCGCGGTGGATTCGATCGTGGACATCGTCGGGGCGTGCATTGCGTTGGAAACGCTCGGCGTGGACGAGGTGCAGGCGTCGCCGCCACGGCTGGGGTCGGGGTTTGTCGAGACGGTGCACGGGAAGTTCCCGGTGCCCGCGCCGGCCACACTGGAGTTGCTCAAGGGCCTGCCGGTGCAATCGTCGAGTGAGCCGGTCGAGTTGGTGACGCCGACCGGGGCGGCGTTGCTTGCGGAGTTTTGCTCGCGCTTTGGGCCGATGCCGGCAATGAGCATCGAGAAGATCGGCTACGGTGCCGGGACACGCGATTTGGAGAAGACGCCGAATGTGTTGCGGGTGGTGTTGGGCGAGGCCAACGCGGCGCGAGAGAGCGAGGGCGATGCGGTGGCGGTGATTGAGACGAACATCGACGACATGAATCCGCAGTTGTTCGGCGATGTGATGGAGCGGTTACTGGCGGCAGGTGCGTTGGATGTGTTCTTCACGTCCATCCAGATGAAGAAGAACCGGCCAGGCACGTTGGTGACAGTGTTGTGCGAGCAGAATGATGTCGACCGGACGGCGGAGCTGCTGCTGAGCCATACGACTAGCTTCGGCGTTCGCGTTCACGAGGCGCAGCGGCGGAAGCTGTCACGGGAGATTGTCAAAGTCGCCACGAAGTTTGGTGAAATTGAGGTGAAACTCGGGCGGCTGGCTGGTAAGGTCGTGTCGCGTTCTCCCGAATACGAGTCGTGCAAACAAGCGGCCGCCAAGGCTGGCGTCGCGATGAAGGACGTTTACGAGGAAGCTTGCCGGGCTGTAGCCGAAGCATAAGCTACGGGCCGAGGCTCACGTCTCGGCTACAGGAGATGTGAGGAGACAATAATATGATCGACAAAGAACTGCTGGAAATCCTGGCATGCCCGCAGTGTAAAGCGGACGTAAAACTCGAAGGTGAGAAAATCATCTGCACCAATCCGCAGTGCGGCCTACGCTACCCGATTCGCGACGGCATTCCGGTGATGCTCATTGACGAAGCCGAGAAGCCGCAAAGCAAATGACGCAACCGACACTCTCGGTCATCGTTCCGGCGTGGAACGAGGAGAACTATGTCGGACACACGCTGATGTCGTTGAAGCGCGCCGCGGCATTCTGCGAGCGCGAGCGCGGTTGTACGGCCGAGATCATCGTCGTTGATAACAATAGCACCGACAAGACCGGCGACGTGGCCCGGCAGCACGGCGTCCAAGTCGTCCACGAGCCAGTCAACAACATCGGCAAGGCCCGCAATGCCGGTGTGAAGGCGGCTCGGGGCAAATATATCGCCTTCTGTGATGCCGACAACGAAGTCACGGAAAACCTGCTAGTCCTCATTCACGATCATCTTGAGGACCCAAAAATTGCCGGCGGCGGGACGTGGATCGAGCCGGCTAAGCATAACTTCAAGATCGATTTTTTCTACACGTTGTGGGGCCTCTACGTGCGGTGCAGCCGCGTCGGCGTCGGCATGATGCATTGCCGGAAGGCGGACTTCGAAGCGTTCGGCGGCTTCGACGAAAGCATCTACGCAGCCGAAGACGTGCAACTTGCGTACGACCTCAAGAAAATCGGAAAACCACGCGGGCAGAAGTTCAACCTGATTCACAAGGGCTGGATCATCACCTCGACACGTAAAATCGATCAGACGCCGCTGTTGACAATGTTTGCAAAACTCATTGGGTTTGGCTTCGGCTTGCAGAAGAAAATTCGCTGCAAAGAATACTGCGAACATTGGTACGACAAGGCGGCGCGCTAAGATTTCGGGGTGGGCTTGCCACGCAACTTGTCCACGACCTTGTCGGTCTGTTCTTTGATGCGCGCCCGCAGACGCGCCGCCCAAACGAAATCCACCGCCAAGATGCCCAGCCCGATGATGATCAATGGAAACCCCGGAATGCCGGGCACGAAACCGAGTCCCATCCCGATTAAGATAATCGCGATCCCCGCCGTAATGCGAATAATCTTCTTTGCGTTTTGAGCCAGCCAATTCATTCCGGCAACTCCAGGTAAATCACACCGTCTTCGATGACGACCGTCAACCGCTCCAGCGACTTGCCCTGCCCCGGCCCGCCGATGCACTGGCCGGCGCCGGGTTCATACACCGAGCCGTGCGTCTTGCACACGAAAAACTTCCCGTCGCACGTGAAAAAATCGTTGTCGTCGAGGTCGATCGAGATTGGCAGGTGGACGCACTCGTTGACGTAGGCCACGAACCGGCCGCCCGCGTTCGCGACGAACGCCGGCACTATCCGGCCATTGCGCTCGAACGTGAACTTACGTGTGGTGCCGGGCGGAAAATCGGCGATGCGCGCCAGCTGAATCTTGCGGGCCATCACGCCGGCAGCTTAAACTGCACGTCCAGGTTTGCAACACGTTTATGGCACTGACCCTCCTCTACACGACACTGTTGGCGTTCATTCCGTATTTCGTCGCGGTCTGGCGCGCGCCGCGGCTGGATTGGCGCCGGTGGCGGTGGATCAGTGCCGGCGTGGCGGTCGCGGCCCGGCTGGCGATGTTGCCGGTGCCGCCGGTACTGAGCAGCGACGTGTACCGGTATTGCTGGGAAGGCAAAGTCCAAAATGCCGGGTTCAATGCCTACCGGCTTGCACCCGACGCGCCGGAACTGACCGGGCTGCGCGATGCGACTTGGGAGCGGCTCGATCACCGGGAAGTGCCGAGTGTTTATCCACCGTTGCTCTTGCAAGTGTTTCGTATCGGCAGCACGCCCGCAGCCTTCAAGTGGATCTTTGCCGGATTCGATCTCGCGACGCTGTGGATGCTGGTGAAACTACTGCGCGCCCGTGGGCAGAACGAATCATTGGCATTGATCTGGGCGTGGAATCCATTGGTGATTCTGGAGTTTGCTGGCAACGGGCACGCGATGAGCATGGCGATTTTCTTCGTCGCCGCCGCACTTTGGTTGTGGGAGACCAACCGGCATGTGCTGTCAGCGGTGGCATGGGCCGGGGCGGCGCTGTCACATTTTCTGGCGCTGCCAATTGCCTTGGCCATACTTCTGTCGCGGCGTGAGCTCCGCGCATGGTTAGTTTTCGCCGTGGTCGTCGCGGTCGCGGTTCTGGTCTGGCCGGTGAGCTTGGTTGGACTGCTGCACTTGGCCGGACGGTGGCGATTCAACGGATCGCTGTTCGAAATCCTGACGTGGCTGTTTGGACATCAAGAGCCGCATCAAGTCAAGGGCGTGTGGATGGTGTACGAGTTGCCGAAGCGTATTGCGGCCGGTTTGATCATGGCGGCCATGACATGGACTATCCTCCGGCGTTACCAGCCATCGCGCTCGGCGGCGACAATTGCCGGGGCGATGCTGCTGCTCGGCTCAACGGTGCATCCGTGGTACGTCACATGGATGGTCGCACTCGCGTGCGTGGAGTTCAGTTTGCCATGGCTGGCGTTGAGTGCCTTCGTCGCGGTGTCTTACGTCGCGCGCATTGTTGAGTTGCAAACCGGCATGTGGGTGGATGCCGGCATCGTGCGTTGGATGGAGTACGCGCCGTTCTTCGCGCTCTGGTTGGTTGACAGGCTTCGTCGCCGGCAGTAGCATTGACCGAACTGGCGAGCTACCCTAACTGAAACTGAAAACTGGAGGAATTATCATGGCGCACGAATTGCCGAAATTACCTTACTCCTTTGACGCGCTCGAACCGCATATCGACGCGCGGACGATGGAGATTCATCACGGTAAACATCACAACGCTTACGTCACCAACCTCAACGCCGCACTCGACAAACATCCCGAGATGCACCAGAAGTCGGTCGAAGACCTGCTGCGCGGTATCAAGGATGTACCGGAAGACATCCGGGGTGCGGTGCGCAACAACGGCGGCGGCCATCACAATCACAGTTTGTTCTGGACGATCATGAAGAAAGGCGGTGGCGGCGACCCGAAAGGCGCGCTTGGCGATGCGATCAAGGCGACGTTTGGCGACTGCACCAAGTTCAAGGACATCGTCACCAACAACGGCATGACCCGGTTCGGCAGCGGCTGGAGCTGGTTGGTCGTCAGCAAAGGCGCACTCAAGGCGTATTCGACCGCCAACCAAGACAGCCCGTTGATGGAAGGCGACGTGTCGGTGCTCGGCGTCGACGTGTGGGAACACGCGTACTACCTCAAGTACCAGAACGTGCGGAAGAACTACCTCGATGCGTGGTGGAACATGGTGGACTGGGACGCGGTGGCTGCGCGGTTTGCCAAAACGAAGTGAACGTTGTTCTCGTCGAACCGGAGATCCCGCCCAATGCCGGAAACATCGCCCGCCTCTGCGCAGCGACCGGCACAACGCTGCATCTGATCGGTCCGCTGGGTTTCCGGCTTGATGACCGGGAACTCAAACGGGCCGGCATGGATTACTGGGAGCACGTCACGTGGAAGTATTGGAAATCGTGGGAGGAATTCCTGCCTCCCAACGCGCGCCTCTGGCTCGTCGAAAACAAGACTGACCGGCTGTACACAGGAGTGACCTACCGGCCCGATGATTATTTGGTCTTCGGCCGGGAAACGGCGGGCTTACCAGCGACGCTGCTGGAGACTTACCGGGATTCCGTCATTGCCATCCCGCAGTTCAACCCGAAGGCGCGTAGCCTGAATCTTTCAAACTGTGTCGCCATCGTGTTGTACGAGGCAATCCGGCAGGTCACTTCTTCGGGTTGAGTTTGTCGAGCATACTCTTGCCGGTGACGATCGCGCCCGTGAGGGCGTCCCCGGCAAGATTCTCCAAACTGCCGAGACCCTTCCTGAGATCCTCGGGCTTGACGCCGATGTCCGGCAACCGCGCCTGGCTCATCACCGTCAATAGCACCAAGCGCGTGATATCTGTGGAATTGGTAATGTCTTTGTACGTGGCGGTGACGTTGAGCGGGATGGCGCGTTCCGTGGGCTTGCCACGGCTGTAGTCCTTGACCGTCACCGTCCCGATGTGAATGCGCAACTGATCCACGCAATACTTCGTCGTGCTCGGTTTGTCGGAAGATGCGACGCCCTTGAGTTTCTGCGCGTTGGATTCGCCTTTGGTGTTTTTGACTACAACGATATGGTCGATGTCCACGAGCATGTCGTTAATGTGTGGCGCGCCCGCGAGCATCGATCCCAGCCGGTAGTCAACGTGCAGCTTCTTCAGGTTCACGAATTTTCGCTCCTCGAATTCGCGCGGGTTCATCAGCTGGATGTCGCCGACATCGAGTTGGCCATTGAAGAGGCCCACGGAGACCGTGCCGATGGTGAGCGGGAAGCCGGTGATTCTCTCCGTGCCAAGCTCGACTGACTTGCGGGCGATGACGTTGCGCGCGAGGACGAGTGCGATCATGAGTCCGGCGATGCTGACAGCAGCCCACAGCAAAAGCTTCTTCACACCTTCGTTGTAACCGCGCGCTTCCGGCGGGGCAAGTCTACTTGTTGTCTTTCAGCACAACGAACGTGGACGCGCCGTTGCGCTTCACAAAGATGAGCACGCCTTTCTTGGCGTCGCCGTTGGACATCGCGCCCTTGAACTCCTCGGCGCTGTGCACGGGTGTGCGGTCCACTTCGGTGATGACATCGCCGCGCTGCACGCCGGCATCTCCCGCGCTGCTGCCTTCAGCCACATCGGTCACCACCACGCCCTCGCTCTCATCTACGCCGAAGCGTTTGGCGAGATCCTTCGTCAACGTCTGCACGGTCAGGCCAAATGTCATTGGCGCGCGTGCCTTGCCGGAGCTCCTGCGCGACGCGGCCTGCAACCGATCCTCCATCTCCGCGGTCTGGATCGGCACCTTGATTGCCTTGCCGCCGCGAACCACGTCCAGCGTCACGGTCTGGCCGACCTTTTTGTGGAGGATCTGGAGTTGAAGCTCCTTCGGTGTTTTCACCGGTACGCCATCGACACCGACGATGATGTCCGCTTGTTTGAGGTCGCTCTTGGCCGCCGGGGTTTCTGGTTCGATGCGGCGAACCACCACCCCGTCCTTGATCGTGTCCGACAATTCCTTGTTGTCCGTCAGCGGCTCGATGCTGATGCCGAGCCACGGACGGATGATCCGGCCTTTGTCAATGAGTTGATCGGCAACCTCACGCGCCATGTTGATCGGGATCGCGAAACCGACGCCGGTATTCATGCCTCGGATCAATGCGTTAATGCCGATGACTCGACCTTCAATGTCGCACAGTGGGCCGCCGGAGTTACCAGGATTGATGGCAGCGTCGGTCTGGATGTAATCCTCGTACGCGCTTCCGGCACTGCGCACGGCTGAGCGGCCCTTCGCACTGACGAACCCCACGGTGAAACTGTAATCCAACTCAAACGGGGTGCCGATGGCGATCGCCCATTGGCCGACGCGGATGTCGTCGCTGTTGCCGAGGCGCGCGACCGGCAAGTCCTTGCCGGTAATCTTGATGACCGCCACGTCGGTGCGTGGGTCGCTGCCGATGAGTTTGGCGTCAAACTCGCGACCGTCTTTGAAGCGCACGTGGATATCGTCGGCATCGTCGACCACGTGGTTGTTCGTGAGAATATATCCATCAGCGCGGATGATGACGCCTGAGCCTTCGCTCTTCTGGTCTTCGGGCTGCTCGGGCATCGGGACGCGGTGGTGTTTGAAGAAATACTCGAATGGCGTGCCTTTGAATTGCTCAAATGGGTTCACCTCGTCGTCGCCCCCCACGCGAGCGTTCTGTTTGCGTGTGGCGGTGATGACGACGACCGATTCGCTGGCATGCGAGGCGACGCTGACGAACGCGTTTTCCAGACGGCGGGCCAGATCGAGATCGCCGTTGGACAACAGCGCAGTGTCTTTGGCCCACGTGGGACTGGCGGCGAGAAGTGCGACTAAAAGGAAAGTTGTTTTCATGTCGGTGTTTTAGACCTCGGGACAATGGATTCGTTCAACGCGCCGGCACGCTAGCAAATTGGCGGTGCGTTGACAAACGCGGCATTTCCACTTGTCCGCCCCGCGCCCCCGCGTTACGCTTGCCGTGGAGAAAGAGTGACCATGAGACTGCGCATCTACCTTCTGATTGTCTTCTGCATCACGGGTTGCGGCAGTCCACAGCAGCAGAAGCTCGCGGATTGCACGACTAACAGTTTTGACTTCACGATGCCGGTTCAGTTCGGGTCGCCTTATCAGTTCGTACTCGGTGTGCCTCACTCTCAAACTGGTCAGATCAGTTTTGCCGGAGAGATGCTGGTTCGTCATGGCAAAGAGACTGTGGCTCGTATCCCGATTAGTTCACAGGATATCACGCCATGCAATTGGCTTGAGTACGATCATGGTTTGGCGGGCTACATTCTTACTTGGTCGCGCACGAATGAAGGGCAACGACTGGATAACTTGCTTGTGCGCAAGCAGACATACAATGTTCATGTCACATTCATCGAATCACCGCCACGTCAGAGTTCGTTATGGTTATCGTCGATCTCGAAAGCCGGCTTCTGATACAACCGGTCATGGCCGGCGAGGTCAGCGAGTATTCGACGAAGGCGATGTCCCTTCTTTTCCGCTGGCCCGGCGCAGCGCGTTGACAAACCTTGCGTTTCCGCTACGCTGGTTCTGCGATGGTCGTTACCACCGAAAAACCTGACCTGATGGAACGCGTCCGCGAGCTGAAAAAGCTCCGCAACGCCGTCATCCTTGCCCACAACTATCAAGTGCCCGAGTTGCAGGACGCGGCCGACTTCGTCGGCGACTCACTCGGTTTGTCGTTTAAGGCGAAGGAGACCGACGCCGATGTCATCCTCTTCTGTGGCGTGCATTTCATGGCCGAGACGGCGAAGATTGTCAACCCGAGCAAGACCGTCTTGTTGCCGGACCTCGAAGCCGGTTGCTCGTTGGCCGATTCCTGCGATGCAAACGCGCTCGCCCGCTGGAAGGAGGCGCATCCGGAAGTCATCGTCGTCGCCTACATCAATTGCACCGCCGCGGTCAAGGCGCTCACCGACATCATTTGCACTTCCGCCAACGCCGTCAAAGTCGTGAACTCGATCCCGCCGGACAAGAAGATCCTATTCGTGCCGGACCAGAACCTCGGCCAGTGGGTCATGGCGCAAACGGGCCGGCAGATGATCTTGTGGCCGGGCGCGTGTTCGACACACGTGCTGTTCACGCACAAAGCCATTTTTGCGCTTAAGCAAGAACATCCCAACGCCAAAATCGTCGCCCATCCCGAATGCCTGCCGGCCGTGCGGATGATGGCCGATGAAGTGTGCTCGACGGAAAAGATGGTCGGGTATTGTCGGCAATCGCCCGCAACGGAGTTCATCGTCGTCACCGAAGCCGGGATGTTGCATCGCCTGAAGAAAGAAGTTTCCGGCAAGACGTTCATACCGGGGCCGACTGATACCTGTCACTGCAACGAATGCAGTTTCATGAAGAAGAACACACTGGAGAAAGCCGTCGCCGCGCTCGAAACACTTTCGCCTAAAATCACCCTCGACGAAGATGTCCGTCGCCGCGCGCTCGTGCCCATCGAGCGCATGCTGGCGCTCGGACGATGACCGGAGAACCATGAAGAGACTTGCCCTGATTGCCCTATTTCTTATCGCCGGCATGCTTGCGGCCTCGCTCGCGGATGAGCTGCCATCGCCCGATCAGATGTGGGGACAGATTCTGCAACTGCAACGTTCGACCTCAGGCCGGCAACCGGTTTCGAACGCCGACCGGGCCGCGCTGCTCGGTCAACTCAACAGTCTCATCGAGACGGCTGACACGTTTTGGCAACGCCATCCTGACAACACTCGCGTGTGGGAGGCAAAAATGATTCTGCTGCAAACCCGGTTGGATCGCGGGAAGTTGGAAAACAAACCTGCCGACCTGCGCTCTGTCGAAGCCGATGTCCGCGACATTACCGGTGCAACGACTGCACCGTTGACTGTTCGCGCCGAAGCGGCCTACACGCTTATTGAACTGCGCGCGGCCATCCTTCTGGATAAGCCCGATTCTTCCCAGCTCGCAGCTCTCGACGCAGAAGTCGCCGCGTTGATCGAGCATTACCCACAGACACAGCAGGCGATTCAAGCGCCGTGGCTGCGGCTAAGTGTCTATGAAAAGGTCAACCGCGCCAGAGCCGAAGCCTTGCTGAAGGAAATGGCCAACGACAAAAACCCACAGGTCGCCCACGAAGCCAATCGCCGCCTAAAGGCACAGGAGCTCACCAAGAAACCGCTGGAGCTAAAATTCACTACCGTGGATGGCAAGGCGTTCGACCTCGCGAAATTGCGCGGCAAGGTTGTGCTCGTGGATTTCTGGGCGACGTGGTGCGGTCCGTGCCGGATGGAAATCCCGCACGTGGTCAACATTTACAAGAAACTTCACGAGAAAGGTTTTGAAATCGTTGGCATCTCGCTTGATTCCAGCAAGGACAAGCTCGTCGCCTACGCGAAGGAAAAGGAAATGACGTGGCCGCAATACTTCGATGGCTTGACGTGGAACAACAAGATCAGTTCCAGCTACGGCATCTCCGGCATCCCGACCATGTGGTTGGTGGACAAGAAGGGTTTTGTCCGTAACACCGAAGCTCGAGCAGACCTCGAGAACCAAGTCAACAAACTCCTGACAGAGTGACTCGCCGGGCCGAATGCTGCCTTCCTTTCTGACGGTGGGACTCTGGGCATTCACGGTCGTCGCGGCGAATCTTGGGCGGCTGATGTTGGCGGCAGTGCTGCTGGCGTTGTGGGCGCATATTTTCGGCAAGGGTCTGCAGGGCGATTCGCCGCGGTACTTCATTCTCAGCGGGTGTGTGGGATTTGGTCTGGGTGACATCGCAGCTTTCGAGGCCATGCCGCGACTCGGAGCGCGACTCACCTCGCTGTCGGTCACGTGTTTGTCCGCGCCGATGGCGGCGGCAATTGAGTGGGACTGGCTGGGGACGACACTGTCGCACGCGCAGATGTGTTGGGGCGCGGTGATTCTCGTGGGTGTCGCGGTGGCGCTTGCACCGAAAGAACACAGGCATCTCGGGCGCCGGCAGTTGATCGTGGGTGCCGTTGCTGGCGTGCTCGCTGGCTTCGGTCAAGGATTCGGTGCCGTGTTGAGCCGGAAGGCCTATCAGGTGACGGCCGCTGCCGGGCAAACCATTGATGCCGGCACCGCCACCTATCAACGCGCCATTGGCGGCATTGTGATTGTCGCTGCCTTTCTCATCTTCACAATGATACGGCAACGCGAGGACACACCGAAGAAGAATTGGCGCAGCGGTTGGCTGTGGATCACCGCGCACGCGTTGACCGGGCCGACCATCGGTGTGGCTTGTTTCCAATGGCCGTGATTCCGTTTGCCTATTTCATCGAAGGCGACCGCCCGAGTATCCGGTCGCTCATCGGTGGTACGATCGCCGTAACCGGAGCAATCGCGCTGACGCGAGTAGCCGCAATGTGATATTATCCCCGCATAATGGCTGAACCGATAGTCCAGATTCGCGATCTCACGAAAGAATACCGGCACGGCGAAATCAGCGTGGTGGCGCTGAATCGCGTGACGCTTGACATCCAGCGCGCCGAGTACGTCGCATTGATGGGGCCGAGCGGTTCCGGCAAGAGCACTCTGCTTCACATCATTGCTGGCATCGACCGTCCGACGGGCGGCGAATGTGTTGTGAATGGCACGGATGTCGGCAATCTGCGCGAAACCGAATTGGCCGCGTGGCGCAACAACCACGTCGGGTTCGTCTTCCAAACTTTCAACCTGATCCCCGTGTTGACGGCCTACGAGAACGTCGAATTGCCGTTGTTACTGACCAGTCTGTCCGGCAACGAGCGGCGAACGCACGTCGAGGCCGCGTTGGAGCTGGTCGGCCTCAGCGACCGGATGCGTCACCTGCCCCGGCAGCTGTCCGGTGGCCAGGAACAACGCGTCGCCATCGCCCGCGCGCTCGTCACGGACCCGACCCTGCTCGTCGCCGACGAACCGACCGGCAATCTCGATGCCAATTCAGCGACCGAAGTTCTGGCACTTTTGCAGCAGCTCAACCGCGAAGCCGGCAAGACCGTCATCATGGTCACGCACGATCCAAAGGCCGCGGCGTTCGCGCAACGAACGGTGCATCTGGAAAAGGGCGAACTTCTCAACGGCCAGCATCCGTGACCATTCCTGGCTTCATCATTCGCAATGCGTTTCGCAACAAGCGGCGACTTATCCTCACCGTGCTCAGCGTCGCGTTGTCGCTGTTTCTGTTCGTGACGTTACGGACGGCGCTGAAGCTAATGACCGATCCGCCGACCACTGATCAAGCGGCACTGCGGCTCGCGGTGCGGCACAAGGTTTCGCTCGCGAATGTGTTGCCGGAGAAATACCAGTACCGGATCGATCGCATACCGGGCGTGAAGTATTGCTCAAAGTTCACGTACTTCGGCGGCATTTACAAGGATATGAGCCTTAGCAATTTTGCGCAGTTCGGAGTGGACGCGGATCGCATCCTGAGAATTTTCTCCGAGATGGAAGTCGATTCGCAACAAGAAGAGGCGTTCGTCCGCGAGAAGACCGCGTGCCTTGTCGGGACAAAACTGATGCAGCGCTTTGGCTGGAAAGTCGGCGACCGGGTTACGTTGCTCGGCGCGATGTGGCCGTGCGATTTGGAACTGGTGATCCGCGCGGTGTATCGCGGCAACGGCATCGACGAGACGATGGTGATGTTCCACCACGATTACTTCGATGAGCAACTCGGCAAGCTCGGCTTGGTCGGCACGTATTGGATTCGCGCCGAGAACGCCGACGCCGTTCCGCAGGTCATCGAGCGAATTGACAAAGCTTTCGCCAACACCGACGCCGAAACAAAAACCGAGACCGAACGGGCGTTTCAACTCGAGTTCGTCTCCATGATCGGCAACGTGAAGGTGTTTCTCGGCTCGATCCTCGTGGTGATTGTGTTCACGATGCTGCTGGTGACGGCCAGCACGATGAGTATGGCGATCCGGGAACGCGCGCGGGAGTTCGCCATCCTCAAGGCAGTCGGGTTCGACGGCGCGCAGATTTTCGGGCTGATCCTGACGGAGGCATTCGGATTGGCGATGGCCGGCGGGTTGATCGGCTGCTTCGGCGCGAAGCTGTTGTTCACGCATCTGGACATTTACAAGTTGTCGCAAGGATTCATTCCGTTTTTCCCCATGACGACGGACACAATCGCGCTCGGCTTGGTCGTAGCGGGCCTGCTCGGCGTCGCGAGCAGTCTCGCGCCCGCGTACGCAACGATGAAACTGACAGTTGTGGACGGGCTCAAGGAGTTGGATTAGCGATGGCGATACCGCTGAAATACAACCTGCGCAACCTGCGCGTGCGTTGGCGCTCGACGCTTGACGCGGTGCTCGGCATCGGCTTGGTTGTGATGGTATTTATCTTCGTGCGGTCGCTGGCGCATGGCATGGAAGCCACCTACATCAGCACCGGCGATTCCCGCAATTTGATCGTGCTGCGCAAAGGCTCGACCGCTGAGTCCAGCAGCCAGATTTCACGGGACGAAGCGCGACGCATCCAGTATCTCACCGGTATCGCTCGCGACCCGGCAGGCAATCCGCTTGCCTCGGCGGAAATTATTGTGCTGATCCTGTTGGATCGCATCACTGGCGACGGCACCGCCAATGTGTTGGTCCGCGGCGTCGGCCCGATGGCGCTGCCGTTGCGTCCGCAAATCCGCCTCGTCGAGGGACGGATGCTGCAGCCCGGCCTACACGAATGCATTGTGAGCCGGCGGATTGCGGAACGCTTCGCCCGTTGCCGGGTCGGCGATAGTTTTCAGTCCGGCAAGACCACCTGGCACGTCGTCGGCATCTTCGACGCGCAACAGACCGCTTACGAATCCGAAATCTGGGTGGATGCCGACGAAGCGCGCTCGGCGTTCAAGCGAAGTTTTTACGGCTCGGTCCTTCTTCGCCCCGTGGACGAGGCCGCGGCCGACTCGTTGAAACAACGCCTGCTCACCGACCGGCTGCTCAGCGTCAAGGTGCTCACCGAGGCCGCGTACTACCAAGAGCAAACGCAATCCGCCGGGCTGTTGCGGTTTCTTGCGTCGTTTCTGGCCGTGATCATGAGCATCGGCGCGGCCTTCGCCGCCATGAACACTATGTACGCCGCTGTCGGCGCGCGCACCCGCGAGATCGGCACGTTGCGCGTGCTCGGCTTTCGCCGACGGCAAATCTACGCGTCGTTTCTCTTCGAGTCCGTCGTGCTGGCGCTGCTCGGCGGCGCGTTTGGCAGTCTGGTGTCGCTCCTGTTCAACCTCGTGTCGACCGGCACGTTCAGCGCGACCACGTTTGCCGAAGTCGCGTTTCAATTTCGCGTCACGCTCTCGATGATCGCCGATGGGATGGCATTCGCCGTTGTGATGGGCGTACTGGGCGGACTGTTGCCGGCGCGGCTGGCCGCGCGCAAACCGGTGCTTGATGCGTTGCGCGCAGTGTGAGAAACATACACGCTTTTCAATGACAACTTCGACAGGACCAATTTCACGGCTCGAAATTCCCAGCGACAAGAAGGTCCGGCGCAAGGGCGGGCCGATCCGGATCATCGGCATCGTGGCGCTCGTCCTCATTGCCGGCTTAGTCGTCTTCGCCACCACTCGCAACGGCACCACCAACTCCCCGGCAAAAGTCGCCACCACCAACGCGCCGCCATCCACCGCACCGCCCAAACCCGGCGACGCCGTGCTGACCGTCAGCGGCTACGTCATCCCGCGCGAACGGATCGAAATCAGCCCGAAGTTTATGGGCACGGTGACATGGATCGGCGTCAAGAAGGGCGACAAGGTCAAAAAGGACGACGTGATGGTTCGCCTGGAAGACGACGAATACCGGGCGCGCCTGCTCGAAGCCCAAGGCCGCCTCGCGCTCGCGGAAGCAAATCTCACGAATGCCGAATTGAACCTCAAACGCC
The DNA here is from genome assembly GCA_964566575.1 of uncultured Verrucomicrobiota bacterium. Classification (GTDB taxonomy): domain Bacteria; phylum Verrucomicrobiota; class Verrucomicrobiia; order Palsa-1439; family Palsa-1439; genus CAZMKD01. The sequence goes on from CAZMKD010000210.1 coordinate 15,907, forward strand.
AGCGCGATCTCGCCAAGGACAACGTCGACAGCCAGCGCGCGCTCGATGATGCGACGCGTGCCCGCGATGCCGCTGTCGCGGAAATCAGCGTCGCCAAAGGCCAAGTCGATCTCGCGCAAACATATCTCGGCTGGTGCATCATCCGCGCGCCAATCGACGGCACGATCCTGGAAAAGCTCGTCGACCCGAACGAACTTGTCGTGCCGCAAAGTTTCGGCGGCACGCGCGGCCCGAGCACCGCGCTCGTCTCGCTCGCCGACCTCAACGACTTGCAGGTCGAGATCGATCTCAACGAAGCCGACCTCTCGAAGATCCATTTGAAGCAACGTTGCCGGGTCAGTCCCGAGGCGTACCCCGACAAGAAGTACACCGCCTACGTCGCCGAAATCGCGCCCGAGGCCAACCGGTCAAAAGGCACGCTGCAAGTCAAAGTGCAGATCGAACAACCCGACCAGTTTCTCACCCCCGAACTGACCGCAAAGGTGGACTTCCTTGCCGACTGAACGCCAACCCGTCGTCTCCAGCGACGTTGCCTCGATCGGCTACGACGAAACGACCGCGACGTTGGAAATCGAATTCAAAGCCACCGGCATCTATCGTTACTTCTCCGTACCAAAATCCGTCGCCGCCGAACTCTGCGCGACTCCCTCGCCCGGAAAGTTTTTCCTCCAGCACATCAAAGGCAAGTACGCGTGGGAAAAGGCAGCGTCCTAATCACCAGAAAGGAAGGTCAGGATGAAGAAGGAACAACTGATTCGCAATTACGGGCGGTTGTGGGCAAGAAACACGGATAATTTCAATCGTCTAAGTAAGCGAAGCGGGGTTTACGTCCTCTGCGACGGCTCAATGCCCGTTTACATCGGGCAGACAAAAGATCTTTGCATACGAATGTTCGACCACCATCATAGTAAGACCAAACTGAAATTCTGGGATCATTTCTCTTGGTTCACCGTAGAGAAACCAGAGTTCTTGGATGACATCGAGGCTCTGATGGTCGGGATGCTGCCTTGTTATCTCCGCATTTTGAACAGCCAATGTCCCAACTTCGTAAATCCAAAAGCACGGCTGATGCGTAGAGACGAAACCGAAGAGAAAGTCACCCCTCCGAGAGAGTTCCCGAAGTTTGCTCCCAAGAAGTACAAGAAGCGCAAGAAGCGTTAGCACCTAAACTAGATCGCCATCAAGACAGCGGGGTCACTCCAGTCGCTGGGGCCGGCGCTGCCGGTGGCGCGTACCGGCACCATGTCGGTCGTGCCGGGCGTGAGATTCTCAAGCGTGTGGCTCGCGCTGTCGGCTTGCTTCACGCGAGCATGGCTGGCATTTTCAGGGCATGCAGACGACCAAACGCGAATTCAGTGTCATCATCGAACGCGATTCCGCCGGCTACTACGTGGCGCTGGTGCCGGAGTTGAAAGGCTGCCACACGCAGGCCAAGTCGCTGGACACGCTGATGAAACGGGTGCGGGAAGCGATTGAGTTGTGTTTGGAAGTCGAGGGCGACCAAGCCGCGATGCCGGAGTTTGTCGGCGTGCAACGCATCGCGGTCTAGCCATGCCGAAGCTCCCCCGCCGCCATTGAGCTTTCAACGCGCACCAGCTAGAATTTGAACCGCATGCGCTACGAAATCGTGCTGGCACCGGAAGCGGTTGAGGATTTCACGCGCCTCAACGCTCGGTGGCGGGCAAATGTGCGCGACGCGCTGGAGAAACACTTGCGCCATCAACCGGCCAAGGAAAGCAAGAGCCGCATTAAACGGCTGCGGGGCACGCGCCGTCCCCAGTACCGGTTGCGGGTGGACGAGATTCGAGTTTTCTACGATATTCGAGAGCAGACGGTCGAAGTGTTGGCAATTGTACCCAAGTCGGAAGCCGTCGCTTGGTTGGAACAAATGGGAGAACCAGAATGAAGAAGGTAGCCTTGACCACAATTGAAGATCAGTTTCTGAAGTTCCTGCGGCTGGCCGCCAAGGAGGAGGTCGTCATCACCGACCACGGCAAACCGGCGGGCGTGCTGATCGGGTTCGCGTCGGAAGACGATTGGTTCGACTACCAACTCGAGAACGACCCGCGCTTTCTGAATCGAGTCGCTTCAGCCCGGAAAGGTCTGCGCGCCGGCACCGGCACGCGCCTGGACGACCTCCAGGGGCAGCTCGACTTGTTGAAAGCGCGCACGGTGAATGAGGGCAAGGGAACATACGTGGCCAAACCGGGGAAGAAGAAGCGCCAGCCAAAGCTTTGAATGGTGGCGCAAGCGTCTCGCTTGCGGTCGTTTCTCCCCATCCAACAGCCGCAAGCGAGACGCTTGCGCTACCATCAATCTGAAACTGTACCACTACCATGCCGACTGTCGGCTTCCAATTGGCGGCGGTTCTTGGTAAGATGCCGGCGTGAAAAGCGACCGGCTTATCAGGGAACGACTGATCCGTCGCGGAACCGATGACGGTTCGTTTGATCGCGAGTTCTGGCAGTCCGTCGGCGCGGAAGGCATCTTCGCCGCCGCTTGGGAAATGGTTGCCGAGGCCGAACTGTTCAAAGGACGCGATGGCAGCGAATCCCGACTTCAAAGAACTGTTGAGCATCTTCAACGACGAACACGTTGAATTTCTCGTGGCCGACGCTCACGCCGTCATGTATCACACCGAGCCGCGGTATACGAAGGACATTGACCTCTGGGTCAACCCCACCCCCGCCAATGCCGCACGCGTCTACCGGGCTCTGGCGCGATTCGGCGCGCCGCTTCAAAAGGTGACCGTGGTGGATTTCAGCAACCGTGAGATGGTTTATCAACTGGGGATCGAGCCGAACCGGATTGATATTATGATGGACATCGCCGGCCTGACGTTTGCCGCCGCATGGACGGATCGCGTCGAAAGCACTTACGCTGGCATTCCGATTCCCATCCTCGGCAAAGCCAGCCTGATTGCCGCCAAGCAAGCGTCCGGGCGTCCCCAAGACCTGCTCGACCTCGCCAAGCTCCGGACGTGATCAGTACCACACGCGCCACAGAAACAAACCCTTGGCCGGTGCCGTTTCAATGAGCGCCGTCCGCTTCTTCGAAGCCAACACGGCACGCAACTGCTCCACCGTCAACTTCCCCTCGCCGACTTTCACGAGCGCGCCGACGATTGAGCGCACCATCTTGTAGAGAAATCCATTAGCCCGCACCGCAATCGTCAGCATGTTGCCTTTCCGCGTGATCGTCAGCCGGGTAATCATTTTGTGGGAGCGCGCTTCCGCGCGCGACAGTTTACCCGGTCGCGCCTGGAAAGGCGCTCCTACATCTGATTTCGCCGACAACGCGGAAAAGTCATGCCGGCCCTTCAGTAATCGTGCTGCGCGTCGCATCGCCCCGACGTTCAGGCGTCGGGGGTGATGCCAGGCATACCGCCGTTGAAACGGGTCGGCCACTTTGCCGGTATCAATTTGATACCGGTACTCTTTCCCTTTGGCCGAAAACCGCGCATGAAACTTCGCACCGACTTCCTGCACACGCCACACGCGGATGTCCTCCGGTAAGTTGGCATTCAACGCACTACGAAGTGTGAGTGGTGAGTGGCGAGTAGTGAGTGAACAACTGGCCACCTGCGCGCGCGCATGAACGCCGGCATCCGTCCTTCCCGAACCGTGAACCCTGAACCGTTCACCCTGCTCTGAGCGGGGCAAGCCGAGAACCTTCTGAATCGCCTTCTCCAGAAGTTCCTGGATCGTCACGGCGTTTGGCTGGAGTTGCCAACCGCCGTAAGCCGTGCCGTCGTAGGCGATCGTCAGCTTGTAGGAGCGCCCTTCCGGGCGCGACGGACCGGGCGCGCGCGGAAGCGCGCTCCTACATTTCGCTTTGTTGCGCATCGAGGTAACTCTGCAGCATCAGTTGCGCGGCGAGCTGATCGATCTTCTCTTTGCGGTCTTTGCGCCGGACATTGCCCTCGATTAACACGCGCTCGGCTTGCGCGGTTGTGAGGCGCTCATCCCAACCGACCACCGGCAATTCCGTCGTCGCCTTCAGCGCCGTGATGAACGCCAGCGTTCGCTCGGTTTGCTCGCTCACCGTGCCGTCGAGTCGGCGCGGCACTCCGACGACGAGCTTGCCGGCGCCGCGATCCGTGGCCACTTGCAACACCTCCGCGCGGCTCGCGACGTAGCCGATGGATTGCGCGATCGTGCCGGTCTCGTCGCTTATTGCCAACCCGATGCGCTTTGTGCCGTGATCGACCCCGAGGATTCTCATTTCCAGTGGAACGACCGTCTCGGTCGTTCAATTCCTCCGCGACAGAACAGGGGAGACGCCCGTTCCACTACAACAATTTCCGGTACTTCTTCTCACCAGCGAGTTTCTTCACCAAATCACGAACGCGCTGGGCGTCGCTCTTACGGCAGACCAGTGTCGCGTCGCGCGTATGCACAATCACCAAATCGTGGACACCGACGGCCGCAACCGTGTGGCCAGCCTCGCCGGCAACGACGCATCCAGTTGAATCAACCGAAACGAATTCCGGCCCGGCATGTTCGTGCCGTTCGACCGCTGCCCAGTCGCCGACGTCGTCCCACGCGAAGTCGCCATTGGCGACAACGACGTTGTCAGCTTTCTCCATGATGGCGTAGTCGATGGAGATCTTTTCGAGCTTGGGGTAAATGCGTTTGAGGGACCGGACATCAGTCCACATCTCGGGCCGGTATTTCTGAAACGCTTCGCCGATGGCGCGCAACGACCACACAAACATGCCGGCATTCCAGCGATACTCGCCGCTGGCGAGAAATTGTTCCGCGGTGGCGCGGTCCGGCTTCTCGACAAAGCGCCGCGCCTTCCAGAACCGGTCATCCATCCGTTCGCCGAGCTGAATGTAGCCGTAGCCGGTATGCGGTGACGTCGGCTGAATGCCAATGGTGATCAGCACGTTCTCGCGCTTCGCCAGCGCCAGCGCATCGCTGACAACTTGCCGGTACTGTGGCGCATCCGGGATGTAGGAATCCGCCGGCACGACAACCATCACCGCGTCTGAATCTCGTTCGCGGATGGCCGCGGCGGCGAAAGCGATGCACGGCGCGGTATTTCGTCCAACCGGCTCGGCAAGGATGCCTTTCACACGCGGCAGTTGTTTGCGCACGAGCGCCGCTTGCTCGGCGTTGGTGACGACAATGGTCTGCGACGGTGGCACGACACCGGCCAGTCGCGCAACCGTCTGCTGAATCATCGTCCGCTTGCCGACGATGGGCAGCAATTGCTTCGGGCGGTTGCGGCGACTCATCGGCCAGAATCGTTCGCCGACGCCGCCGGCCATGATGACGGCCCAATTCATTTCGGCCACACTATTTCAACGTGAGTATTGTTGAAGTTCGGGTCGTTGAGATCGCCCGCATGACGACACGTCAAACCGGCCGGTAACGATTGCATCTGAATCTCCTGCCCTTCCACAATGGTTTGACCGCCCGCTTGTAGCTCGACGAACCGGTTCACGAGTTCAATCGCCGCGTCCCGATTCTGTGTGGGAACGCGCCGCATGCTCAAGTCGGGTCGCGCAAACTTTCTCATGCCGCGCGTGTGCAGCCAAAGATCGCCTTCGTCTTCCGAGATAAAAATGACAACGTGATGGCGGGGCACCGGGTTGTTCGGTTCGAACACCTCCCCGCGCCATTTCTCGCGCCCATACCACCGCATCGTCTGCGGGTCGAGCACGGCCAAGCCACCGTTGTCGAGAAACCACGTGACCAACCCGATGACGTCGCGGAGGTAATCGAGGTTCGCCGAATCCGGCACCTCGCCGCGGATGATCGTGCATTCCGGCGCCGAATTTACTCCGTCGGCGACTCCCGGCAATTCGCGCTTCAACGCCGCCGCGAAGAACGGATGCTTCAAAAACGAGGTCACCACGCTTTCGTGTTCCGTGCGCCAATAATGCTGCAACTCGATTCCGTCCGGCACGCCGGTGCAGCGATATTTGCCCCGGCTGATGTCTACCGTGTCGGGGAAACGACCGTAAATCTGATACCACACGAGCGCTTTGTTCGTGGTCGGCTGAAACGATTGACGCGTCCACGATGCGATGGGCGCGCTCGGCGTCTCTTTAGGTCGGCACCCCGTAAGAACACTGGCGAATAAAAGGACGAGTAAGATATTCTTCAAGATTCAGACCGCCTTGACTGCGTTCACCATCGCACCGACAAACCGTGCGACGCGCGCCGGCATCCGCCGGTCGTTGCCGTGTTTTGCAATCTGGTTCACAATCGCGCTGCCCACCACCACCGCGTCCGCCGCATGCGCCGCGGCTCGCGCTTGCGCTGGATTCGAGATTCCGAACCCGATGGCGATGGGCAGTTTGGAGTGTCTGCGAATCGTGCCGGTCATGGAGTGAATCGAGCCGGACAATTTCTTCCGCATGCCGGTCACCCCTTCGCGGGAAACGTAGTAGATGAATCCCGATGCGTGACGCGCAATTTGATGGATGCGCGCTTCCGGCGTGGTGGGCGCGACGAGATAGATCGGATGCAGGCCTGCCTGTCGAACAGCTTGTTCGAACCGGGTTGACTCTTCGGGTGGCAAGTCCAGTGCGAGCACACCGTCCACGCCCGCCGCCGCGGCGTCCTTCGCGAATTTCTTCACGCCGTAATGGTGGACAAGGTTGAAGTAAATGTAGAGCACCACCGGCAACTGCAGCCCGCGTTTGCGCAGGCCGGCGACCATCTTTAGCACACCCGGCAAATTCGTGCCGCTTCGCAGCGCGCGCTCGGCGGCGAGTTGATTGACGACGCCGTCCGCGAGCGGATCGCTGAACGGCACGCCGAGTTCCAGCACATCCACACCGATGCGCTCGAGTTCGAGAGCAAGCCGAGCCGTTGCCTTCAGATTCGGGTCGCCGGCAGCGATGTAAACGATAAAACCCTTCCGCTTCATCGCGCGCAGGGCGCGAAATTTTTGGTCGATGCGGTTCACGATAAGTTGCGCAAGTAGATAAACCGCAGCCCTTCGAGGGTCAACATCGGATTGACGTGCTGGATCTCCGGGATCTTGCGCGCCATCAAGTCGCCGTAGCCGCCGGTCGCAACGACGACCGCACGTTTCATACCGGGTTCGCGGCGCAGTGCGGCGAGGATTTCCCGCACGAGTCCGCGATAACCAACGACTGCGCCCACACGCATCGCTTCGACCGTGCTCTTGCCGACGGCTGAGTGCGGCTCGGCCAGTTTGATGCGCGGCAATAACGCTGTGCGCTGATAAAGATAATCGGTCACCGCCGCCAGCCCCGGCGCGATCACCCCGCCGACATATTCTCGCCGCGCGTTGACGACGTCGAACGTGAGTGCCGTGCCGAAATCCACGACAATCGCCGGTGCGCCATAGAGCTGCGCGACACCGACTGCATTCGCCAGCCGGTCCGCGCCGATCTCTCGTTTACTTGGGTAGCTCACGCCGATGCCGAGATCGATCTTCGCGCTGACCACGACCGTGGGCAACTTTAGTTGCCGGCGCAGCTTCTTCGTAGCCGCCGGCACGACCGACGCCAACACTGCGCCCGTGAGTCGGTCTTGCCGGAATGGAACGCGGTCGAGCGCCCTCGTCGGAATGATCTTGCGCGAGAGAATCCGGCGACGGTTCGCCAGCGCGAAGGTTGTATTCGTGTTGTTGAGGTTGATGAGAAGAAACTGGTCGCTCACTTTTCCACCGTCACATCGCCGCCGAGAATGCGCTCAATCAGGCCGTTGTCGCGCCGCAGCAAGAGAGCGCCATCGTCGTCGAGGGCCTGGGCGTGGCCTTCAATGCGGCGCGTGCCCATCATCACTACCAGTTGCCGGCCGAGCGTCGTGCTCAACCTCGCCCACTCGGCAACGACGATCTCGAAATCCGCCTGGTAGAAGTGATCCAACGCAGACAGCACCTCGACCGCAAGGGCTGCCCGGTCGTGCGGCTTGCCGGTTTCGATCTGCAGCGAGGTGGCGGTGTCTGCCGGTAACTCATCGGCCCGGCAATTCACATCGATACCGATGCCGAGAATCGCAGCGAAGATCTCATCGCCTTCGGCGTGCAACTCGGTCAGGATGCCGGAGACTTTCTTGCCGGTGATGGTCACGTCGTTTGGCCACTTGATGCGCGCATCGAGGCCGGTCACCTTGTGAATCGCCCGCGCAACAGCGACGCTCGCCGCCACGGTGATCCGGGACGCGGCGGCGGGCTTGAACTTCGGCCGAAGCAGAATCGAAAACCACAAGCCCTTCCCGCGCGGCGAAACCCACTCGCGTCCGTGCCGGCCACGGCCCTTGGTTTGCGATTCGGCGAACACGACGACGCCTTCTTTCGATTGCGAACGCGCCATGTGTTCGATCACGTCGTTAGTCGAGGACGTTTGCTCGAACACGTGAATGTCCGAACCGATGATGTTTGTGCGAAGCTGAGCTTTGATGTCGTCCGCAGTAAGGCGATCGGGCGTGTCGAGCAGCCGGTAGCCGAGATGGGGATGCGCTTCGATGGTGTAGCCCAGTCGTTCCAGTTCGCCAATCTCCGACAGGACGTTCGCGCGCGACGCCTTAAGCAGTTTCGCCAGATGCTCCGGCGGCACAAACTGCCCGGCGGCTTGATAGAACGCCTCGAGGATTGCTGTGCCCGTCGCCATCGCTGACACTGTAGTGGCCGACAGGCTCTCGCGTCAATTGCTCGATACACCGACGACGAGGTACGGGCGAATCTTGTCCAGCAGCCGCGGGCCAATGCCGGAGACACGTATCAAATCATCCACGCTCTTGTACGGCCGACCGGCAATGATCTTCGCGGCAAGCACCGGGCCGACGCCGCTGAGGGATTGCAGTTCACTCGTCGTCGCCGTGTTCAGGTCGATCGGCGACGCGGGCGCGTGTTTGCCGGAGGATTCCTTGATCAACGACTTCAATTCCTGCGCTTCGGCGTGCTCCTGGGCACGGAGCTTGTCAATCACTGCCGGATCCGTCGCCGCCCAAATGCCCTTGCGCTGACGCCTCGCTTCGGCTTCGAGATTCTGCAGCGTCTTTTCGATTGCGACGGTACTCTTGCCGGTCGGACCCGAGTGTTTGGAACCGTGTGTCCGACCCAGCCCGGCCTCCACCAAAGACTGGCCCAGATCCTTGCCATCGGCGGTGATGACAAACGCGTAACCCCGCCCGCCCGGCGAGCGACCGAGCGCGCTGGCGAACGCCGTGTAAAAGGTGAACGGTTTGGCGAGCGCCTGCTTCGTGAATCCGCCCGCTTTGTGACCGTACTCGAAGACTTTCTTGGCGTCGGTGATGCCGAAATACCGGGCCTGCTCGCGTACGCGTTTGGCGTCGGCGTCGGTGGTCGCGACGCTTTCCGGGCAGTCCACGAAATAGAGTCGCAGGTGCAGTTGGCGCTCCCCGGCTTGCCCCGCTCCGAGCGGGGCGAGCACCACGAAGCTGTCGCCGTCGTTGGATGGATTGTCGAGCAGCCGAACGTTTGTGAACTTCTGCAACTCTGCCGCCGCGAATGCGTTACCGGCCAACAAGAGCGACAGCCACCATCTCATGA
>CAZMKD010000211.1:0-14997 GCA_964566575.1 uncultured Verrucomicrobiota bacterium
CTCTTTGATGCGGCCGGCAATTTTGTCGGCCAGCGATTTGATTTGATCGCCGTCACGACCTTCGATTAGTAATCGCGCTTTGGGTTCGGTGCCGGAGTAGCGGAGGAAAACGCGACCTTCGGTGCCCAGTTTGGCCTCGGCTTCTTTCACGAGGGCGAGGACGTCCGGCAACTTTTCCCAAGCGGGTTTCTCTTTGACTTTCACGCTGACGACGATTTGGGGGAATTTCTGAACGACTTGGCGGAGTTTGCTGAGGGGCTTGCCGGTATCCATCATAATGCGGAGGACTTGGAGCGCGCTGACGATGCCATCGCCGGTCGTGGCGAAATCCCGGAAGATCATGTGGCCGCTTTGTTCGCCACCGACGTTGAGGTCGTCGGCCAACATGCGCTCGATGACGTAGCGGTCGCCGACTTGGGTGCGCACGACTTGGCCACCCGCATTGCGGATCGTGTGGTCAAGGCCGAGGTTGCTCATGACAGTGGCGACGAGCGTCTTCTTCTTGAGTTCACCGCGGCTGAGCCAGTCAAGCGCGGTGATGGCAAGCACGTCGTCGCCGTCCACGAGTGTGCCGGCTTCGTCGCAAAGCTGAACGCGGTCGCCGTCGCCGTCGTGCGAGATGCCGACGTCGGCGCCGATTTGTTTGACGTAGCCGCAGATGACTTCGGGATGGGTGCTGCCGCAACCTTTGTTGATGTTTGTGCCGTCGGGCGTGTTGTTGAGTACAGTCACACTTGCACCGAGTTCGCGCAGAATACACGGCGTGCTCTTGTAGGTCGCTCCATGACCGGCATCGACGATGACGCGCAGGCCTTCGAGCGTCATGCCCTTCGGGAACGCGGCCTTGGCGTACTCAACGTACCGGCCGAGTGCGTCATCGATGCGCACGGCTTTGCCGATATCGTCGGCGGTCGGGCGAATCTTCTCAATCTCACCGCTGAAAACGAGGCCTTCAATGGAGGCTTCGACGGCGTCGTCGAGCTTGTAGCCGTCGGCGCGGAAAAATTTGATGCCGTTATCTTCGTAGGGATTGTGCGAGGCGGTGAGCACGATGCCGGCATCGGCACGCAGCGAGCGCGTGATGTACGCTACGCCGGGTGTGGGCAACGGGCCAATGAGCAGCACGTCCACGCCCATCGAGAGGATACCGGAGGCGATGGCGTTTTCGAGCATGTACCCGGACAGGCGCGTGTCTTTGCCGATCACAATCTGGTGCTGGCCGTGGCCTTTCGGCGCAGGCGAACGCTTCTTGAAGACATGGGCGGCGGCGCGGCCGAGCTTGAGAGCGGTCTCGGCAGTGACTGGCTCGACGTTGGCGACGCCACGGATGCCGTCCGTGCCGAAGAGTCTGCGTTCGGTGGTGGAGGGTTTCACCGGGAATTTTCTACACCCGCGCGCGGCGGCTAGTCGAGCGCCTTTTCCAAGCGCACGGTGACATTGGTCGGATCGACAGCGATGACTTGCACGCGGCGGGGATGACGGATGACGTCCAGGGCGATGGATGCCTGAATGTTACCGGCCGTTTCCTCGCGCGAGAGATCGACCTCTGCGAACAACTCATTGCGTGACGCGAGTCGCAAGTCCTCGGTCGTCCCGCGCACCGTGACGTTGACAGTCTTGGCACTGGTTTGGGCGACGGTCATGCCCGGTCTGACTTTGATCTCCAGCGGGACGCCTTCGACGGTGCGCAAATCGCTCGTGACGGCTTTGACGAAAAACCACGTGAAAGCGGCGAGCACAAGCGCGACCACCTTGAGCCCCGATTCACTAGCGAGCCATTGTCTCACGATTGGTCTCCTCTTCCGGCATGGCGGGCTCAGCCGCGGGTGCTTCCGCCGCTGGTGGTTCGGTCGCGATGGATGCAGGCCGGATGAACAGCGACGATACGAGTCTGCGCACGCCTTCCACGAACCAATTGCTCGCGTGGGCCGGCGGCGCAAGCGTCCGTGTCAGAAAGGCGCGCAACATGTCCGGTGTCAGGTCTTGCATGAGTTGCCCGTGGTGCGCCACTGAGATCATGCCGGTCTCTTCGCTGACCACGATGACGATGGCGTCCGTCTCCTCGCTTAATCCGATGGCGGCGCGGTGGCGCATACCGAATTGAGTGCTCAGTCCCTGCTGTTGCGTCAACGGAAAGATGCAGCCGGCGGCGACCACGCGATCGCCCTGCAACACCACGCCCCCATCGTGCAACGGCGTATTCGAGTAGAACAGAGTCGTCAACAGTTCCGCACTGGCTTTCGCATCGACGGGCACGCCGGTTTCCTGCATGCCGCGGAAGCCAATCTCGCGCTCAATGGCGATCAGCCCGCCAAAATGCCGCTGCGAGAGCGCCCTCGCGGTCTCCACCAGCACGTCGATCAACTGGCCACGTTGTTGCGAGTTGCTGAACAATGATTGGCTGCCGATCTGCGCGAGGGCGCGCCGCAACTCCGGCTGGAAGATGATCAGCACTGCGATCGCCAAGAACGCCAACACGCGACTGAGAATCCAGTTCATCACATCCAGCTCGAAGATGCGCGTCAGCCCGGTCACCACCAACAGCGCGATCACGAAGCCCGTAAACACCGCCGCGCCGCGCGTGCCGCGAAACAACAACAGAAAATAATAAATGACCGCCGCCAGCAGCAAGATTTCGAAGGCTGCCTTCCAATACATCGCGACGAATTGAACGATCCGTTCCATCTCCTTGTTAACTGATATTCTGTACGGCCTCGATTATCCTGATCACATCCACTGTCTCGGCTACGTCGTGCACGCGCACAACATTCGCGCCGTGCATCACGGCCCACGCCACGACTGCCAGCGACCCCGGCAACCGCTCGTCGGGCGGCCGGTCGAGTAAACGGCCAAGGAACGATTTGCGTGACGCGCCGATAACCATCGGACAACCCAACTCGCACAACTGCTCAAGCTCGGCGAGCAATTGTAAGTTGTGCGCGACAGTTTTCCCGAATCCGATGCCGGGGTCAACGGCGATTTGCGTTTTTTTCACGCCGCAATCCACGGCGAATGCAATCCGCTCGGCGAGAAACTCGCACACGTCCCGGATCAAATTGTCATACCGGGGTTCTTCCTGCATCGTGGCCGGCGTGCCCTGCATGTGCATCAACACCAGCCCCGCGCCGGCATCGCGCACCATGGCCGCCATCCGTTCGTCGAACCGCAATGCGCTGATGTCATTCACGATACGCGCGCCCGCAGCTAACGTCCGCTCCGCGACGATGGCCTTCGTCGTGTCGACTGAGATAAGTAAATCCGGCAACCGTTCGATAACCGGCACCACTCGCTGCAGCTCGTCCTCCGCGCTCACCGGCGCCGCACCGGGCCGCGTGCTTTCGCCTCCCACGTCAATGATGTCGGCACCCGCCTTCGCCATTTGCCGCGCATGCTCGACGGCGCGCTCCACGTCCACAAACTTCCCGCCGTCGGAAAAAGAATCCGGCGTCACGTTGAGCACGCCCATGATCAACGTGCGCGAGGTGTCCCATTGGAACGGGGCGCTCATGTCGTCAGTTTCTCGATCACGGCCACGTACACCGAACCACCGGACTTCAGGTACCGGCGCACGCGCCAGCCGGTGCCGGTAAGAATCGCCTTCATCTCGTCGGGCGACACGATCAGGTAATCGAACCACGGCGTGCAATAGCGCCGATACCGCACCCGCGCACGCATCTGCCCGCTCATGCGACCTCTCCGGCGATTCCGTCGGTGATAACTCAGGTGGTCCGGGTCTTTGGTCTGATAGACGTTGTTCGACTCGGCCACAATGCGCGCGTTCGGCGAGGTCATCGCATGCAACCGCCGCAACAGCCACCGCGCCCGTTGCCGGCTGCCGAACAATCCGAAATTGTTGCCCATCATCAGAATCGTGTCGAACCGGCCGAGTGCCCGGCTTACCTGCGTGAAGGGCAAGACCCGCACATCCTTCACGCCGCGTTGCCGGCACGTCTTGATCGCGAGCGGCGAGACATCAATTCCCACGACCCGATGCCCCCGCTTTTGCAAGTACAGACAGCACCGGCCCGCGCCACATCCGACATCGAGTATGCACCCGCGCACATACCGCATTGCCGCCCTCTGACGTGGCGACCAGTCCTTGAATTCCGCTAAGTACCAAGTACCTCGCTCTGACTCAACGAAGCCGTCGTCGCGCTCAATGATTCCATAGCTCGACTTGCCGTGCAGGTGATCCCACATGATCCGACCATGAGCATCTTGTTGTTTCGTCAACATGCCGCGAGTCTATGCGAACGTGATGCGCGACTCAACCTCAAGACTTGATTTTGCGAGCGAACCGAGTCGCCTCAGCCAAGGCGCAGTTGATAGAACCAGCGTTGGTCACCGGCGCCTCGGCTTCGCGCCCGCGTAACGGGCAAACGATCCCGTGATGGCGAATTATGCGTTGGCCGGTGAAGGGCCGATGCCAGGAACGACGTCGGGCTTGGTCTCGGCTTTCAAGGATTCCGGTTGCGCCGGTGACACGGGCGGTTTGCCGATGCCGGGCTTGCGGGTGGGCGCGTGGATCAGCTTACCGGTCAGGATAATCTCGGCGCATTCGGGAGCGTCGAGCGTTTCAAATTCGATCAACGCTTCGGCGAGACCGATCAGTTTGTCACGGTTTTCCACGAGCACTTGCTTGGCGCGGGTGTAGCAGTGATCGACGATCGAGCGGACTTCCTCGTCAATTTCGCGGGCGGTCTGCTCGCTGACTTCCCGGCCTTTGAAGAGGTCGCGGCCTAGGAACATGTGCTCTTCATGTGCGCTGACGTTGACCATGCCAATCTTCTCGCTCATGCCCCATTCGGTGACCATGCGGCGGGCGAGGTGCGTGGCTTGTTTGATGTCGTTGGCCGCGCCGCTGTTGCAATCGCCGAAAATCATTTCCTCGGCAATGCGGCCGCCCATGATGCCGGTGATCTGGTCGATCAACTGCTTCTTGTTGATGCTGTACTTGTCCTTCTCCGGCAACTGGAACGTCGCGCCGAGGTACATGCCGCGCGGAATAATGGTGACCTTGTGCAACGGTTCGCTGTGTTCGAGCTTGGACATGACCAAGGCGTGACCGGCTTCGTGATAGGCGGTGAGCTTCTTGTCCTTCTCGTCCATGACCCGGCTGCGGCGCTCGCGACCCCAACGCACTTTGTCGCGCGCTTCTTCGAGGTCCTCCATGCCGACGGCTTTCTTCTCGTTGCGGGCGGCGAGCAGCGCGGCTTCGTTGATGAGGTTGGCGAGATCAGCCCCGGAAAAGCCCGCGGTGCCGCGCGCGATGACCTTCATATCGGCGTCCTTGCCGATTTTCACTTCGCGGGCGTGCACTTTGAGAATCTCCTCGCGACCGACAAGATCCGGCATGTCAATAACGATCTGGCGGTCAAAACGGCCGGGCCGCAGCAACGCGGAGTCGAGCACGTCGGGACGGTTGGTGGCGGCTATGATGATGACACCTTCCTGGGTGTCAAAGCCGTCCATCTCGACGAGTAACGCGTTGAGTGTCTGCTCGCGTTCGTCGTGTCCGCCGCCAATCCCCGAGAATCGGCTACGACCGACGGCGTCGATCTCGTCGATGAAAATCAGGCAGGGGGCGCTCTTCTTGCCCTGTTCAAACATGTCGCGCACCCGGCTGGCGCCGACGCCGACAAACATCTCGACGAAGTCCGAGCCGCTGATCGAGAAGAACGGCACGTCGGCTTCGCCGGCGATGGCTTTGGCGAGCAGCGTCTTGCCGGTGCCCGGCGGGCCGACCATAAGGACGCCTTTCGGGATGCGGCCACCGAGTTTTTGAAACTTCTTGGGGTCTTTGAGGAATTGGATAATTTCTTCGACTTCTTCCTTGGCCTCGTTCATGCCGGCGACTTCCTTGAAGGTGATACGGTTCTTATCACGACTGAGCAAGCGCGCCCGCGATTTGCCAAAGCTGAGCGCGCCCTTGCCGGCCATCTTGATTTGGCGGAAGATGAAGAAATAGATCAGCGCCACAAATAGAATGAACGGCGCGGCATTCATGAGAAACGACAGCCAGAACTGGTTGGCAGTCTGGTAATCGAGCGGGAGCTTGTGGTCCTCGAAGAACTTCTCGATGCCATCGCTCCAGATGACTTTCGATGCGAACTTGGCGGTCTTCGTGGACCCGTTCGGGTCAGTCACTTCATACTCGCCCTTGATCGTCTCGATAGTGTCGCCGCCGCGCATCACGACCGCGCTCTTGACCGCGCCCTGTTCGACCAAGACG
The DNA here is from genome assembly GCA_964566575.1 of uncultured Verrucomicrobiota bacterium. Lineage (GTDB taxonomy): Bacteria > Verrucomicrobiota > Verrucomicrobiia > Palsa-1439 > Palsa-1439 > CAZMKD01. The sequence continues at coordinate 6,233 of CAZMKD010000211.1, forward strand.
CGCAATTTCCCGTAGCTGATTTCGTCGACGTGTTCCTGCTGGAGTTGGCGCAGCTTGAACATCGCGCCGATGGCGATGACAACGATGATCAGCCAGACCATCCCGATTCTCGTGGTGAATCGCGGGTCGCGACCGTCGGCGGGACGCTTGAATCTCGGCAATTTAGGCTGCTTGTCTTCCATAATATATCTTGGTGTCCAAAAGGCTCGGCAACCTATCACACGGGTTTGGCCAATGCAATCTCGAAGGTTTGCGCGCGCCCGCGCCGCCTGTTACACTATCGGGAGGAAGGAGCCAACTGATGAGATGGCTGGTGCTGGGGCTGTTGGTGATACTGGCCGGATGCGCCACGTTCGAACAAACGCCCGAAGACATACAGAACAAATTGAGCAGTCCGACCAAGGGTCATTTGTACGAACGTGACCCCCTCGGACCTCAGTGACCCATGGTCATCGTCCATTCGCCGCGGTGTCTCGATTACTCCGCGCCGGGCCATCCCGAGCGTCCCGAGCGCATCCGGACGGCCGTGGCCGAACTCAAGGAGTCGCCACACACCTGGTTGGTGCCGGATCTCTGCCCGGAAACGGACATCCTGCGCGTCCACACTCCGGCCGTGCTCCGCGCTGTGCAAACTGGTGACTACGAAGACGCCGACACGCCGCACTTTGCCAACATCTACGAACTAGCGCGCCTCTCCGCCGGCGCGGCCGTCCTCGCATCGCAACAGGCCGAACCGGCCTTCGCGTTAATGCGTCCGCCCGGTCACCATGCCGAGCGCGACCGGGTCATGGGCTTCTGCTACTTCAACAACATCGCCATCGCCGTCGCCAAACTTCTCGCCGAAGACACCGCCCGGCACGTCGCGATCCTCGACTTCGATTGCCACCACGGCAACGGCACTGAAGACATCTTTCGCGGCGACGAGCGAGTGCTGTTTGTTTCGCTGCACCAGTCGCCCTGCTATCCCGGCACCGGCCTGGTCGCGCGCGACAATTGCGTGAACTACCCACTGCCGCCCGGTACCGGACCAGCGCCGTACCTTGATGCCCTCGACAATGCACTGGAGAAGATTCGCGCCTTTGCCCCGGACCGCCTCGCGGTGTCGGCCGGATTCGATACGTACAAGAACGATCCAATCACCGACATGGCGTTGGAGATCGAGACGTACCGGGACATCGCCCGGCGCATTGCGACGCTGCGGTTGCCGGCCTTCATGGTGCTGGAAGGCGGCTATGCGGAACAGTTGGCCGAATGCGTCGCGGCGTTTGTCGAAGGTTGGGACACATGACGCAACGCAAACTGATCGTCGCCATCGTCATCCTTACCGTCGGGCGACTTTGGATCGCCGGTCAAACCGAGTTGCTGCCCGAAGAGGCCTATTACTGGACCTACGCCAAACATCCGGCGCTCGGCTACTTTGATCATCCGCCGATGGTCGCGTGGACGGTCGCGGCCGGCACGGCGTTGCTCGGTGATACAGAGCGCGGTGTGCGGTTGATGAACACGTTGCTGTGGATCGGCTCATGTCTGGCGCTGGTGCGGACGGCCCGGTTGTGGTTTGATGAACGCGTGGCCCTCTGGAGCGGGCTGCTGTACATGCTGCTGCCGGTGTTCGTGGCCGTCGGCTTCATCGTGACGCCCGATGGACCGCTACTGTTTTTCTGGACGCTGACGCTGTACGCGTTGACGCAAGCGCTGAAAACAGAACGCCTCCGGTATTGGCTACTGGCCGGGGTGACGTTTGGCGGGGCACTGTTGTCGAAATACTACGCGGTCATCCTTGCCCCGTCGTTACTGGTGTTTCTATTGATGTCCCCGAAGTATCGGCACTGGCTCGGACGGTGTCAGCTGTGGGTCGCGATGGCGATCGCGGTCGCGGCATTCAGCCCGGTCATCGTGTGGAATCAACAACATCAATGGGCGTCGTTCGCGTTTCAATCCGCGCGGACGGTCGCGCAAAAAGGAAGCTGGCCGGTACGGGTCGGCACGTTTTGGATGATGCAGTTGGGGGTGCTAACGCCGCTGGGGCTGGCGTTGTATGCCGTGGCGGCGATGCGTGGCGTAAAACGCGGTTGGCTGGCGGACGATGACGCGTGGAATTTTGCCGTATCGTTCTCGCTACCGTTGTTTCTTCTGTTCGTGGCGGCCGGGTTCAAGACCGAGGTGCACGTGAACTGGACGGCGCCGGCCTTTCTCGCGCTGGCACCGGCCGGGGCGGCAGTCTTTCTGGAGCAGAGCCACCGGCGATGGTGGCGGGCGGGCGCTTGGACGTTCGGGGTGATTTGTGTAGCGGTGACGGTGCTTCTGCACAGCATTCTGGCGTACGGCCAACCGAAGCTACTCGCTTACACTCATGCCGGAGGATGGCGGATGCTGGCGGCGCGGGTGGAGAACGCCCGGCGTGACCTGGCTTTACAAACGGGGCAGCAGCCGTTCGTCATCGGCGCGGACCGGTATAATATCGCCGCGGAGTTGGGCTTCTATCTGCACGACCCGCACGAGTGCGTCAATATGTTGGCGCTCGGCGGCAAAGGGCTGGGGTATCGGTATTGGATGGATCTGCACGCGTTGGAAGGGCGGCCGGCAGTGACGGTGATGTTCAGTCGGAAAGAACGGACATTGGACGAGTTACCGGCGTATTTCGAGCGAGTTGACGAGCCCGTCACGATTCCGGTCGGATCGCGACGCGCGAAGCGCCCGGAAGTCACGCTCGTGAATTGTTACGGCTACCGGGAAGCGAGTCCTTGACGCTCGCTAGCGCGCGCTTATAATTGATTCTTACATGGTTACGTTCTGGGGTATCTTACTGGTAGTGGAAAGATAGACATCGTGGCAGAGATCCCTAAAGGCATTTTTGTTGGCGTGGCCAACAATGAGGTCCACGTCCGCGTCGTTGGCCGCGGCACGTTTCAAAATGGCCAACCCCTGCGCCGGTACGCGCTGGAGATGATCGAGCGCGGCAACCTGCAATTCGTCATCGACCTCGGCGCGTGCGACGGGATGGACAGCACGTTTCTCGGCGTGCTGGCGGGCATCGGGTTGCGGCTCACGCAGAAGGAACGCGCCGGTCAAATTCACGTGGCCAACGTCGGCCAGCGCAATCTGGAGTTGCTCCAGACGCTGGGTCTGAACCGGTTGTTCGGAATGGACAAGCCAAGCGGCAAGTCCGAACACTACGAAGTCCCGGTGGGTGCCACTTTCCAGCGGTTGCCCGATACCGACGTGGCCCAGACTTCCAAACCGATCAACAAGAGTGGCACCGCCGACTTGATGCTGGAAGCGCACGACAACCTCATCCGCGCCGATGATCGCAATCTCGCGAAGTTCAAGGACCTCACTTCGTTCCTGCGCGAGAAGACCGACAAGCGCGAGCCCGGCAACGCAGAGAAAAAGTGACCACCCCGCCCATGAAACCCTCTCGGAGTCACGTATGAAAGACTTTCGCATCGAGCTCGAAGCGCGCGGCGCCATTCAGATCATCCGTCTGGCCGGCTCGCTGGACATGTATTCCTTCCCGCGGCTGGAGACCCAGATCACCACGCTCTTCCAGCAGGGCCAACACGCGGTGTTGCTGGACTGCCGAGAGTTGGACTACATCGGCAGCGCCAGCCTCGGCGCGCTCATTGGCTTCGCCAAACAGGCTCGCGAGAAGGGCGGCGACGTCAAGCTGCTCAACGTTCCAGAACGCATCTTCAAGATCGTCGAGCTGCTCGGGTTCACCAAAGTCCTGCAAGTCTATCAGGACGAACAAGCCGCCTTCACCAGCTTCAGCCCGAACTAGCGGCGCACTTGCGCCATGGAAAAGCCCGACGACATTCACCTCAATAAGTCCACCGGCAAGCTGCTCATTCACACGCCCGGGCACGGCAGCTATCTCGCCTATATCCGCACGCTGGTGGGCGACCTCGCCCGTAAAGTTGGCTTCCCGGAAGACGACGTCGCGAAGATCGAAATGGCCGTCGACGAAGCCTGCTCCAACGTCGTCAAACACGCCTACGCCGCCAAAAGGGAATGGCGCTGGAAACGCCGCCACCCGGAAATTCGTCTCGATGTCCGCACCGAGGACAACCGGTTGATCATTGAAATCAACGACCATGGTCAGCGGTTCGACTTCACCGCCTACCGGCCCGACGACATCAAAGAGCGCCTCCGCCAGATGAAGACCAGCGGCTATGGCGTCGCCATCATGCGCCAGTTCATGGATGAAGTGCACTATAACTCCTCCGACGCCGACGGCAATACCCTGCGGCTGGTCAAGTACTTGAAAAAAGCCTAGCCGTCCGTCATTGTGAGCACTGCCGTTGCATGAGCACTGACAATCCAGAGACCGACCCGGCGCCGACGCCGGATGAACTCGAACAATTCAAGGCCCAAGCCGCCGAGAACTGGGATAAGTTCCTCCGCGCCGCCGCCGAACTCGAAAACTACCGCAAACGTGTCTCTCGCGATCGCGACGAACTCGTGCGCGCGACCCGTGAGTCGGTCATCACCACCTTGCTGCCGGCACTGGACAGCCTCGAACGCGCTCTCGACCACAGCGCCGAAGGTACGCCGTTGCACGACGGTCTGCTCCAAGTGCAGAAACAATTCCAGCGCGCCCTCGCTGACTTTGGGCTGACCGAGATTATCACCAAGCCCGGTGAGAACTTCGACCCGACCGTTCACGAAGCCATCAGCCAGATCGAGTCCGTCGACCATCCCGACGGCACCGTTGTCGAACAACTCCACAGCGCCTACAAACTGGGCGACCGCCTCCTGCGCCCGGCACGAGTCGTTGTCAGCAAAGGTTCACCCGCCGAGGCAGGCCAGCCGGCATGAGCAAGCGCGACTACTACGAAGTTCTCGGTGTCCAGAAAGGCGCTTCCGACGAGGAAATCAAGAAAGCCTACCGAAAGCTCGCGATCAAATTCCACCCCGACAAAAACCCCGGCGACCATACCGCTGAAGACAAATTCAAAGAGCTTGGCGAAGCCTACGAGGCGTTGAGCGATCCGCAGAAACGCGCGGCCTACGATCGATTCGGCCACGCCGCGTTCGCGCCCGGTGCCGGCGCAGCGCGCCCGGGTGCTGGCCAACAGTGGGGCGGCTTCCACGACCCGATGGATATTTTCCGGGAAGTCTTCGGCGGCGCCGCGGGCGGCATTTTCGACGGCATCTTCGAACAAGCCTTTGGCGGCGGCGGCGGACGCAGCGCCGCCGGCCGCGGCAACGATCTTCGGTACGACCTCGAAATTGATTTCGAAGAGGCCGCCCGCGGCGTCGAGAAGGAAGTCGCCTTCAACGTTCTCGACACCTGTGACGTCTGCAGCGGTCGTGGCGCTGCCGCCGGCGCGAAAGCTGAGACGTGTCCCACGTGCCACGGTCGCGGCCAAGTCGCGCACTCGCGCGGCTTCTTCACCGTCGCGTCCACGTGCCCGCGCTGCAACGGTACCGGTGAGACCATTTCCAACCCGTGCAAAAAATGCGGCGGCGAAGGCCGTACCCAACAGCGGCGCAAAATCAAAGTCAAAATCCCCGCCGGCGTCGATGACGGCTCGCGCCTCCGTAGTTCCGGTCATGGCGAAGCCGGTGCCCGCGGCGGCCCGCACGGCGACCTCTACGTCGTCGTTCACGTCAAGGAGCATGACATTTTCGTCCGGCAAGACGACGACCTTCTTTGCGAAATCCCGATCAACTTCTCGACTGCCGCCCTCGGCGGCGAGATTGACGTTCCGACGCTGCACGGCGCGGCGCGCCTGAAGATTCCCGCCGGCACGCAAACGGGCACGATGTTCCGGATGCGCCACCAGGGTATGCCCAACGTCCACGGCCGCGGCCGTGGAGATCTGCTGGTCCGCATCCTTGTCGAAGTCCCGACAAAACTTTCCCGGCAACTCCGCGAGAAACTCGAAGAGTTTGCCCAACTCGCCAACGACGAAGCCTACCCGCAACGAAAGTCCTTCCTCGAAAAAGCCAAGCGCTTCTTCAGCCGGTAGTGCGCGACCGCCGGGCGCGCCGGCCGCCGTGTCACTGTTCGTTGGCCAACGCCTTCAACTCGGCTTGGGCGAACTTGTACTCCGTGTAAGTCTTCATGTCCGTCGCCACGCACTTGCGGAAAGCTTCGGCAGCGGTCGTCTTGTCCCCGGCAAGCAATCGCTTCATGCCGGCGTAGAACCACGCTTCGCATTGTTGGCCGAGCTTTTGTTCAGAGTTGGTGGATTTTGTGGAGGCGGCGAGGAAGTCAGTCTCGCTCGTGTTGCCGAGCAAGAAGCTGGCAATCTTTGACGGCCAGTCGCGAGCCGTACCGGAGTTGCGCTGATCGAAGTACGCGGCGAGTTCCTTGTTCGCCGGTTCTCTCTCACGTAATCGCGCCCTGGTCACCCAAATGAATAGACGCGGATACTCCTGCCCGGTTGGGTTCAATTCGCAATAGCGTCGGAAATCCGCCACGGCGTTTGTCCAACTTCGCTGCATGAAAAAACTCTCTCCACGGCCAATGTACCGGGTAGCGGTTTTCGGGTCCAGTTCGATGGCGTGGGTGTAGTCGGCAATCACCCCATGCAAATCGCCCTTCGCCTGCTTGGCAACACCACGGTTGTAGTATGCTGCGGAGTATTTCGGGTTGAGTTCAATAGCGCGATCGTAATCAGCTAGCGCCCCGTCATCGTCGCCCTTGGTGTGTTTGGCGTAGCCACGGTTGTTGTAGGCACCGGCCTGCTTCGGGTCAAGTTCGAGGGCGCGGTCATAGTCCGCCATCACTCCATCTAAATCGCCTATCTGATGTTTGGCGGCCCCACGGTTGGAATAGTACGTTACCTTCTTCGGATTGAGTTCGAGGGCGCGGTCATAATCGGCCACCGCACTGGCCCAGTCACCCTTGGCAACGTTGGCGACGCCACGGTTGTTGTAAGCGTCGGCCATTTTCGGATTGAATTCGAGGGCGTGGGTGTAGTCGGCAATTGCTGCGTCATAGTCACCTTTGGTCTGCTTCACCTGCCCGCGATTAAAATAGGCATCGGCGTATTTCGGGTTCAGCTCGATAGCGCGGGTGTACTCGGCCATCGCTGCATTCAAATCGCCTAAGGCCTCCTTGACAACGCCGCGGTTGAAGTGTGCTGGTGCGAATTTTGGGTTGAGCTCTATGGCGTGGGTGTAGTCTGCCAGTGCGCCGGCGGCATCGCCTTTCTGTTTCTTGGCGCCACCTCGATTGTTGTAGCTAAGGGCATCTGCGGGCTGCAACTCGATGGCTCGCGTATAGTCGGTAATCGCCGCATCCAAATCACCTTTAGCCATCTTGGCGCGCCCGCGGTTGTAGTACGCATCGGCATATTTCGGCACGAGTTCAAGCGCCCGGTCGAAATCAGCAAACGCCCCGCTCAAATCCCCCGTGTCTATCTTTGCAACGCCACGGTTGCAGTACGCGCTAGCAAATCGCGGATCGAATTTGAGAGCGCGCGTGTAATCAGCGATCGCACCGTCGAAGTCGCCTTGCCGGTACTTGGAATTGCCTTGATTGAGGAAGTCCACCGCTCTGTTTCCGGCTTCGGAGTCGGCAGACAAGACGATACCGAGAACCACGATCAACATCACGCAGCCAATTCGCCGCTTCATAGGGCGCTTCAATCTCCTTGCCCGAAGGTAGAGAAATTCTGTTGACCACTCAAGCTGGAAAGGAAACTCGACCACCGCTGCCTCGGTAGAGATGCCTCGACAACCTCGGCATGACAAGCTAAACGATTCGCCACCATGCATCGCTTTTATCTCCCGAACTTTCAGCAGCCGGCATTGAGTTCCGAGGAGGCGCATCATGCGACGCACGTGTTACGCGTGAAGACTGGTGATACCGTCAACGTCTTCGATGGGCGCGGCCACGAAGCGCAGTGCCGCGTCGGCGAAGCCGGCAAGCTCATCGTTCTCCAGCAATCCACCACGCCACCGCTCCCTTGTCGGATTACACTGGCGCAGGCGATCCCGAAGAAGAACATGGACTTGATCGTACAGAAAACGACTGAACTCGGCGTGTCCGGTATCGTACCGCTGGTTTCGGAACGGACCATCGTGCAGCTCGACGAGGACTCGAAGAAAGTCGAGCGGTGGCGCGAGATCGCGCTCGAATCGTGCAAGCAGTGCGGCAACAACTGGTTGCCGGAAATTCAAGCGCCGCAGAAGGCGCGCGACTTTCTGAACGCGCCTGGCAACTTCGATCTCAAACTCATCGCCTCGCTTCAACCGGACTCGAAGCCGTTGAAGACAATTCTGCGGGATGTAGGCCGCGTGACCTCACGCGGTGTGGGCGCGGCACCCGCTGAGGTCAGCGGGCCCACAACGGTCCTGATTCTCATCGGCCCGGAAGGCGACTTCACTCCTGCTGAACTTGCTGCCGGTAAATCCGCCGGTTGCCTGCCGTTGTCGCTTGGACCGCTGGTGTTGCGCGCCGAGACAGCCGCGCTGTACGCGCTAAGCATCCTGCACCACGAATTGCAGATCCGTGGCTAACCTGCCGTTCGCAAGAACTTCTCCACAATCCTCGCCGCGCGGAGCACCTCGGCCAACTCAACCCACTCATCCGCCGTGTGCGCCTGTTCGGTGCTGCCGGGGCCGAAGGCAACCGCCGGCACGCCGTGCGCCGCGAAAATCGCCGCGTAGCAAAACCACGGCGCGCCCGCCAGTTCCGCGTCACTCGCCACAGCCAATCGCTGGACAAACTCATTGCTGGGATCGGTGAACAACGGCGGACAATCACGCACGCCTTGCGCTTCGACGCCAAGCCGCGCGCAAATCTCAGC